>CAUJDU010000053.1 GCA_963169585.1 Actinomycetota bacterium | reverse complement strand
GCAACTTTAAGAGTTTCCCCTTTGCTTATAAGTTCGTCAATTTGTTGTGCTAATTCTTCGATGTCATCAATATGTCGAAACGGAAGCCGCTGATCATCTGGGCCATACATGGCTTTTAGCTTGTCTAATGTTGAGGTTTTTGAGTCCATTAATGCTTGTCCTATATTTATGTAATAAGTGATGAAATAAAAAAGCTCCCGTTAGGGAGCATCTACATAAATTGCCTCTCAGCCAAACAGCAGATACGCCCCAGGGGAGCTTGTACAGCTACAGTCGAAGAATGCTAATTCATTAGGCATAGCAGACATTATAGTCCATAAATCCCTTCTAGGCCATAATGGGCACTCAAAATTACTAGGATCCGAACCTGTATTTAAGCCAAAGCAGACATTCATAAAAAGCGTATGGTCGTAAACCCCCAAATTTTCAACCTTAATCCGCCCAACGCGGATTAAGGGTTAAGTTGGGAAAGGATCTCCAATATGGATATTTTTTTCTTGGACTTCCCTTTGCGCATGAATAAGAAGGTCAATGCCGCTGATAACACTCATTGCACAAGCAAGCCACAAAACCCCTAAATTAAAGTTTCTAAAGTCATGCATTGGCGGCATCATTGGCAGCCCAACGGCACATAGCTGAACGAAAGTTTTAGCTTTTCCAAGTTTGCGTGCCGGTAAAGAGATTTTATATCGAGACAATACCGAACGAGCAAGAGAAACTGCAATTTCTCTAAACGCCATAATCGCTAATGGAACCCATAAGTAATAACCAAGTAATGCAAATACTAAAAATCCACCAATAGCTAATACCTTGTCGGCAAGCGGATCAAAAAAAGCGCCAAATGAAGTTGTGCCATTCTTTCGTGCAATAATCCCATCGACAACGTCACTCAGAGAAAGTAGAACAAAAGCCCCCCAAACAAGCCAGCCACTTGGATTTTCATATAACCAAAAAAGAAAAGGTATCGAAACAACTAGTCTTAAAATTGTTAAAAAATTTGCGGGAGTTAATACAGCAGATTTTGAATAACGTAAATTATGAATTTTTTCGTTCGAACCAGACACGAGTATAGACCTTCTTATTTGGTTCCACTGCGAAAAGTCATATTTAGATACTAGCTTAAAGAGATTTTGGCGTTCCTATCTACACCAGAGACTTCTGTAATTTCGATATCGATCACATCAGATTTACCTAGCTTTGAATCAGGATCTTCAACTAATACAATCCCATCTATTTCTGGAGCACTCTCAAAACTTCGAGCTCTTGCGACTCCATTCTCGCGCGAATCAACCATTACTTTTTGTTTCGAACCAATAGATCCGAGTAAAAGCTGTTGAGTGATATTGTCTTGAATCCGAGAAAGCTCACGTGTCCTCTGCCCTGCTAGCTCTGAATCGACCTGATTAGTGTACGCATACGCCAAGGTATCTTTTTCATGAGAATATGGGAAAAATCCCGTCCATAATAATTTTGCTTGCTCTATAAATGAACTGAGTTCTTGCATGTGTTCTTCGGTTTCGCCGGGAAATCCAACAATAAAATTCGATCTGAATGCAGCTTCAGGCTTTTCTTTTCTAATATTGCCAATTAGATCTAAGAACTTTTCAGAACTTCCTGGACGTTTCATTTTTCTTAAAAGATCTGGGTGTGCATGTTGTAAAGATAAATCAAAATACGGAATACTTGTATCTAAGGTCATCATAGTTTCGAGTAGATCACCTTTTAATTCACTTGGGTAAATATAAACAAGACGTTGGGTTTCAAGACCGTCTACTTTAAGACGATCAATGTCTCGCATAATATCTGAAAGGGTGTTACCCTCTTCCATATCGCGCCCATACCAAGCGATATCTTGTGCAACTAAAACAATTTCTTTGACCCCATTTTCAACCAACATCTTTGCTTCAGTAAATATAGATTGTTTCGTTCGAGAACGTTGTTTCCCTCTAAAAGTTGGAATCGCACAAAATGCACAGTTTCGATTACAACCTTCAGCAACTTTTAAATATGCCCATGGTGACTCTGGTTTAGGTCTTGGCATATCTAGAAGATCGCGAACACCTTTTGGTTTTGATTTTAAAGTAATCGGCTCAAAAATCTGGCTGGCTATATTTGCCTCTTGGCTAAAGCCAACGACAGCATCAATTTCACTTAATGAAGATTTCAATTCATCTTCATAACGCTGAGCCATACAACCTGTAACAACAAGTTTCGCACTATCTTTTTTCGTTGCTGAAAGTTCTAGTGTTGTATTGATAGATTCTTCCCTCGCAGCATCTATGAAAGCACAAGTATTGACTACGACAACATCCGCCTTAGAAATATCGTCTGTGGCAATAAGACCATCTTGAATTAAACCTTGTGCAGCCTTTTGGGAATCAACAGCATTTTTAGCGCAGCCCAATGTCTCGATATAAAAAGTTTTTGCGCCCACCCGATACATTCTAGCCGATATAGTTCATTTTGACGCCTTCGAATCATTCTCCATCATGCACATTATACGTAAAACATTTGCTTTATTCAGATAAACAATCTGAGTCAAAAGAATCATTTTTCCAGCCCAGTGGCCATATTTGAACAGTAAATCTATCCTTTTGCCGACAATATATGCGATGGGACTTAGACGTGGTTTACTATTTTCTTGTGCCTTTAGCACAATGGCTATTCTTTTTCTCACAACAACTCCAGCTTTGGGAGTTGATGATATCTACAAATGGAAACTCGTTGGGACACTAGATACAGCTGGTCAAGTTAAAACTGGTGACGATGTTTCTTATACTTATAAGCTAACAAATACTGGAATCCAATCTAAACAGGTCAATAGCCCATTATTAATTTTACCTCCTACACAGTTTCGATATATCGAAAGCGAAACAACAGGTTCATTTTTATGTAATGAAATACAAAACTTTAGTGAAGAGCTAGAAAATCCAGGGATTCTGGCTGGTCGTTTAGCTGTCTATTGTGCACCAAGCGGTACCGAACAAGGAGCAGATTTAGTTCTAGCGCCTGGTCAAACTTATACTTTTAGAATATTAGGGCAAGCTATTTCTAGCTATACGATAAATTCAAAATCATATTCATACAATGCCTATTCAATTTCAGAGCAAGAAGCACAAGCACTACAAAACGGAGTCAATATTTTTGAATCCTCACCTAATGAGGCCGTTGGGACTGCTAACTATATTTATGGAGACTACCAAGCACAGCTACAAAACCAAAACAATACAACACAACCGAAGTCATCTCCACCTCAAAGCAGAGTTCTAGGCAACACACAAGATCTGAATCGAGGTATATCTGGCGGACCAGATACTGGTTCTGCCTCGAGTTCACAAGCTACAGGCGAAGTTAGTGACAACAGAATTACGGGTGCTGAAAAAACGAAACCCAGCAAAACTAGAAACCCAAATTTAAAAGAAAATAAACCCAATAAGGATCTTACTTGGGCCGATTTAATCTCTCAAAATCATATTTTATTTTCAATTGCTTGCACAACAGTTGTTATTGTTGCACTTACTTCAACAATCATTTATCGTAGGATTAGAAGCAAACGTCGTTCACAAATTGAATACCAGAAAACGATAGCAAAACTTAGAAATTCTAAATACAACGTACAGATCGAAAAAGGAAAATCTATAAAAAGAACTAAACTCGTTGCCGATCCAGTTGAATTAAAACCAACAGGTGCTCCATGGCGTGATTAACTCAAATTCTATTAGCATATGCATATGGGCAAGAAACGTGAAGAAAATATTCCAACAAAGCAAGATGTGATAGAAATAAAAACCGAAAAAGAAAGTACAGCTATTAACTCTCCGGGTGGAATAACCGGTGGATATCTACCTCGAACATGGGAAATTACACCCCAAGGCGACTTTTTAGAGATTGAATAACGTTAAGCTTCACCACGTTCTTGCATATTTTCAAACTCCTCTAAAGTCATCAACACCGTCCGTGCTTTA
>CAUJDU010000052.1 GCA_963169585.1 Actinomycetota bacterium | reverse complement strand
TGCTGTTGTTTTAGGAGACGCAAGCTCAATTGAAGAAGGGCACAGCGTAAAAGCGACAGGACGAATTCTTTCGATACCTGTTGGCGATAATCTTCTTGGTCGTGTAATTAACGCTCTAGGCGATCCGATCGATGGTAAGGGGCCAATAAAGAACGATATCGAACGCCGTTTAGAAGTTCAGGCTCCTGGAATTGTTGGGCGTAAGCCAGTCCATGAACCTCTTCAAACAGGAATTAAAGCAATTGACGCGATGACCCCTGTAGGTCGTGGACAGCGACAATTGATAATTGGTGATAGAAAAACTGGGAAAACAACTGTTGCTATTGACACCATTTTGAATCAAAAAGGTACTGGTGTTAAATGCATCTATGTTGCTATTGGGCAAAAGGGTTCTACAGTTGCTCAAACTGTTGCAACTTTGGAAGAACATGGTGCCTTGGAATACACAGTGGTTGTTGCTGCTCCAGCCAGTGATGAAGCTGTGTTTAAATATTTAGCTCCATATGCAGGTGCTGCACTTGGGCAGCATTGGATGGAAAATTCTGATCATGCATTAGTTGTTTATGATGATCTTTCAAAACAAGCTGAAGCATATCGTCAAATGTCACTCTTGTTGCGTCGACCTCCAGGTCGTGAAGCGTACCCTGGAGACGTCTTCTATCTGCACTCTCGTTTACTAGAACGTGCTGCGAAACTTTCAGATGATCTTGGTGCAGGATCTCTAACAGCTTTACCAATCATTGAAACGAAAGGTGGAGACGTTTCCGCCTTCATTCCAACTAACGTGATCTCAATTACGGATGGACAGATTTACCTAACTGATGACTTGTTCAAGTCCGGTATTCGTCCTGCTGTTGATGTAGGTATTTCTGTTTCTCGTGTTGGTGGTGCTGCACAAACCAAAGCAACAAAATCTGTTGCAGGTACATTGAAGCTCGACTTGGCTCAGTTCCGAGACTTAGAAGCTTTCGCAACTTTTGGTTCCGAACTCGATGCAGTATCGAAACAACAACTAGATCGTGGATATCGCCTAGTTGAATTGTTAAAACAAGGGCTTAACTCTCCAATGCCTATGGAAGAACAAGTAGTTTCTCTATACGCTGGAACTAATGGTTACCTAGATGATATGGATGTAGAACACGTACGACCATTTGAAGAAGTTCTTTTAGAAGCATTTAGAACTAAGTACTCAAAAATACTTGAAGCAATAAAAACTTCTGAGAAAGTTGAAGACGAAAAAGCTCTAAAAGAAGCTGTTGAAGAAGTGAAAGCTGGTTATGTTGCTATTCATGGTATTGGTACTAACCAAGAAGGTCTGGCTGATGTAACCGACACAGATGCAGATGAACTCGGCGATGCGCTTTCTGATAAGACTTTAGCTACTGAGTAAATAGATTAAGGAAAAGATAACAAATGGCTGGTGGTCAAGAGAGAATCTTAAAAAGAAGAATTAAGTCTATTAATTCAACTAAAAAGATTACTCGTGCTATGGAACTTATTGCAGCTAGCCGTATTAAAAAGGCAGAAGAGCGTGTTCGTGCAGCTACACCATATGCGAATGCGTTAACTGAAGCTGTTAAAGATGTTGTTGCTGCTGGAGGAGCTTCAGATTCTCCATTACTACAATCACGTGAACAGATAAAATGTGTTGCATATATTGTTTGTGGAGCTGATCGAGGATTGTGCGGTGGTTATAACTATGGAGTTACTCGTTCTGGTGAAGGCGAAGTCAAAGCTGAAGACGAAAGAGGTCGTGAGTACACACTTTTTACGGTAGGTAAAAAGGTTGAAGGTTATTTTCGATACCGAGATTATAAAATTGCAGAAAGTTTTGTAGGTTTTTCAGAACGTCCGACGTATGCTGATGCTGCAAATATTGCTAAAGAAGCAACAAAAGCCTACCTAGACGGAGAAATAGATGAAGTACATATCATCTACACACGTTATATATCATCTGGATCTCAAGAAGTTGTGGTCCGCCCATTGTTACCTTTAGATAAAGAAATCGGTCAGGGTGGAGATGCAAAGCCAGAGGTTAAAGACGATAGCAAGGTTCCTTCTTCTTATACTTTTGAACCAGATCCTTCAACGTTGCTTGACTCGTTATTGCCATTGTATGTAGAAGCTCGTGTTTATGCCGCGTTACTAAATGCTTCAGCTAGTGAATTAGCTGCTCGTCAACGAGCAATGAAATCAGCAACAGATAATGCTGAAGAATTGATAATTAATTTGGGACGAATTGCAAGCAGGTTACGACAAGATGCAATCACTACAGAAATTATGGAAGTCGTAGGTGGGGCTGAAGCTCTCCGTGGTGGACATAAGCCTGGTGCCGAGATGATGTTAATTGCAGAGGAGGCCTGGCCCGGCAAAACGGACATTTCTCAATAATTGATTTGTCCTTTTTGAAAGGCATGGCTTCCTTAGATAACTAAGAAAAGAACGAAAGACAAAGGAAAAGAAAATGACTCAAACAGTCGAAACTCCTGTATTAAAAGATGGTCGTGTAGTTGCTATCGCGGGTCCTGTGATTGACGTAGAGTTCCCACCGGATTCTCTGCCAGAGATCAACATGGCTCTTGAAGTAACTATTACGCTTGACGATAAAGAAACAGTTGTAACAGCTGAAGTTGCACAACAAATTGGTGATGGTCGTGTTCGTGCTATTTGTATGCAAGCGACTGACGGTTTAAAACGTGGAGCTATTGTAACTAATACCGGTCGTGGAATTAGTGTTCCTGTTGGCGACGGAGTTTTGGGGCACGTATTTAATGTTTTGGGTAAGCCGCTAGATACTACCCAAGATAAGTTGACCAATATCGAAGATCGTTGGGACATTCACCGTCCAGCTCCAGACTTTAAAGATCTAGAACCAAAAGCAGAGATGTTTGAAACTGGTATTAAAGTTATTGACCTTCTAGAGCCTTATGTAAAAGGTGGAAAGATTGGTTTATTTGGTGGTGCTGGTGTTGGTAAAACCGTTTTGATCCTAGAAATGATTAACCGTGTTGCTACACAACATGGTGGTGTATCTGTATTTGCTGGTGTAGGTGAGCGTACCCGTGAGGGGACCGACCTTTGGTTAGAAATGCAAGAGTCTGGTGTTATTGAAAAAGCTGCTTTGGTTTATGGACAAATGGATGAACCTCCTGGTGTTCGTCTTCGTGTTGCACTATCAGCTTTAACAATGGCTGAGTATTTCCGTGATGTGAAAAACCAGGACGTGTTGTTGTTCGTCGACAATATTTTCCGTTTCGTGCAGGCTGGATCAGAAGTTTCAACTTTGCTCGGTCGTATGCCATCTGCTGTGGGTTACCAACCTACATTGGCAGATGAAATGGGTAATCTTCAAGAGCGAATTACTTCTACAAGAGGACGTTCTATTACATCTCTGCAGGCTGTTTATGTTCCTGCGGATGACTATACAGACCCTGCACCTTTCACGACTTTCACTCACTTGGATGCAACAACAGAGTTAAGTCGTCAGATTGCTTCACTTGGTATTTATCCTGCCGTTGATCCGTTGGCTTCAACTTCATCGATTCTTTCACCAGAAGTTGTTGGAGATCGTCACTACCAAGTTGCTCGTAGAGTACAAGAAATATTGCAACGTTATAAAGAACTTCAAGATATTATTGCGATTCTTGGTTTGGACGAGCTGAGTGAAGAAGATAAAGTTACTGTATCTCGTGCTCGTAAGATTCAGAGGTTCTTGTCTCAACCATTCTTCGTGGGTGAAGTGTTTACTGGTCTTAAAGGTATTTACTGTACGATCGAAGAAACTGTTGAATCTTTTGAAGCTATCTGTAACGGGGAACTAGATCACTGCCCAGAACAAGCATTCTTCAATGTGGGTGGAGCAGAATCTGTTTTAGCTAAAGCGAAGCAACTAGCTGAGAGCTAAAGTTCTGGGGGTCTGATCCCCCAAATAGAACATTTCCGACATGTCCGATTTGGGGGATCAGACCCCCAGGGAGAGAAAATGAAAGCACAGATCGTTACACCAGAGAAAGTCCTCTTTGACGGGGATGCAAAAATGGTCGTATGTCGCACGACAGATGGTGATGTAGCTTTTTTGGATGATCATGAGCCTTTTTTAGGTATGTTGCGTGCAGGCGAGATTCGTATTATAAATGATACGCAAGAGTTTGCATTTGAATGCACCCGTGGTTTTGTTGAAGTAGATGGAACCCACGTGCGTGTTATATCTGATGATGCGCTAGCTAAGTAGACTACAGTTAGGAGTAGATATGTCATTTCGAAGAGGTCGTCGCCAAGGAGTTGTTCTCGGTGCTGCAATAGCATCGTCCCGTTCGAGAAAAAGAGAAGCAGCACAAAATGCTCAAGCACCTATCTCTGCCCAAAATGATCAACAAGTTTCTTCTCAAAATAATGAAATAGAGCAACTAAAACAGCTTGCAGAGCTAAAAGAACAGGGTATCCTAACTCAAGAAGAGTTTGATGCAAAGAAAAAGCAAATATTAGGTATCTAGCTATCCTATTACCTTTTAAATCTCTTATATATCCACAAATTTAGCTGCCAGATAGTATAAAGTTCTTTTAAGTTAATTAAGGAGCAACGATGACTGGCCAACCTCCTGGTGGATATCCGCCTTACGATCCTAACCAAGGGCAACAACCTGGAGGGTTTAATCCTCCAGCTTTTGATCCAAACCAAAGTCAGCCTGTTAATCCATACGGCCAAGGCTATCAACCCTATACCCCGGGGCAATACCCACCTCCGCCTCAGCAGCAACCGTATCCGAATAATGGATATTCAAGTGGTTCAGATGGAAATAAGCCAGCAACTTTAGCTCTTGTATTTGGATGTTTGATTTTTTTGTGTGGAATTTTTACGGGTATACCTGCAATTGTTTTAGGTATCATCGGTAGGAAAAAAGCCGAGGAACTTGGGGGAGAAGGAAGAGGTAAGGCAACAGCAGGACTTGTTCTTGGTATTTTTAATATAGTTGCAACGATAATATATATTGGATTGATTGTAGTTGGTTTGATCACACTACCTGGATCAACTAGTAGCAGTACTCCTAGATCAAATGGCGCAACAGTTATGCAAGAAGACGTTGAACTTGTTGAATCCAAAGTGGCCCTAAGTGATACTGCATTAGCAACATATACGGTTCAAATTAAGAATAAGACAGATTCTGATACTGCGTATTCTGTAGATGTTGAATGTAATGGTGGCGGAGAAACTCATACAACCACAGTTGAGTCTCCAAAAGCCGCACCACAGGAAACTGTAGAAGCTGTTGCCCAAGTTCAATTTGGTGCAACTAATACCTATTTGAGCGTAATTTGCACCGTAGAAGGAATGCGGTTCCTGGATAAATAAGAACGATTACATTTAATGGCGATAATTAATCGCCATTAAAGTTCTGATTAGATGGACTTGTGTAAACGGCATTGCCATTTTCGTCATAAGTTACAATTGCGCCACCGCCATTATCTGGATAGATATTTGGATCACCAGCTGGGTCTACATATATTTGTTCACCAGTGTTTAGCGGAGGTGTATTTGTATTTGTGTCTGGGACTGCGGGGTTATCCGATGGGACAACAGTTTTTTCTGTTCCGAGAAATCTAGATTCTGATGGGACTTTAGATGGATTGGTACTTGAACTTGTTGCTGGTTTAACAATAATGTAAGCGGCGATAAGTATAAACGTTAAAACGAGCCCTATTACTAAAACCTTGATAGAAACTTTAGAGAAAAGTCTTCTAAATAAATCTAGATCAATCTGGAAAGTTTCGCGTGTAGGATTTAAGTCACTGTATAGACGGTCTGAATCTGGAATATCACGGTGTTGAGTTCCAAAGATTGAATCATTGGTGTTATAGGTGATGGGTTCGTATGCTTGAACTGCGCCAGTATTAAAAATTGATGGTGCAACTGGTCCAGCTTTAACTTCTATTGTATCTTGCGTCAGATCAATCATTTTCTCTTCAATGAAATCTCTTTCGAAATCAGATAGAGGTATTTCTTCATCGATTGTTTCATCAACAACAGGTACGGAGTTTATTGGAGCAGGTATTTCTTCAGCTGCTGGGCTTATCTTCTGTTCAACCTGAGGTACTGTAGAATTCTGTGAAGCAGGTCGATATACGAAATCTTGATCTATTTGAGGTGCTTTGTTGGGTGCAGGTGTATATGCTTGTTGGGTTTGTGGAGCAACAGGTGTGGGCATTTGAGGTACCGGCGTGTAATGTGATTGTGCAGGTGCTGGAGGTGCAGGTGTAGGTGTAGCCAGAGTTGCTTGAGGTGCTTGAGGTATTTGTGGCACATGTTGCGCAGGAGGAGCTTGAGGTGTAGCTGTGGTTATCGGTTCCGATGTAAGTCCTTGTGATGTACTTCCAAGTTTTCGTTTACGAGTGGAAGAAGGCATGTCGCCGTAGCTTGCGTTCTGTCGCATTGGCGCAGCGGGCCGTCCATCATATGCGCTGTGGTCGAAAGGATCATTTTCGGAATTTGTTAAATTCTCTGATGTTTCGTATTGAGGTGAATGTGGTGAAGGTGTGTATCGAGGTGTACGGGCTGTACTCGTAAAATTATCAGGCAATCCGGTAGCAGCATATTTTGAAAGGTCGATTGTTTCTTCAGCTCCAACTGATGTATAGCTAGGTATTGCTGATGTTGAATCTGACCAGGCTTCGTTAGAAAAAACATTTGTGGAGCCGTTCGGGATAGCTTCGTTCGGGGATCGACGCACTTCTCTTCCTTAAAATATATTTTTTGGGGGCTTTCGCTATATTCTCACATGTTATAGGTCAAAAGTCACGAGCTATGAAAATGATACGATACAAAAAATATTAATTACCTGGTAGTCGTGTTGTTGTATGAATGGCTAATTTATGAAGCCACCATCTTGGGGAACCTTTGCATTAAAGAACGTACATTGTGTTCCGGATCTCGAACACTCTCCTAAAATCCGAGTGTATTGATAACTCGAAATAATTATCCCTGCAATGACTATCGTGATGACCACTCTTAACACTGGCTTATCCAACGATTTAATAAGCATCAAAGCCGTAATCATGCAGACAATAATTACTATCCACATGATAACTATCATTGTTTGAATATCGAATCCACGAGGAAGCATTAATATAGATTATTACGTTTTGGGGCCAAAGTGGTGTCATTGCTAGTTAATATTCAATAACGGATAAACCCCTAAGTTTTTGTAGGTTATGTTCAGCTTCAACAACCCTTACTGTCCCTGAGCTTGAACGCATTGATAGCGAAGTCGTGTGTGCTCCAAACTGATCGTATCGTACACCCGGAAGTAGATCGCCATTTGTTACACCTGTAGCGCTAAAGAAAATGTTGTCACCAGAGACTAAATCATTTGTAGTTAGTATTTGATCTAGATCGTAACCAAGTTCGATAGCTCTTTGTCTTTCATCTTCGTCACGAGGATAGAGTCGACCAATAATTTCGCCACCCATACATTTCAAAGCAGCAGCTGCAATTACTGCTTCGGGAGTTCCACCGATTCCCATTAAGATGTCGACACCAGAACCTTTACGTGCAGCAGCGATGGCACCTGCAACATCGCCATCACGTATTAATTTAATTCTTGCACCTGCTTTTCTTACTTGTTCTATTAAATCGCCATGGCGAGGCCTATCTAAGATAATAACTGTAAGCTCAGAAATGTGAGTTTCATTCGCTTTAGAAACACGATTTAGATTTTCTTCTACTGGAGCGTCTAAGTCAATCAAACCTTTTGCTCTACGACCAACAGCGATTTTGTCCATATACATAATTGGTCCAGGATCAAACATCGTATCTTTGTCAGATAAAGCAATTACAGAAATTGCATTATCGAGTCCCAATGAAGTCAATGTTGTCCCATCAACAGGGTCGACAGCTATATCGAAAGAGGGTCCACCACTGCCTACTTCTTCACCATTAAATAACATTGGTGCATTATCTTTTTCGCCCTCACCGATAACCACACGACCAGATATCGCAATAGTGTTTAATACAACTCTCATAGCGTCAACGGCAGCACCGTCGGTAGATTCTTTTTCGCCACGGCCTACATGACGACTTGCTGCTAAAGCAGCGGCTTCTGTTACTCTTACTAGCTCTAATGCGATATTTCGTGTTGGAAGTTGAAGTGATTGATCCATAGAGATAACATTAGCCTTGATGGCAAACCCATATGCGTTAAGCATCCCCATAAAAACTCGACAAATGAAGTCGAGAGTTGTGATTCTCGCTCCTGGAGCTAGTGGATCACGCGAAACTCCAGTGTTGGTTGATCTAGCCAAAAATCTGAGCTCCAAAGGGGTAATGGTTGTTAGGTTTGATTTTCCTTATCGTCTATCAGGAAAGAAAGCCCCAGATAGTACCAAGGTATTATTAGAAACGTGGCGGGATGCCTTAGATTTTGCGGTTAAGAAATGTGCTAGTGAGTTAAAGAAACGTGACATTAAATTCAAACAAATTAATGTGGCTGTAGGCGGACGTTCGTTAGGTGGTCGTATCGCATCGCTGCTCGCAAGCGATGTTGGGATAAAATCGTTTGAAATAACAGGTCCTAAATCCACGGCAATAAAGGCCAAAATAGATTCTTGTTTATTCTTCAGTTACCCGCTGCATGCACCTGGAAAAATTCAGTTAAAAGATGAACATTTCTATGAGATCTATCAACGATGTCTTTTTGTTTCGGGTGGTCGTGATCCTTTTGCGAGTGAAAGGGAACTGCGTAAATCTGCAAAGAAATTACAGGGTAGTAGCGTTGTCGAGATTTTGGATAATGGAAACCATGAACTTAAAACAAGAAAAACTGATGAGTTTACGCATGAAGAACTCAATGCTCAACTAGTAAAAATCGCGACCTTGTTTGTGTAATTTTAGGTAGAAATTTGAGAATTGCTCTCGCTCCGCTTCACTCGTTCGTAAACTCACTCGCTCTAGATGTCGCTTCGAGTAAAACTCAAATCTCTACCAAGATTCGATAAAACATCTTCTTGGAGGAAATATGGTTTAACTCCTTTTGCAAATGCTCGCAATAGCTTCATGTTCAAGCCGGGTTATGGTATCTTGATGGGGAACTCAGGTTTTGCTCGAAGTAACATCTGGACTGAACGAACGCAGTGAAGTGAGGGAAGCGGAGCGAGAGTGAAGACAGAGTTCCCATTTTGACGGTCATTTCTCAAAAATCAGACAAAAATAGTACAATATATCGATGGATCGCTTAGTTGTACGCCCTTGTACTGAACCTCTTTCAGGAACAGTAGTGGTATCAGGGATGACTAAAAATGCTGGTTTAAAGCAGATGGCTGCATCGCTTTTGGCTGCAGGTACTTCAACTTTATCAAATATGACAAAAGTGGCAGATCTTGCAACCATGATTGAACTTCTCACTTATATTGGGGTAAAAGTAGAAAAAGTGGATGATACTACTTTTACACTTGATTCTTCTGGAAATTTACAACCAGAAGCTCCATATGAATTGGTTTCAAAAATGAGAGCTTCTATAAATGTGCTTTCTCCACTTTTGGCAAGGGTGGGTCAAGCACGAGTATCTCTTCCTGGCGGGGACAATATCGGTGTTAGGAAACTTGATATGCACTTTAAGGCGCTAGAAAAAATGGGTGCAACTTTCGATCTTGATCATGGTTTCATAGATGCCAGAGCAGACAAACTGGTTGGTGCAAGGATCGTCCTCGAATTTCCAAGCGTGGGTGCAACTGAAAATATTCTCACAGCAGCAGTACTGGCCAAAGGGACAACTGTAATAGAGAATGCGGCACGCGAGCCAGAAATTATTGATCTTTGCACTTTCTTAACAAAAATGGGTGCAAACATCGAAGGAGTTGGTACGTCTACTTTACATATCGAAGGGGTGGATGAGCTTTGGCCAACTTCTCATAAAATTGTTGGTGACAGAATTGAAGCAGGTACGCTACTTATGGCTTGTGGGATTGTTGGCGGGGAAATAACGCTCGAAGGTGTGAATATCTCAGAAATCGAAATGGTTGTTTTGAAATTAGGTGACATGGGAATGAAGGTTTCGCCAACCAGAGATGGAATATGGGCAATGGCATCAACCCCGCTTCGAGCTGTTGATATATCTACACTTCCTTTTCCTGGTTTTGCTACAGACTATATGCCAATGGTTGTTGCTCTGCTTTCAACTTGTGAAGGTACAAGTATTGTTACTGAAAATATTTATGATAATCGTTTCGGTTTTACAGAAGAACTTGTACGAATGGGTGCAGATATAAGGACAGAAGGTCGGCATTGTGTGATACGTGGTGTGCCCAACCTAAGCGGGGCAGAAGTTCGGGCTAATGATGTTCGAGCAGGAGCATCGTTAGCATT
Source organism: Actinomycetota bacterium (assembly GCA_963169585.1). Lineage (GTDB taxonomy): Bacteria > Actinomycetota > Acidimicrobiia > IMCC26256 > JAGPDB01 > JAGPDB01. Next base: position 826 of record CAUJDU010000052.1, on the reverse strand, counting down.
GGCGGGACTAATAGCTAAAGGCGAAACGATCGTGCACGACACTTTGCACGTTAGACGCGGATACCATGATTTAGCGAAAAGCTTAAACAAATTGGGTGCAGATGTCACTTGGGAGAACTAGCGATAGTTTCCTAGTAAGTATAAAGAGGTTGATATGACAGTTGAAAATGTTCAAAGTGAATCAGTAGTAAAAAGTGATTCACTCAAAGCAGACATTTTAGATGCCTTGGAATTAATCCGACCCGCTTTGCAAAGCGATGGTGGAGATATAAAATTTGTAGAGATCGACGTTAATTCAATCGTTCATGTTGAATTAGTTGGAGCATGTGGTAGTTGTGCTGCATCGCTATCCACGTTAAAAGCAGGTGTTGAGCTAATCCTCATGGACAAAGTACCAGGGATTAAAGGTGTTGTGAACGTTGGGGAGATCACGCCCAAAGATGCGTGTCCAGGTAGCATTTCCTGCTAAAAGGTGTTAAATGGACAGTGTTAAATTTTGTAATGTTACTAAATACTGTTAACTGAATAGTTTTTGATCTACACTTTTGATGTTAATCAATTGTTTGTTTAAGGAGTTTTAATGACTGTTCCTCCACCACCAGGCTCGGTACCACCACCACCAATGCCACCACCGCCTGCAATGCCACCACCAGGAATGCCACCGATGCCACCACAAGGTGGACAACCGCAATCTAATGGTTTGGCCGTAACAGCAATGATACTTGGAATCGTTTCGATTTGTTTCGGATTTCTTGCGGGTATCCCTGCCGTTATTTTTGGTTTTCTTGGAAAAAAGAAAGCTGAAGAGACAGGAGTTGGTTCAGGT
>CAUJDU010000051.1 GCA_963169585.1 Actinomycetota bacterium | reverse complement strand
AGAGATGACTTAAAAGAGCTCCTTGCATATTCGACCGTAAGCCAACTCGGATTTATAGTTGCAACTATTGGCATAGGGTCAAAGTTAGCAATTGCAGCAGCAACATTACATGTGCTCACACATGCGCTATTTAAATCATCTCTATTCATGTCCGCTGGTGTGCTCGATAAACTCACCGGTACCAGAAACCTCTCTGATCTTGGCGGCATAGGGAAAAAAGTTCCGCTTATTGGTTTAACAATTACACTGGCTTGTCTTTCAATGGCTGGAATTTTCCCTCTCTTGGGATTCATATCAAAAGAATATGTTTTAAAAGCTCTAAACGATATCGCCGGACCAAGTTGGGCATACCTACTAATAGCGATCTTAATGGTCGCTGGCTCGATACTTACTATCTCATATTCCGGAAAAATTGTGCTGAGTATATATAAAGGATCTAAAAAACAAATAAATCCAGGACAAATAACATTGACTTACACACCAGCAATAGCTGCTTTTCTAGGTTTACTATGTGCAGCTAGCATTTTCTGGGTAACCCCACTGATAAGTTCAGCAACCTTGGCCGCTACACACAAAGACCTTAATAAACAGTTCCACCTTTGGCCAGGAATATCTAAAGAACTAGGTTTTACTCTAATTGTGTATGTTGTTGGATCTCTTCTGGTTTGGAAACAGGACAAATTCCACAATCTTATAAATCGGAGATTATTCCCAGGAAGCGGAGTTAAAGCACTCGAAGCTATCCGAAAATCTATTTCAAATCTTGGTGTTCGTATAAGAAACATCACTAGTATCGACTCCCCTCCTAGACATTTGGCATTACCTCTTTTGATGTTACTTGTGCTTGGCATAATTATCACCGTTTCACGTCCAGAACTCGCACCTGTTATTGGCAATCCAATTCAACCAACAGATTGGTTATTAGCTGGACTGATAATAATTCCTATTGGTGGTATCGTTCTTGCTAAATCACGAATCGCAACACTTGTTCTCCTAGGAACAATAGGAGTGCTTAGCACATTATTATTCTTTACTCTTGGTGCTCCAGATGTTGCTTTTACTCAACTCTTAATAGAACTGTTAACTGTGATTTTCATGATGTTCTCATTACGTCGTCTCCCCAAACGTTTCCACCGAACGACTACAAAAAGAAAAATTTATGCTGCAAGTTTAGCAATTCCATTTGGAATCCTTGCCGGCCTAGCCAATTACGCATATACAGGTCGGCGCGAACTATCAGAAGCTGGAAGATATTTTCTAGAAAATGCAAAACAAGAAACTGGCGAGAAAAATGTTGTGAATGCAATTCTTGTAAACTTCAGAGCAGTCGACACATTGGTAGAACTCACAGTGTTTGCAACTGCTGGTCTAGCAATTATGGCAGTCCTTATCTCCGCAAGAATTTTAGGGGGAGTTCGTCGACCACACATCATGCATACGCCGACAGCTGCCGACTTCTTTAAAGACAATAATATCCCAGTCCGTATTGTATCTAAATTTATTATCCCATTCACCGTTGTCATGTCAGCGTACCTAATGCTACGTGGACATCATGAACCAGGTGGTGGTTTTATTGCCGCACTTGTATCATCAGTCGGAATTGCTATCGTTTATCTAGGAACCGATCATCGAAACTTCATCCATGCTAAATGGCTACCCTACATATTTATTGGTAGTGGAATTGCTATAGCTGAAGGAATAGCTCTTTCAGGATATTTGAATCAATCATTTCTTCGCCCTATCCACATTAATTTTCAATTGCTGGGCATGAATCTTAATTTATCTTCATCAATCTTATTTGATACTGGTGTATATTTTGCTGTTATAGGTGTTGTTCTAGCCGCAATAAACAGGTTAAGTTCGGACTCTCCTCATGACAAAGTTGAGATTGTAGATCACGCTGGAGACATCGAAGATCTCTCTGGACCAATCGATCCAGCGGAGGTACCACTATGATAATTTCGATAATCATCGGTTGTCTCTTTGCAGGTGCAATTTATTTAATCTTACAAAGAGGAATGATAAGAATAATCGCAGGATTTGCCTTATTGACTAATGCAATAAACTTATTTCTCTTATCCAGTGATGGAATATCAAACAGAGAAGAGCCTTTCTCTTCTGGTGCTGGGATTGAAAAAATGGCTGATCCTCTCCCCCAATCTTTTGTTCTAACTGCAATTGTTATCTCTTTCGCTATGACCGTTTTCCTTTTGACCCTTTCGGCAATATCACCCAATGATGACACAAACCACGAACACAATGTTGCTGAAGCCTCTGAAATAGAAAATCAGGAGAGGAAATGACAGATAGTCTCGCAAATTTTCTTCCGCTACTTGTTGCTGTTCCGCTACTTTGTGCTGCTGCGTTAATTGTTCACCCAAAAGCAAAGTTACTAAGCCGAGTACTACTTATTGCTAGCCCGATTTTTTCTCTTGTCTATTCGATTCTCCTTTTAGTCGCTCATAAAACTACCCCAGCCATTTCAGTACAGATTGGTGGTTGGCCAGCAGGAATTGCCATCCCATTTGTAAGCGATACATTTGCCGCACTGATGTTATTAACCACATCGGTTTTAATACTTGCTTGTGCTGCCTTCTCAATTTTTAGTAAGGATAGCGATGAAAGATATTTTGGCCCTCTTTTCCTGATTTTACATTCAGGTGTTGCTGGGGCTCTGTTAACAGCAGATCTTTTTAATCTATTTGTATTTATAGAGCTAATGTTCTTGCCTTCTTGCGGTCTTATCGTAATGAGAAAAGGTTTAAACAAACTTGCACCATCGCGTTTATATGTAACGGTCAACTTACTGGCTTCATCTATTTTTGTCATTGGAATCGCGTTGGTTTACGGCGTGACAGGAACTGTGAACCTCGCAGAGCTTGCAGGAACTGCTCAAGATTCCAATCTTGTGGCAGGAGCATTTGGAGTTGTCTTTATTGCGCTTTCAGTCAAAGCTGGTGTCGTTCCCTCACATGGATGGTTAACCAGGACCTATCCGAGTACTTCACCAGTTGTTTCATCTTTATTTTCAGGATTGCATACCAAAATCGCTATCGTAGCTATGTTTCGGATCTACTCGATAGTATTCGAAGGGGACCAAAAATATCTTATATTTTTTACAATTCTTTTTATTACATCCATGGTCGTTGGGGCGCTCGGTGCAGTTGGTGAAAATAATATACGTTCGATACTAACTTTTTCGATGGTGAGCCAGATTGGATACTGCCTCTTAGGCCTCGCCCTTTTCTCAAAGTCAGGGCTTGCAGCAGCTATTTTCTTCCTCGTACACAATATGATCACAAAAACTTCACTTTTCCTCAGCGCTAGTGCAATAGAGGAAACTTACGGAACTGGGAAACTGAGTAAATTGAATGGATTAGCGAAATCAAATAAATTAGCTGCCACTTCCTTTTTTATGGCATCTATGTCGCTTATTGGATTTCCTCCATTTTCAGGCTTCGTAGCTAAATTTAATCTATTCTCTGAAGCCATTGAGATGAAATCTCACGTTATCGCTGTATTTATTATTTTTGTGAGCATCATAACCTTAATATACATGTTAAGAATTTGGAACAAAGCTTTTTGGGGTAAAAATAGTCAACAAACGCTGGCGTCATCAGACCAGATTGAAAGGATGGTTGAGAATAAGAAAATAAAATTCTCACTAATTACACCTGGGTTTTCTCTAGCACTCTTAACATTAGCAATAGGCCTAGCACCAAATCTGTTAATCGAAATCACACAACTTGCAAGTCAATCCCTAATAGATATCGAGCCTTACGTTAAGGTGGTATTAAATCCATGAGGAACTTATCGTTAATACCAATGCAATGTATTAGATTTATATTTTTTGCACTGTTCTACAGTAAAGAATTTATTAAAAGTAATTTAATTTTGATGGTCGACGTTATCAGGCCAAAATCAAGATTTAATCCTGCGATTGTAAAACTGGATCTAATTTCAAAATCTGATAGAGAAATAGCATTAATTGCTATTCTCATTTCATTGACACCTGGGACTCTTACACTCTCAATAAAAGCTGACCCACCTGCAATTTTTGTTTACGGGATGTTTGTAGATGATGTTGAAATGTTTAGAAGATCCTTAGAGCTGCTAGAAATACGTCTCTTCAAAGCAATTAGATTTCCACACAATGCTCCAATAGAGGTTGGTCAAAAATGACGTTAGCCATCTACATAAGTCTCGTTCTAACAACGCTTGCAGGCGGAGCGGTGATGATAAGGATAATCATCGGTCCCAGCGAATCAGATCGTGCTGCTGCTTCCGATATGATTTTGGCAACTATTGTTGCCCTTTTTGTATTACTCGGATTATTACTCGATTTTCCATCTATGCTGGATTTACTTTTAGTGGTTTCTTCAGCAGGTTTTCTTTCCTCGCTTGCACTTGTTCGTTTAATACTTAGAGATGAGCAATAATGTTCATAGATTTTTTTACTGCTTTTTTTATTATTTGCGGAGGATTAACATTTCTAATTGGCGGAATTGGGATTTTACGCTATAAAGACATCTACTCAAGAGCAAGCTCCGTTACTATACCTACAGGATTAGGATTAGGCTTTTTTACATTAGCTTTGGTGTTGGCAAATTTCAGCGCTATAAATTGTCTCAAAGCACTCTTAGCATTTTTCATTAACCTGGCCGTCTCTGGAGTTGTAAGCATGCTGGTATCTAGAAGTGCTTATGCAAGCGATGCACAAATGTCTCCTAAAACTCATAAAGATGAGTTGTCAGAATACCATTCTTAAGACAAAAAAATCCACCCTTTACAGGGTGGAAAGATATTCTGGCTCTACTTATGAAGTAGCTTTTGGATGCATTGTTTCATCCAAAAGATGATACAAGCCAAATAAAGCTGATACTCCAACAAGAATATATACAATTCCAGTTAGGGTTGTACCTGAGCCTAATACTTTTTCGATTGGGTTGAAATCGAAGACATGGGCGAGACCTATATTTAGTCCGCCGAGTACTAATAATAATGGAACAATTTTGTCTAACAATATTGCTTTCATTTTCATCCTCCTTAAGGGATATAACTAATTATCGACATGT
>CAUJDU010000050.1 GCA_963169585.1 Actinomycetota bacterium | reverse complement strand
GAGAAGTAATGAAAAGGCGACAGGTAAAACTGCCATAAGCATAGGTGTTTTTGATGGTGTTCACATTGGACACCAAAAGCTGCTTTATAAACTAGCTGAGCTAGCTAAACCTTTAGGCCTTAAAACGGGAGTAGTTACTTTTGATTGCCATCCACTAAGTGTTATAGCGCCAGGCCACAGCCCAAAAGTATTAACTCCTTTGGAAAGAAAACTTGAACTCATCGAAAGAACTGGTTTAGTTGATTGCGTTTTAGTTATCGAATTCAATCCTGTTAGGGCAGCACAAAGTGCAGAAGATTTTGTAAAAGAAGTTTTGGTTGAACAGTTAAATGCAAAATCAATTTTTATTGGAGAGAATTTTCGATTTGGCCACGGTCGACGTGGAGATTTTGCAATGTTGAAAGAGCTAAGCAGTCAATATGGTTACGAAGTTAATAGAGTCCCACTTTTGTTAAATGAATCACAATCTCCAGTTTCATCGACGCTGATTAGACAATATATTTCTGTTGGAAATGTTCAAAAAGCCAAAGAACTACTTAGTCGACCACATGAACTGTGTGGTGTTGTAGTTTCAGGGGACAAAGTTGGGAATAAGCTTGGATATCCAACTGCAAATACTCAAGTGGATGAATCAATGGCTATCCCAGCAGATGGCGTGTATTCGGGCCGAGCAGTCTTAGCTGATGGTTCTATTTATAGAAGTGCAGTCTCAATTGGGGTACGACCTATGTTCCACGATGACAACATCCGAGTTATCGAGCCCCACTTACTTGATTTCGATAAGGATATCTATGATCAACCGATAAAAATCGAATTTGAAGCTAAATTGCGTGAACAACTCGTTCTTTCTAGCGTAGATGAACTGATAACTCAGATTGATAATGATGTTGAAATGGTAAGGAAAACAGTTGAAATATAATAGGATTCCTAATTTTTAGTATTTTGAGTATACTCTTCTGATGGGAAATACACCTTTTAAAGAAGTTCGTGTCGTAGCAATAGGCGAAACCGTGATTGATGAGTTACGAAAAGATGGAATTGTAACCAGTGTTCCAGGCGGTTGTCCTATGAATGGTGCTATTGCATTGTCTAGACAGTGTATAAAAGCAGCAGTTTTATCTCCAGTTTCAACTGATAAAGATGGAACAGCACTTATTAGTCATATGCAAAGTTCAGGTGTTGATATTTCTTTATTGAAAATGATAGATGAACCTACAACTCGAGTCATTATTCCTATAGATGACAACAATGATGGTAGTTATTATCTAGCTGACGGTGTTCACACCCAAATGTTTTGGGACCCAGCACACGTTTACAATGGACCCCAAGAAGGCGATATTCTCCTGGTAAGTGGTTCATTTTCTTTAGCCTTCAAGCAAACTGCTGATGTTTTTGATGAAATATTTAATGTTGGTTCTCAACATCACATAATTTATTTCGACCCTAACGTAAGGACTGGTTTTATTGGTACTGATGAACACGATATCCAAGCTGCTAAGGATCGATTTGATCGCTGGGTAACAAATTCAACAATCGTAAAGTTGAGCATCGAAGACGCACATTGGCGTTATCCAGATCAGGAGCCTTGGGAGATCGTAGAGCAACTATTAGGAGATTCTGCGAAGCTAGTTTTTCTCACCAGTGGACCAGATTCCGTCTTAGTTGGTAGTCGGAGGATGGGAATATTCGAAGTACAAATCGAAGCGCTGGAAGAATCTGAAATAGTCGATACCGTTGGCGCAGGAGATACTTTTAACGCTGGTACTTTAAAGTGGTTAATAGAAAATGGTAAACACACAAAAGATGCCATTACACAAATTGATAGATCGCAAGCTAGAGATCTTGTTCAAAGTGCTAATCGCTTAGCAGCACAAGTGTGTAAAGTTCCTGGAGCTAACCCTCCGTGGGATGAATCATTGCGTGCAAATGATGGTAATTTTGCTATTGGTAATTAATCATTAACTATTCCAAAGTATATAAGGGAATAGACGAAATTATTGATTAGATGTAGAATCTATACATGGGTTCAAGCGATCAATCGATACCAATGGTGACCGTTTTTGGTGAGGCGCTAATAGATATGGTCTCCCAATCTGATGGCGCATACATGCCGATACCTGGTGGATGTCCAATGAATGTCGCTGTTGGGCTTGGACGCTTAGGAATAAAATCATCAATCGTAACTCCGATTTCAACTGATGAATTTGGGCAATTACTCATCAGACACATGGAAGGCTCAAATGTCGATATTTCACGTGTAACTTACACAAAAGCACCGACGACTTTGGCTTTGGCAGCAATGGATGTTTTGGGTGAAGCAAAGTTTAGTTTTTATATTGATGGGTGTTCTCAAGGAGAGCTTGGTTATGAAGTCTTAAGTGAACAAGTTGGAGATGTCGATTTTTTATTCATCGGAGGTTCATTCGCACTTGTTATTGAACACATGACAAAAAGTTTTGATGAACTTTTAGAGTTTGTTACATCTTTTGAAAAACCAAAGACAATATTTTTTGATCCAAATATCCGAGAAGCAGTAATTGGAGATAATTGGAGCTTAGTAAAAAGTAATTTTGAACGCTGGGTCGCAAACTCAACAATTGTTAAAGCCAGTGATGTTGATTTGAATTGGTTATATCCAGGCGAATCGTATAGCGCTATAGCAACAGACTGGGTTGAGAATTTTGGTGTAAGTTTGGCGATTGTAACAAGAGCAGAAAAAGGCGCGTATGCTCGAACTCGTGATGTTGAAGTAAGTCTTCCTGCACGGTCAATAGCAGTTGTTGATACATTAGGAGCCGGAGATGCCTTTACTTCCGGGATTATTAAATGGCTCATAAACAACGGCAAATACGATCCTCAAGACATTGCCTCTTTAAGCGAAAGCAACTTAGAACTAGCTTTGGATGAAGCAATCGAGATTTCTGGTGATACTTGTCGTAGAGAAGGGTCTGATCCACCTTTTCTAATAGAACAAACGAGCTAGTCTTTCTGCTCGATTTCAAATATTTGTGATATTTAGAGTAATATCTATCTCTTCACCAGGATTCGCCACCTGATGAAAACTGTTCCAAGACTCATGGCGAACATAGGAGCGAAAAATGGCATCTGCCTCTAATCCAGCAAAAGTTAAAGAAATAATTTCTGAGCATAAGCTTCACGATTCCGATACAGGTTCACCTGAAGTACAAATCGCACTTCTATCAGCACGGATCGATCATTTAACTGGACATCTTAAAGGTCATAAAAAGGACTTCCACTCTCGCCGTGGACTTTTAATGTTGGTTGGCCGTAGACGTCGCCTTCTTGACTATCTTAAAGATGTAGACGTAGAGCGATATCGTAACATCGTTAAAAAACTAGGTCTTCGCCGCTAATCTTTTTTTGGGGTCCGACCCTACAAAATGCGTAAAAACGACCATGCTGTCCTTGTTGCGTTTTGTACATTTTGTAGGGTCGGACCCCAAGTGCGGTTTAGTGGTAGTATTTCTTCTCGTAATAACAAATAGAGTAAAGCTCACAGGTGAGCGAAAAAATCCGATGCGAGATTTATCGGTAGTCAGTTGCGAATCTCATAATTTCATATAAATTCTAGATTCACCACTGAAAATCGTCATACTTCTCGACACGCCTCGGAATTATTTTGTATCGAAGGGATATAAACAATGTCAAAACCAATTACCGTATCTGGTGTTATCAATGCTGATGGATTAGAACTGACTTTAGAAACTGGACGCCTAGCAAACCTGGTTGCATCTGTACATGCAAAAGTTCAAGGAACTGAACTTCTTTCTACAGCAGCAACACAACCAGCTCGTGAAGGGACAGATTTCTTTCCTCTCACTGTTGATGTTGAAGAGAGAATGTATGCTGCAGGAAAAATTCCTGGCTCATTCTTTCGACGAGAAGGTCGACCAAGCGAGGATGCAATTCTTACTTGCCGTCTTACTGACCGTCCATTGCGTCCAGCATTTCCAAGTGATTTCCGTAATGAAGTTCAACTAGTATCAACAATTCTTGGTGTTGACCTTGAAAACCCACATGACATCATTTCGATAAATGCTGCATCTGCTGCACTATATATTTCAGGTATGCCGTTTGAAGGCCCAGTCGGTGCCACTCGTCTTGCACACCTTAATGGTGAGTGGGTTGCTAACCCAACATATCAGCAAGGTGACGAATCAACTTTTGAACTTGTTGTTGCGGGTCGTGAACTCGATAATGGTGATGTTGCAATCATGATGGTAGAAGCCGGTGCAACACCTGGTGCATTCAAAAAATTTGAACAGGGTGCGCCCAAGATTAGCGAAGAAGTTCTTATTGCGGGTCTTGATGAATCTAAGAAATGGATTAGCGCAGCTATTAAAGTTCAACGTGATCTTAAAGCAGCTGTTGTTGCTGAACGTGGCGAAATAGCTGCAATTTCATATACTTCAAATGTTGACTATACAGATGAAGTAATGGAGGCTGTAAAAGCTGCGAGTTATGATGATACGTCAAAGGCGCTACTTATCGCAGACAAACATGATCGTACCATTCGATTGGATGAAATTAAAGCAGAGCTTGTTGAGAAATTAGCTGGATCAGAAGAAGCTCCAGGACAGTGGGCAGGACAAGAAAAAGCTCTAAAAGCTGCTTTTTCTTCTCTGCAAAAGAAGATTGTTCGTGCACGTATCGTTGATGAAGGTATCCGTATTGATGGTCGTTCTCTTTCAGATCTTCGCCCTATAACAGCAGAGATTGGAATACTCGGTCAAGCACATGGGTCTGGATTGTTCCAGCGTGGCGAGACTCAAGTTCTTTCAGTTGCAACTCTTGGTATGCCTCGGATGGAACAAATGCTAGACACGATCACACCAACTACAACAAAAACTTATATGCATCACTATAACTTTCCACCATCTTCAGTTGGTGAAGTTGGCCGTGTTGGTTCGCCAAAAAGACGTGAAATAGGTCATGGTGCATTGGCAGAGCGTGCACTTGTTGGTGTACTTCCTGACCAGGTTGAATGGCCATACACGATGCGAGTTGTTTCAGATGTTCTTGCCTCAAATGGTTCGACATCACAAGCTAGCGTTTGTGGTTCAACACTTGCGTTAATGGACGCCGGCGTTCCAATCGCAGCCCCTGTTGCAGGTATTGCTATGGGTCTTATCTATGAGAACGACAAGTACGTAACCTTGACTGACATTCTGGGTGCAGAAGACGCATTTGGTGACATGGACTTCAAGGTTGCTGGTTCACGTGATTGTATTACGGCACTCCAACTAGATACAAAGATCGACGGTATCCCAGCAGAAGTTCTTGGTAATGCACTTAGCCAAGCTAAGCAAGCAAGGTTGGCAATTCTTGATATTATGGAAACTGCAATCTCAGTACCACGTGAAGATGTTAAAGCAACTGCTCCTAAGATCATTTCTTTTGAGATTCCTTTGGACAAGATCGGTGAAGTTATCGGCCCTAAGGGTAAGAATATCCAAACAGTACAAGCTGAAACCGGGTGTGATATCAACGTTGCCGATGGTGACGGCGTTGGAATTGTAACTATTGGCGGACTCGAATCCGAAATGGTTAACAAAGCTCAAGAGATGATTGATTTGACACTTAATCCGCCAGTCCCAGAAGTGGGTGCGGTATATGAAGGTACTGTTGTTGGAACAACAAAGTTTGGTGCTTTCGTAAATATCCTTCCTGGTCGTGATGGTCTTGTACATATTTCAAAGATGGGTAACGGCGAACGTGTAAATAACGTTGAAGATGTTATGAACGTTGGAGATGTCTTCCAAGTTCGTGTAGACGATATGGACGATCGCGGTAAAGTTGCTTTGACACTGATTGTCGAAGGAGAACAAGCACCACCTATGCCTGAATCTAAATCTGATTCGGATGCTGGTGATAGCGATTCGCCCGATCGACCAACTCGTTCTCGTACACGATCGAGCGAGGATAGACCAGCCCGATCGGAGAGCTCTTCTAAATCAGAGGATCGAGACTCAGTGAGTTTTTCTGATTTCCTTGATGAAGAGCTTCGTAATGAATTTGGAGATTTAGGTCCAGAAGAAGTCCGCCGACCTGCGAATAATAACCGCCGGGGTGGCTCTCGTAATCGACGATAACTTTTAAAGGAGGCCTGGCCCGGCAAAAAGGACAAATCGCAACATGCTTTGCATGTACCCTTTATCCTTTTTGCCGGGCCAGGCCTCCTTTAGATACGTCACAAAAAAGATATAATAAAAGGGTTATTTGTCGCGTAAAAAGACAATTCATGGTTCCAATTTCGCGTCATTTGCGTAATAATAGGTCTTATGGCCTATGTTTATGTGGAGACTTCAACTGAGAAAAAACATGTTTTTTTCAGAGTTTTGGCTGCTATATTCATTTTGGCTTTCAGCCTAATTTTTATACTTTCGAAAGATGTAGCGACTGCAAATATAAATTCAGGTTTTCCAACGTCAAAATCATCAAGCAATCGTCCTAGTGAAAGCTACAAAGTTCGAACAAGTGCAGTAGATGTACAAGCACAAGGAAAAATATTAACCGGCAACGGAGTAGTAATCGGTATTTTTGATGGTGGGATCAATTTGGATAATCCTGCATTCCAAACAAATGGTCAATCAAGGATAATCAGTCAGGCATGCGTAGGCGATTCAGCTGAAATAAATATTTGTGAAACTGACCCAAGTAGATATGCAAACAATGTGTGTTTTACAACTGAAGTAGGTTGTTTCCACGGCATGGCCGTTGCAGGTTTTGCTGCTGCAAATGAAAATGTAACACAAATTAATTCTCAAACAGTTGATGTATCAGGTATAGCCACGTCAGCAAAAATATCTTATGTGCGCCAAGCAATGAGTAAAGAAGGTGAGATACGCTACGGTGATCTTGTCAGTGCTCTAAATAAGTACGTTGATGATGTTAGGACAGGTTCTCCTGTTGCCCCTGATGTTATAAACCTTTCGCTGAGTTTCCCTAGAAGCGGCTATCCAAACTGTGAAGCTAACAATGAAGTAAAAAAGGCAATTGATTATTTAACTAATGCAGGTGTGGTTGTAGTTGCAGCATCAGGTAATAATTCTGATAAATCCAAAGTTGCTTATCCAGCTTGTATGCAAAATGTGATTGCCGTTGGAAGTTCAGGAATCAATACAGCAAATGGGGTAGAAGAAGTTTCTGATTTTTCTAATATGTCACCTGAGGTAGATATTGTTGCGCCAGGAGAAAATCAAATAGGACTTATGCCTGAAAATAATCGCTATGTAACAGTTTCTGGGACTTCCTTTGCAGCTCCAATCGTCTCAGGAGCAGTGGTACTTATGAAGGAAGCTAACCCTGCAATTACTACAAGTGAGGTACTCGGGCTTTTTGCAAATAGTAGTGATTCAATTATTGATCCTGCTACAGGGCAAAGTTTTTCTAGCCTAAATGTACAGAAACTATTTGGTCCAAATTTTGAAAACCTGCCTTCCAAGAGGCAATTAACTGCTGTTAACTCAAATGATCTAGGTATTGAGTCTGCCAGTGACCCGTTGTTAGGTTCGGATGAAAGCTATGGCGAGGGGATAAGTGGAGGTGTACGTAGTTTTCGAGTACCTGGTTTGTCGACACCAATAGATTTAAGAACACTTGGGACTTTGAATGCTTTGTCAATTTTTGCGGTGGTGCTAGCTTTGGTAATCCTTGTTTTCTATTTCGTATCTATGGGTATTAATAAGAGATCGAAGCCATCTCTGATAGATCTTCGATCGCCGGTAAGGCTAAATGGTTATTATCTAAATAATCAATTGATAGATTTGACTATCGAAGATGAGAAAGAATCAAGCGATAGAGTCACTGTCTAATCCATAATAAGGTGTTTTTTGTATCCTTTTGAGAAAACATACAATTAGCATATTTTTTCACTACTATACATAGATGACTAAAAATATATGGCTTTGTGGGCCTTTTGGGAAAATGGGAACAGCATTACGTTCGGCTATTTCTGTTGAAGATGATATTAATATAACTGGTGTTGTATCACCTGGGCATGTAGGTGAAAATATTAATTCTGTAGATGGTGAATTTGAACTGTGTGCTTCATTGGAAGAACTATCAAACAAATGTGAAAGTCCAGATGTAATTGTTGATTTTACAAAAGCTAGTGCTGCCTATGAGAATGCAATTTATGCTGGAAAGAATTCTATAGATTTTATTTCTGGAACTACAGGTTTATCTGAGCAGCAACGCCAAGAAATAGTTCAAGAATTTGAAGCGTCTGGAGCTAAAGCCATAATTGCATCAAACTTTTCCGTGGGCGCAGTGTTAATGATGAGGTTTGCAGCTCAGGCTGCAGCACATTTTTCGCATAGTGAAATCGTAGAAATTCATCACGCCCAAAAACTCGATGCTCCTTCGGGTACAGCTATTACTACTAAAGAGAAAATGATAGAAAATGCGAACCAGGAACTAAGTGAAATCCCTATCCACTCACTACGACTTCCAGGCGCAATAGCTCATCAACAAGTATATTTTTCTAATCTAGGAGAAGTTCTAAGGATTGAACATGATGCGAATGACAGACGATGCTTTATGCCAGGAATAATATTGTCGATAAGGGAAATAGACGCTTTACAAGGAGTTTCATTTAGTATCGAAAAATTACTTTTTCCTAACTGAATGTTTCTAGATCGGTGAACGCCCAATGGCTTTAAAGGTAAAGATTAATCCGGAACATATCCCCAGTAGGGATCAACCATTAAGTATCTATAAACTCTCTGTAAAACTTGGTGGTGCACCAATTTTAAAGGATGTTAGTTTTGAAATTGGACAAGGTGAGATACTCGGTATTGTAGGACCTAACGGAGCTGGAAAAACTACCTTAGTTTCAACTATTGCAGGGATACTTGATGTTCCTAATTCTGGAATCAATTTTCATCATGCGCTTGCAGATAATGTTGAGTTTATGGAGATGTCTCCGGAGAAAAGATATGAACACGGAATTCATTGTGTATTCGAAGGCAGGAAGCTTTTTGGAGATTTAACAGTAAAAGAAAATTTAGAGATTGTACTTTTTGGATATTCAAAACAGAAGGCAAAAGCACGACTTAAAGATGTGATTGAACTTTTCCCAAAACTAAATGAACTATTAAATAAAAAAGCTAAGCATTGTTCAGGCGGGCAACAGCAGATGGTAGCGATAGCAAGATCAATTATGGTTTTCCCGTCAGTGCTGATATTAGATGAACCAACTCTGGGTCTTTCTCCTAGTGCAATTCAAGCAGTTAGAGATGTAATAAAGGTATTAGTTTCAGGATCTGTGAGTATTTTGATTTGTGAACAACGCGATAGTTTTGTGTCAGACATAGCTGATCGTAAATTAATTTTAGATAATGGAAAATTATCTGAACCGATTGCTGAATCAAGTAGGGCAACAGAATGGAAACCGCAATGAGTGACGAGCCACTTGATAAAGCAGTGGAGCTTGTTGAAACTCCACGAGAAACACAAGAACAAGAAAGAAGAGGTATTGGATTTGCGCTAAAAGGTGTTGAAGTTTCATATTCTGGAGTTCAAGCTCTCAAAAATATATCTTTTGAAATTTCTTCAGGTGAGAGGGTTGGGATTATTGGGAATAATGGTGCAGGTAAGTCAACCTTGTGTGATGTTATTTCAGGTTTAATAAAACCTAATGTTGGGAAAGTAACATACGCCCAAGCGGATGCTACAAGAAAGAGTGCGATTTGGCGTGCCCAGAAAGGCATGCGCCGAGTATTTCAGCATCCTGTATATTTCGAGGATCTATCTATTGTTGAAAATGTAATGATCGGTTCACCTCCTTCCAGGGGAGATGGTATCGTTTCTTCTTTGCTTTTCCCTCGCCTGTTTTATAAAGAACAACGCGAAACTGCAATACGCATTATGGAATATTGCAATATTGCAGAGAATGATAATCATTCGGGTGTGAATCTGCCGTATGCAACAAAAAAGAGAATTGAATTAGCCCGAGCGCTAATGGGTAATCCTAAAATATTGGTTTTGGATGAGCCGGCTGCTGCTATGGACGAAGAGGAAAGAGCCCAATATTGTCAAGTCGTTATTGATTATGTAGAAACATTTTCTACGACCTTAATTGTCGTAGAACACGATGTTGAAGTTATCAAAACGCTTTGTAAAAGAGCAATCGCATTAGATGCAGGTGAGATAATAGCGGATGGTGAAGTGATCCCTGTCCTGCGAAACGACAAAGTAATCGATTTGTATCTGGGAAAGAGGGTATAGGTATGTCTGTACTCGTTACTTCGCTTGCACTTGGTTCTCTTTATTGTCTAATAGCTGTTGTCTTAGTGCTTCATTTTAAGGTTTCTGGATTTTTGAACATAGGTGTTCTCGGGTATATAGCTCTAGCCCCATACTTAGTTGCTAGTTTCACATCAGAGCATAGCTCTATATTCATCTTTCTAGCTGTGTGTTTGGGGATAATGTTTTTTATTTCATTATTAAGCTTTGTGATTGATTTCGGCTTGTTTAAACCTATTTCTAGGCTTTCTAGTGCAATGAAAGTTATAGTTTCGATCTCTGTATTATTTATCACATTAACGTTTATCGACATAATTTGGCCTTCAGGAGCTAATTTAGAAACACCAGTTGGTACAAAGTCAATTTCTATTTTTAGTATTGATCTGCTTTTGATTGATGCGATAACTCTTTTCGTAGCCTTTATTGTTGTATTCGGATTGTTCTTTATTTTATCTAAAACCATTATGGGTAATCGTTTGTTAGCATTTGCTCAGGATCAACAAACTGCTCGTGCATATGGTGTTTCTCCTTTATATGTCAAATTCTTAATTTCTGTTTTTACTGGTGTGATGGCTAGTTTGGCGGGAATATTGTTAGCTAGTCCAGGAAGCCCAAGAGTCGGTGTGACATCTGTTATCTTTTATTCACTCATTGCGCTTTCGCCAGTAATTATTGCACGCCATAGCGATCTGCTTATCTGCTTTATTTCTTCATTTCTAGTTGCATTTGTACAAATCTTTTCTTCGGCAAATATAAATTCGATCAATGAAGGTTTTCACGGCATTGTTTCAAATTTCGGATTATCAACGGCCATTACTTTAGGTCCAACCTTTGCCGACAGATTTGTGCCATTCGCAATCGCATTACTAGCACTTATCATTATTCCTTCTAGATGGATTCGAGATGACGCAAATGGTTGATTACATAATTATCGCAGTTAGCTTTGCTGGAATTATTGTTATTGCAGGTTCAGGCTTATATGTATTGACAGGCTTAACTGGTCAGATTTCTCTTGCACAAGGAGCATACATGGCTATTGGTGCAAGTGTTACTTCGTATTTTGCGAGAACATCAACTGAGGTTACTGGTGTTTTAGGCGGTCAAGGGTTGGTTTTTATTGCTGCTTTTGCGATTGGGGTTTTAATAACGGCTTTGTGTTCTGCCATTTTTGGTTTTTTAACTATTCGTTTAAAAGGAGCGAGTGCGATTAGTGCGAGCATTGCAGTTAGTGTAATTGTTTTGTATCTGATAGAGCGTTCTCAGTTTTTATCTGGAGGTTCAAGAGGTGCGACCAGCTCAAAATATTTAAGTATAGGGAATTTGGATTTTGCAGATTTAACAATTGCTGGCCATACTTTTGACAGGAATACTTCAATAATGATGTTGATAATTATTATGTCTTTAGTTATTTTTTATTACATCAGGAATGTTTCACGTTCTCCATTGGCTAGATCGATGAGAACTATTCGCGAACGTGATGTAGAAGCACAGACCTGTGCAATATCTCCAACAAAAACCATTGTTTCAGCACACTTTATTTGTGGACTTTGTGCAGGAATCGCAGGTGCTTTATATGCCCCTCTTATTGAATCCTTTGAAATAAGTTCTGCTAACCCTTGGTTAGGGACGTTTGGTTTGATTGTTTCTATGCAAATATTGGCTTTTGTGGTTGTTGGAGGCATGAGAAACTATTGGACTTGTGCTGGGATAATCCTGGTTTTAGCCTTCTTGTCTTCGTTCATGTCTGAATTTTCTAGCTCAATTCCTTTTCTTGATAGTGCCCAAGGGGGAAGAATCTCACCTAGCCAAATAACAGCGATTTTAAGCTCTTTAATAGTTATTACGATTATTCAAATGCGTGCTCAATTTCTAAAAAAACACCTATAAAAGTTCTGGTAAAACACACCATTCTTACTTGCTCGACTAGGGTATTATTTCTATTGTCGCCTGTTCGTCTATCGAAGGAGCATAATGAAAACTTTATCAGTAAGATTCTTGACCCTTGTCGTAATTATCATTATGGCTGTTAGCGCTTGTTCGCAGGCAAAGACAAAACCAGAAAAAGCTACCTTTGAAGAAGTCACAACTTCTACTACCGGACCTAATTTTGGAAATGAACCACCAGTTGCCCCAGGTTTTGATGGAAATACAATTTCGCTAGGTGTAATTACTCCATTATCCGGGCTACCAGGTTTTTTGGGGAATGCGATAACAGATGGTGCTCAAACGTATTGGGATAGTAAAAATGAAACAGGTGGAGTTGGTTCTAAATACAAGGTCGAACTGAAAAAAGAGGACTCTTCTAAAAATGGGACATATGATAAGACACTTTCGATAAAAGCATATAACAAACTTTCCAATGAAGTTGTAGCATTCCAATCAATTCTGGGTTCAGATGTGGTTCTAGCATTAAAGGATAAACAAATCAAAGATTCAATGCTTATAGCTCCTGCAACCTTGTCGGGATCTTGGGTTAACAATCCATTAGTTCTGCCTGTTGCAAATCCATATCAGACTCAAGCTATTAATGGTATTCAATATTTCGTAGATAATTACAAAGGTCTAAGCCCTAAAATTTGCACATTAGCACTTGATGATACGTTCGGTGATGACGGTGTTAAAGGTGTCGAGTTTATTGTAGATAAACTCAAGCTAGTTGTTGCCTCGAAACAGCAATTTACAACTAACTCTCCAATTTCATCTCAAGTTGATGCACTTATCAAAGATAAATGTAATGCTGTTGTCGTTGTTGCAACTGCTGTAGATGTTGGTTCGATTGTTGGGGCATTTGCTCAAAAGAATGCTGATGTTATGTTAATCGGGCTTTCTCCACTTTGGATTCCTCAAGCAAATCTAAGGATGACTAGCCAAGCTCGTACTTACGCGCAAGATCACTTATGGATAGTTTCAGCTGGTGCAAAATGGGGAGATACAAATACGGCGGGTATGGTAAAAATGCTCGACTCTATTGCCGCGCATAAACCCGACCAGCTTTCTAACCCTTTCTTCATGTATGGTTACGTACAAGCTTGGGCAATGGATATGGTTTTGGAGCAGGCATATAAAAATGGAGATTTATCTTCTCGAGGTGTTTTAAGGGCGCTAGCTAATGTTGGTACTTTTGATTTTGAAGGGTTATTACCAACTTATGAGTTCGGTGCGAATACAAGCACTCGTGTTGTTCCTAGCCAGAATACTATTTTCAAATATGATGTTAATGATCCGAGTAAGCTGACTCCCGTTAGTGACGAAGCAGTGAACTTTACATCTAAATTCGCAAAGGATTATGAATACTAGAATGATAAAACTAAGGCCTGAAAAGAAGCAAGGAACTATAAGTAAATCTAGTGGAGAATTATCTGTAACCTTCCTTGGCGGTCTAAACAAAATTGGTAGGAATTGCATGGTACTTGAATACCATGAACGCCTGTTAATTATTGATTGTGGAATAATGTTTCCTGAAGCAGATATGCCAGGTATTGATTACATTTTGCCAGATCTAAATTATTTATATGATCGAAAAGACCAGATTGATGGGATAGTAATTACACATGCGCATGAAGATCATGCTGGAGGATTACAGTTTCTTCTTCGTGAAGTTGAAGTTCCTATTTATTCTTCTAGACTTTCACTAGCCTTGTTGAGTAGACGACTTGATGAAGCGGGGCTTCTGTCAAAAACATCACTTGTAGAAGTTAATGATGGTGAAATTCATCAAATCGGTAAATTTGAGGTTGAATTTTTACCTGTTACACACTCGGTTCCACATGCTTTTGCCGCAAGTTATTCTTGCGATACTGGAACTATTTTTCATACGGGAGATTTTAAGATCGATCACTCACCAATAGATGGGCGTAGAACAGATTTAGCGCGGATCGGCGAGATAGCTTCAACAAAAGAAATATTATTGCTGCTTTCAGATTCAACAGGGGCGGAGCGCCCTGGGACTACCGGTTCAGAAAGCACAGTCCGTACTTCTATTGAAAGAATATTTAGAGAAAATCAAGATAAGAGAATAGTTGTTTCTACATTCGCTTCTCATATTCATAGAATGATTCAAATTATTGATGCGGCACTAGAACAGAATAGAAAGTTAGCGTTCCTAGGGCGGTCGATTAAAACTAACATTACGATAGCTAGAGAGTTTGGTATTTTAGATTTCGACGATAAATGCCTGATAGATATTGAAGAGGTGCAAGATTACAGTCCAGAAGAAATTTGTGTTATCTGTACTGGATCACAAGGCGAGCCACTATCTGCTTTATCGCTGATTTCTTCTGGTCAATCAAAATATTTGAGTGTTGATGAAAATGATTGTGTAGTCTTGAGCTCGCATACAATTCCTGGTAATGAAACAGGCGTAAACAGAATTATTAATGGCCTAATGCGTAGAGGCGCTCATGTTATTCATGATGAGAATGCTCCAGTACATGTTTCTGGTCATGCAAGTGCTGATGAGCTTCTTACAATCTTGTCTTTAACTAAACCAAAATATTTTGTTCCAGTCCATGGTGAGCATAGGCATATGAAAGCTCATGGAGATTTGGCTTTAGCTTCTGGAATGCCAAGTGAAAATGTATTTATTTGTCATGATGGTGATTCGATCATTTTTGATCGTGAATCTGCAAGAGTAGAAAATGATGTAGCTTCGTCTTCCTATCTTTATGTTGATGGAAATGTTGGAGGTATAACCAACGCACTTTTACGTGATCGTAGAGAAATTGGCTCAGATGGCTTAATTGTTATTGTTGTCACTGTCGACTATCAAGATGGAAGCATCGTCGGTGGAGTTGAAGTAGTTACTCGAGGTTGGATCCCAAGAGCCGATGCCGATGATTATAAAACGATAACTGCAGATACAGTTAGAGCAGCGGTAGAAAACGCTCTCGATGCAGGTGAAAGAGATGTTGAGGCTTTAAAAGCTATAGTGCGTAAAGCAGCAGGAACCTCGACTAGCGATACAACAGGGCGGCGGCCAATAGTGTTGCCGTTGGTAATTGAAGTTTAATTCCATTTACTAATTGCGTTGGGCCGAAAAAGGCCGGGAATTTAGCTATTTGCAACCATACGCATTCATTTCAATAGGTGACTGCTGCTCCTGCTCGAATCGACATCTGGACTGAGCGCAGGGAGGGAAGCTGAGATAGAGCAGAAGTAGTATTCTCATAGTAGACATGAGATTGAGTCTATTCATTTCCACGATTTAGGGGAGAAATGAAGGTAACCTATATAGATGGCTAGCTCAAGGAAGACCACAAAAAAACCAACCAGAAAAACAGTTTCTGCAACACCTCCGCTTAGAACCCAAGCAAAGGAAGCGTTTGCTAATCAATTGCATTCACATGTAGAAGATATTTTGGTTGTTCTATTCGGCCTTATAGGGATTATTTCTACATTGGCAATTTTTACTAATTCTGTAGGTGTTATAGGATCGATTCTTCAGAATATTGCTGCTTTTCTATTCGGACAAGCAAGAATTATGTTCCCGCTTGGATTTTTTGCAGCTAGTGCACTTTTGATCTGGGACGGGAATGCTTCGAACCAAGATAATTATGACGATGAGCTCGAAGATGAGTTTGATTCTGAACCTGTACAACCTATTCGTGTTGCTAGTGGAATCGTTTTAGTCTTTGTTTGTGTTTTGGGAATGATTCATGTCCTGGCAGGTAACCCTGCGATTGGCCAATCTGTAGATGCTTTGAAAGATGCTGGTGGAATTATTGGTGCGATGATAGGCCAACCACTTGTTGCTGGTTTACGTTCATTAGGAGCTTCAATCGTCCTTATCTCATTAGGGTTGTTAGGTGTTTTTATCGCTTTAGGTACACAGTTTAGAGTTTGGCTTTTTGACCAATTTCACGCATTACGCTCTGGAAGGAAAGAACTTATTGATTTAGTTGAAGAAGAAGAGCGCGATGGAGTGGTTGTTTCAAGAACGCGTCGACTTGGAATGGATGACTTTGATTCTGGTGAAGACACAGCGGTACTTCTAGATGAGGATGAAGGAGAATGCGAAGATGATGAAGAGTTTGAAGATGAAGAAGAATACGAAGATGAAGAAGAGTTTGAAGATGATGAAGACGGCGAAGAACTAGAAGATGAAGAAGAATACGAAGATGAAGAAGAGTTTAAAGATGAAGAAGACGGCGAAGAACTAGAGGATGAAGAAGAATATGAAGATGAGGAAGAGGAAATTGACCCTGCCGTAGTAGCTCAAACTAGTAGTGCTAAAGGCAATCATTCGACTCTCGAAACTGCAACATATGGACCTAGGGCATGGAGACTCCCTCCTAAGTCGAGTTTAGAAAAATCAGTTGCTAAAAGTGTCGATAGAGATTTAATTAAGCATGGAGGAAAAGTTCTTGAATCCACTTTGCATGAATTTGGTGTCGATGCTCGTCTAATAGGGATGACTACCGGACCTACTGTTACAAGATATGAACTAGAACTCGGTGCAGGAGTCAAAGTCAATAAGGTCACTAGCCTAAATCACGATATTGCTTATGCTATGGCAAGTGCTGATGTTAGAATCCTCGCACCTATACCGGGTCGAAGTGCTATTGGAGTTGAGGTTCCAAATAAGGTGCGTCAATTAGTTACACTTGGAGACATTCTTAGCTCAAAAGATTCAAGTGCCGCTAAGCATCCATTAGAGGTTGGTTTAGGTCGAGATATTGCTGGTAAGTCGTTGATGCTTAACTTGGCAAAAATGCCTCACTTGTTGATTGCTGGCGCAACAGGGGCCGGAAAATCAAGCTGTATCAACTCTATTATTACTTCAATTTTAATGCGTACAACACCTGAACAGGTTCGCATGATCTTGATTGACCCTAAACGCGTTGAACTTGGCGTGTATAACGACTTGCCTCATCTTTTAACTCAAGTTGTTACCAACCCTAAGAAAGCAGCTAATGCTCTAGAGTGGGCAGTTCGT
>CAUJDU010000049.1 GCA_963169585.1 Actinomycetota bacterium | reverse complement strand
ATTCACAAACGAAGATGGAAATTTTGCTTTTGATGTTTTGTATTGGGTTGGCTGTGCCGGTAGCTTTGATGACCGCGCAAAGAAAACTACACAGGCACTTGCAGGGCTATTGGAACGTTCTGGACTTACTTTTGCAATTTTGGGAAGTGAAGAAAAGTGTACCGGTGATCCTGCACGTCGAAGTGGGAATGAATATATTTTTCAAATGTTATGCCAGTCGAACATAGAGACGCTAAATAATGTAAACCCTACAACCATCCTTACTCAATGTCCGCACTGTTTTAATACCTTAAAGAATGAATACCCTGAATTTGGAGGAAACTATAACGTTGTCCACCACACACAATATCTATTAAAACTAATAGAAGATGGAAAGCTAGATATTTCGAATGCAAAGTTTGCAGAGAAAGTTACATTGCATGATTCTTGCTACTTAACCCGACATAATGATGTTGTAGAAGAACCTAGAAATATAATTGGTTCTATAGGAGGGATTGAAGTCATAGAAATGGGCCGAAACAAAACAAAAAACTTCTGTTGTGGTGCCGGTGGTTCCCAGTTCTTCATGGAAGAACTAGGTGAACAAAGAGTGAATATCAACAGAAGCAAAGAAGCTTTAGATACTGGTGCTTCGACCGTAATTTCTGAATGCCCATTCTGTGCCGTCATGTTAGGCGACGGTATTGCAACATTAGGCGAAGACGGAATGCACAAAGCTGTTGTTAAAGATTTAGCTGTAGTACTAAGCGAAGCGCTTAAAAGCTAAGTCAATCAACATTAAATCATTCAAGACGTGAAAAACTTGTAGATCCCCATGGTTCTAGTCATGGCAACGGTTTCATCTACATATCTTTGTGTAATTACAGGTGCCATAGATTTATGTCTTAAGCCTTTTAGCCTAGATGTAAATGTTCCATTAGGGATTTTTACCCCATTAGAAATTTCGCTAAATGAAGGTATTATATTGTTGTCACCGATTTCTACATCTAATCCAACACGCGTGTTCTCGCCAATTTCACAACCTCGGCCGACTCGCGACCTTGGGCCAAGTACAGCTCCTTGTCCAATAAAACTATGAGCTCCGATATAAACGCCTGTACCCACTTCAACGCCAGGGCTTATAAAAGTATCGGCTTTAGAGTCACTTCTTGGACTTAATACAACCGTTAAATCCTTATGGCTAATCAGATCGAATCTACCGTTTGCTATAGGCATTCTCGAGATCGCATAGCTTTGCAAACTTTGGTCTTTTGGAAGTTGGCTTGAGGGATCGAAAAGTATCCGGACACCTCGTACCTCGATTTCGGTTTTAGAAGCGAGTTTAGGATTAACAGCCATGTCCATATTTAACCTTTTAATACATTAAGTAGCTTTAAATTCTATACCTACCGCTTGAAATACGCTAATTATATTATTTTTCCGACATATTGCCCCTAATGGATTTACCGCGTAAACTAAGCAATCTCGCGATTTAGGATGATATGAGCAATAAATATACAGGACCAAACTATCCTATCGATTCTCTAGTAATGGAAATTGAAAGAACGATTCTTTCTCTAGAAGAATACGACGTCGTTAGCTTTGCCGAACATCCAACAAGATTCTTAAATTCTGAATTTGATCCACATGATGTACGATTCTTAGTCACAGCGAGGCTATCAACGATTACTGATGGCATGATTGAGCACTCCATAGATACGTCTCAAAAAATGCACCGGAGACTTCCCGATAAGATAATTTCAGCCTTGATTAACCAC
Organism: Actinomycetota bacterium; assembly: GCA_963169585.1. Taxonomy (GTDB): domain Bacteria; phylum Actinomycetota; class Acidimicrobiia; order IMCC26256; family JAGPDB01; genus JAGPDB01. The sequence goes on along the minus strand of CAUJDU010000049.1, from coordinate 4,593 downwards.
ATCGATGAGATCTCAGATCTATCCAAACTACGTGAAGAGTGCAGAGAACAACTTGTAAGCATGACCATTACTATTGGTAAACATGCTGGGTTAAAAGATCGAAATATTATCGCTGCTTACCTCGCAAAAATTTCAGCTCAACTCAATATCGATGACTGTATAAAAACTGTTCAATACATAAAGGAAACTTTTGTTGAGTTTCCTTCTGGAAATAAGTCGGGTTCATCCAGTGCATTCAGGGTGATAATACATCAGTTATACAATAAGAATCTTGAACTCAGATTCGAAGAACAAGAAAATCTAACCAATTCATTCAAAACCATTTTACAAACCGGCGAACCAATAGATATTTCTAAAGCACTGGGATGCATTGGGAAATATATTCTTTTAACGCCAAGTACACTAAACGAGAATCTCGAATTGATTCTCCATTCCCTCACCAACCAGACACAAAATCACCAAAACTTCCATAAAATAGTCGCTTCTTTTAGCGGCCGGATAGCTCAATGTTTACAAGATTATTCTGATGATTTATCCGATATTGAACTCGAGTCATACCTCATAACTGTTGAAAAGGTATTTGAAAAATTAGCAACACACCCAAACCCAGAAGTCCGAGTAAATCTTGCAAAAGAACTCGCTATTAGTTTAGATCGACTTTCAGATTTTGATCATAAACTCAATAAATCAATAGCAATTCTTAGCCGAGATCCCCACCCAGATGTTAAAAATGAATTTGCAAGGCAAATGGAATACGGTTTTTTACAACCTTGTGACTCCACCTCTTTTGAAAGATGAAGTTGTTAACTTTTATTTTCTGAAAAGTTTAAGAAATATTTGGATGGGGTAGGTCCACGTTGACCTTTATATTTTGAGCCTATTTCATCACCGTAGCCAACACTCGCCGGTGTGGTCATTTGTAAAAATGAAATTTGACCGATCTTCATTCCTGGATAGATCGCAATTGGCAAATTAGCAACATTGCTAAGTTCCAAAGTTATGTGACCATCCCAACCTGCATCAATAAACCCTGCTGTTGAATGAATCAACAATCCAAGGCGACCGAGCGACGACTTACCTTCGAGGCGTGCAACCAAAGATTTACCCAAGGCCACACGCTCCAATGTTGAACCTAAAACAAATTCGCCGGGATGTAAAATAAATGCTCGATCTTCGCTGACCTCTACAAGTTCTGTTAAATCTTCTTGTGCAAGCTTTGGATCAATAAAGGGTGTCGTATCGTTACGAAAAACTCTAAAAAGCCCATCGACTCGCAAATCAACACTGGAAGGCTGAACGTTATCTTTTTCAAATGGGTCTATAACTATTTCACCCTGATCTATTGCTTGAAAAATGCTCACATCTGAAAGTACCATGTGTTAATTGTAGTGATTAGAGATAATTATTGTCTAATTTCTAGCCGCTTGAGCAGGACTTTTATAAAATATTTTATTTTTTCGATGATCTTGTCAACGATTTCATACCCAAAAGCGTCTAGTAACCCATGTTCGCCTTGAGACTCGATAAAAATGAGACAATGAAAGAAGAATCAACAACTGAGAACATGATTTCTATAAATAGAAATAATTCTAAAACGACAAAATTTAAAACCCGAAGTACGATCGCACTTGAAGAAGTATATTTTTCTCACTATAGCCAACTAGTAAATTCAGCACGAATACTAGTAGATGACATTTCTACTGCTAGTGATATAGTTCAAGAAGCATTTGTAAAAGCACTTAGCATTCAGCCTAATTTTGAAAACTCTGAAGCAAGCGCATATATGAAAACTGCTGTTATGAATCAGGCTAGAAGCACTTTACGCAAACGAGGAGTTTCAAGAAAACACCTAAGCTCTGTAGCTTTGGAAGATACTCAAATTGCCCAGAACTCCAAAGACGAATTGCCCATCGATGCACAAGTTATACAAAACGCATTACAAACAATCTCACGCAGACAACGAGAATGCATAATGCTTTCTCACACATATTCAATGACACATAAGGAAATCGCAACAGAATTAGGGATATCAGAAGGCTCGGTTAAACAACACCTATCAAGGGGACTAAAGAGCCTAAGCGATGCATTAAAGGATGAAAAATGAGCGACAGCAACTTTGAAAACGAACTAAATGAACAAGAACTCAACCGAGTAAGTAACGCATTGGACGCGTTAGAAAACCATAACCAAACACCGACAACACAAGGCTGGGAGGCCCTCATGGATGAATACACAACACGTTCGCAAGTGACATCTAGGCGGACTAAATTAATATCAGCAGCTGCAGCACTTGCATTAATAGCATCTGTTTCAACTGCAATAATACTAAGCACAAGCAACAACGAAGTAAAAACTGTTGACCAGAATAAAAAGGAAACTGTTTCTACTTCAACGATTCCACTAACAGAAGAACAACAACTCTTAAAAGGCGGAGTCACCCTTTATTCAGATGATGCAGAATCAAAACTTGTAGACAGCCTAACCGGAGATGAGATCCCAGGATTCAAAGAATTTATAGCAAACTCTGGCATTAAACAAGGTGCCATCACCAGCGCAGGCGGCAACCATCTTGAATATCGTGAAATCGACAACTCATTAGATTGTAAAAAACAAACGTTCCACTATTTCAACTTTAGAACAGGTGAAACAGCTAAGATGACCGGAGATAAAATCTATTCAAAACGCGTGTATTCAACCTCTGATAACAAATACGCTGAAATTGACTCCACATGCGCCACAGGCCCTGAAGCCGGCAACTGGAGAGTCACCATGACAATAGTCAACACAAAAACAAACGAAAAGACTATCGTTAACCCAGAACCATACGACTCAGAATTTGAAAAAGACTCTTTCTTAAACCCTACAGATATCATCTGGATAGATGACAACCAAGTACTTTTGGGGATCTCTCCATCAACAGCTAATTCGATGGTCTGGTCTTTAGAAGATTTAAGTAAAAAGATATCTCTAAACGACTCAATTAAGAAAGACCCTATTGCTCCATCAAGCTCCAATGGATTAGAAACTACTGTAGATGCAAAACTTGTTGACGGAAATATCCTTGCTCTATTAGCTATAGTTGATGATTCTCAAGGGTACGATAACCAAAAAATGAATGTTATAGTGCGAGACATTACAAACGGAAAAGACGTTTGGACAAAAACACTTCCAGGCAAAGGTGATTACGTTGCTAGGCCACAATTCTTAAGCGATAATGGACAAGTTGTTTACGGGTTGCTAAACGAGGGCAATGTGGAAGCACCCTTTATTTACAACCACACTAGCGACAGTTTGTTAAAACCTTCTGGAACAAGAATCTTCAGAACAAACTAGAATCTTCAAAACGAAACATTGAAAGTGCGGGCACTATGTCCGCACTTTTGCATTAGTAAACATCCACTCGAACTTATCTTTTGCTTTAGAATGCAAATGTGAGAATTAGATTTCTAAAACTACTTTTAATAACCACAGCCGTAATCTCGGCTATTCTTATTTTATCTTCTTGTTCCAGTAACAAAAATACAACCTCACTAGATCCAAAAGTCCTCGTGGTCTCTACTGGAAGTTCTATCCAAGAAGTTATAGATGTAGCGAAAAGCGGAGATGTGATAGTAATTGAATCTGGAACTTATTCTGGAGATATCGTTGTTTCTACTGCCGATCTAACTATTCGCGGGCAAGATCGAAATAGCGTAATCATCGATGGTAAAAATACACAAGACAACGGTATTATCGTAGCTGCAGATGGTGTACGAATAGAAAACCTAACAGTTCAATCTTTTAGGACGAATGGTATCCTCTTTCAAGGCGGCTATGAAAGCTCGAATCAAAAAAATGAAACTCCTGAAATTCTTGATCGATTTCGTATTCAATACGTTAATGCTATAAGTAATGGACTTTATGGAATTTATGCTTTCTCGTCAAAAAATGGAATCATAAATAATACTTATACAAGTGCCAATGCAGATGCTGGAATTTACATTGGCCAATGCAAACCATGCAGCACCCTCATCTATGATAACCAAGCGGAGATAAACGGCATAGGTTTACAAGGCGCGAATGCAAGTAAAGAACTATATGTTTACTCAAATAACTTTTCTGATAATCGCACTGGAATACAGTTCTTAAGTGAGACCAAAGAAAAAAAATCTCCTCAAGAGTCAGTGTATATCGTATCTAATATCGCATCGAATAATAATAACGGTCAAGCTCCTACGACCAAACCTGATTTATTTGGTTTTGGGATAATGGTTGCTGGCGGAAATAAAAACTTTATACAATACAACCGGACCGAAAACAATGATTTAGTTGGGATAGCACTAGTAGAACATGGAGATGTTCTACCCTCTGAGAATACTTTCGAAGATAATATCTCACGGGAAAATGGTGTACCATTTGGTTTTGATCTTGCATATATAATTTCTGGTCGTCCAGATGTTATGAGTATGGGTAACTGTTTTACAAGTAACTCTTTTTCTTCTAGCTCGATAGACAAGATAGAATCAGTTCTTTCTTGTAGCGGTGCTCAACCTGGACCATTCAAGTCTCAACCTTTAAAAAAGATAACTATTCCAGTTGCACCTGATTACATAC
>CAUJDU010000048.1 GCA_963169585.1 Actinomycetota bacterium | reverse complement strand
CTGGGTGAAAACTTTGCAGAGTTAGATCCCATAGATAGGTTTAAAGAATGGTTTGAACATGCCAATAATAATGGCGTTATTGAACCAGATGCATTTGTTCTTTCAACTTTTGATGGCAAATCTACGCAAGCAAGAACAGTTGCCTTACGAGGGATTAGTGAAAACGGATTTCTAATTTATACTAATTATCATTCCAAGAAAGCAAAAGAAATGGATGCCTTCGAAAATGTTTCTATGACATTTTATTTCAGGGAGACATATCGGCAAATCAGGATTCAAGGTACAGCTAAAAAAGTTTCACCAGAGCGGAGTGATCAATATTTCTCTAGCAGGCCTCGAGGTTCTCAAATAGGTGCGTGGGTGTCTAGGCAAAGCGAACCGCTCGCAAGTCGTGAAGAGCTGAACCGAGTTTATAGTCAATTTGAAGAAAATCTACAGGAAGAAATTATTAGACCACCTTTTTGGGGTGGGTACGAAATAGTTCCTATACAATTTGAATTTATGCAGGGCCAAGAAAGTCGTCTTCATGATAGATTCCGTTTTACGTTGGACGCTAACAAAAAATTTAGGTGCGAACGGCTTTGGCCATAATAAAACTTGCAACTATACGCGAGCTCATAAGCTTAGATGTCCAAGTTGTGTCTAATTTTATTATTTCATCTTTCAACATTTCATAAGACTCTAAAATAGTAATCCCAGAATTTTTGAATACATCTTGGTTGGATATAAAAAAGTCAGGAGTAACCTCACCTAAATGTTCGAGGTGCTTTGGGAGATTTGATTTCCAAATTTCACCATTAACAACTATTTCAATGTGGGATCCTAGTTTTGTGCAATCTGCAATTGCTTTAAGTGTTTCTTCATCCATGCAAGCGATGCCTTCGAGTAAATCACCCCAAGGAAGGATTACTCTTGTTAAGCCTGCTAAACCCGAGAGGTCTTGTACTGATTTCTTTATATTTCCGTATAAACACAATAAATTTTCAACACCACCGCGTGAGGGCTTTTTCTTGGTAGCTAAAGATGTTTTTTCTAATGCATCAAAACTTGAATCAATTGCTATTACTAATGTTCTTGGATGTTTGCGCGCGTAGCGAAGAGAACCTTTTCCGTCGCCTGCTCCAATATCTATCAAAACAGAATCAAAAGCTTGTACTTTTTGATTTAGAAGATCACGAGATAGGATCTCGCGATCTTTTCCTACTACGACCTGTGTGTTCACTAGTGCTAGCGACTAGATGGTGCAGAGTTTACTAGCTGACTTTTGTTTTCTGCTTCGTTAGATTCTTCTAAGTCAATAATTTTTGAATCCTTTTCGCTTCTGTATTGGGCAAGAAGCTCAATAGAAGTAATTGCCATATTATGTTCTTTAGCTATAATCTCTAAGTCATCCATTCGTGCAGCAGTGCCGTCTGCATTCAAGATTTCACAAAGCATTCCAATAGGAGCACATCCAGCTAATCTTGCCAAGTCGATAGTTGCTTCTGTGTGTCCACGTCGTGCCAACACCCCATCTTCGCTTGCGCGAAGTGGGAAGATATGCCCAGGTCGATGAAAGTCCTCAGGCTTAACGTCATCTTTGGTACATGACAAAACAGTAAGTGCTCGGTCTTGTGCAGATATTCCACTTGTTCCACCTTTGTGGTCGATTGGTACACAAAAAGGAGTATCGACAGTAACGCTATCTCCTGTCAACATAGGGTCGATACCAAGCTTGGTGAGCATCGCTGGCGAGCATGGCATGCATACAAGGCCTCGACCATGTGTAATCATGAAATTGACGGATTCAGGTGTGCAGTATTCTGCTGCCATAATAAAGTCACCTTCATTTTCACGGTCTTCGTCGTCAACAACAATTACGATTTCTCCTCTGCCAATTCGTTCGATTACATCGCTGATGGGATTGAGTGCCATTTGGTCATCTCCTTGGTCTGATAACGGATATACCTATCTTTAGACATTGGGTCTAAAGAATCGTTGGCATTTTTTCTTTTAGAAGTGTTAGTTGTAGGGAAGCAAACTTCTATACGTGCTCCACCTAAATCTGAAGAGGCTGCTGCAATAGTACCTCCATGCATTAAAACTATTTGTTTAGATATTGCAAGACCAATACCGCTACCACCATCTTTTGAATTACGTGCAGTATCAGCTCTAAAGAAGCGTTCAAAGATTAGTGGGCGCAGCTGGGCATCTATTCCTGGACCATCATCGTCAACGTATATGGCAATCATGTCACCTTTGGGATGCATAGAGCAACGAATCATTCCATTTTTATTTACATGTCTTGCAGCATTGCTCATGAGGTTGGTAAATACTTGAACTAGTCGGTGGTAGTCACCATTTATAGAAACATCTCGAGATTCTATTGAGTAAGTAATTGAAGGGAAGTTAGATGAAACAACATCTCTGGCCCCTTGTAATACAGAGCTAAGTTTTACTGGCTCGATATCAAAATCTACCATTCCAGATTCAAGTCTCGAAAGGTCAAGGAGTTGTTTAACCAGTGCGCTTAAGTGTTCAGTTTGAGCTAGGAGTGCGTTAATTTTTTCGTTAGTTGGCTCTTCAATCCCATCAGCAATATTTTCTAGTTGTGCCTGAAGAGCAGTAAGTGGAGTTTTCAATTCATGGCTTGCATTGGCAATTAATTCTTTTCTCAATAGTTCAGTTTTAGAAAGTTCTTGTGCCATTGCATTAAAAGTTTGAGCAAGTGCTCCAATCTCATCTTGCGATGTAGAGTGTACTCGTTGCGAGTAGTCGCCTACACTAAGCCGTTTTGAAACAGTAGCCATCTCTTTAAGTGGGGTAGTAAGACCGCCGGCAAAAAATCTAGCTAAAACTAAGGCTCCTATAGCAGCGAAAATCCCTGAGACGCTTGGCCACACTAAACCAAATTGAATTCCTAGCCAATAAAGGAAAACTGTTGTTGCAACTGAACCTAAAACTAAAAATCCAATCTTCATTTTTAACGACCTAAATGCTCTTAAAGGTTTTAATGGATTAGCTACAAGCATTTTGGCAGTTTGTGAAAGTTCCTCAAAGTGGTCGTTGGCTTTCATGCGCTCACCTGGGTTTTCTCGCTATTAATCTCAAATGAATATCCTACGGAGTGTACAGTACGAATGAATTGCGGGCCTATTTTTTTGCGTAGTGATCGGACATGTGAGTCAACGGTACGTAAATTTGTATGTGAAATTAATTCACTAGATAAATTTGTATCCGGTTCATATGACAATGTCTCAACAAGCTCTTCTCGTGTAAATACTGTTCCGGGAGCAGAACAAAGGACACTTAATAATTTGAACTCGGTTGGTGTTGTATGAACAAATTTAGAATTTAATGAAATACTGTGTGACAGCGAATCGATAGTTAGAGCACCAAAACTAGAAACTCCTCGTAGCGTGCTTGTTGGTTCAAGGTCTCTTCTTCTAATTAGCGCTTTGACTCTCGCTACAACCTCTCTTGCAGAAAAAGGCTTTGTCACGTAATCGTCTGCGCCAATATTTAGACCGTCAACAATGTCATTTTCATCGTCTCTTGCGCTTAGCATAAGTATGGCACTGTCTTTTTGAGCACGAAGCTGCCTTGCAATTTCGGTTCCGCTCAATCCAGGAAGCATAATGTCCAAAATCACCAACTCATAGTCTTCGTTGAGCGCTAAATCGAGCCCATCGACCCCGTTATCAGCCACGGAAACGGCAAATCCCTCGCTGTTTAGACGCGCAGCGAGAGCATTAGCTATCTCTTGTTCGTCTTCGACAATCAGGATATGTTTTTTCACTACACCATTCTAAGGCCAGTCCTACATAAAATGCCTGGTCGAAATGTGTAGTTTATGTGCAGAATGGCAGGGAATGGACAAAGTGTCGACTTCGTTTTATTCATAAAGTTCGCCGAAATATAGGTCAAACAAAGCCTATTTCGCGTCGAATAACTTCCTGATACATCTATATAAAGGACATACATGACGTGGCCAGATCCCAGTAGGGGTAATGACGAATCTGCGCGCTCACTTAGCAGTGGGATATTCAATGCTGCCGGTGTACAGGTAACTGGTACTTGTGGTTCGTCATATATTACTGATGTGATCAAAGTGGATCGCAACGGTGTGAAAAGTGCTGTCAAGATTCTTACACCGAATGCAACAAAAGATACAGATATTGTTTCAAGATTTTTAACAAATGCAAGATACAACCAGGGGCTCGGAGAATTTACCGGAATGAAAATTTCTGAGATCGTAGAAAATGGTCCTCGGCCATATTACGTTATGGAAAAAGTTGCAGAGTCATCCTTGCTAGAAGTAATCCGATTACATGCTCCTATAGATCCACTTTGGCTTGCAAGATTATTAACCCCGGTTGCTTCTATGTTAGATACCATTCATCAGAGAAATATTCTACATGCAAATATCAAACCTTCTAATCTGTTAGTTGCTGTTGAAAATAATGAAGAAAAATTAATACTCGTTGATTTTCTTGAACCGTCATTAATGGCAACTTCAGCAACACTAACCGGTGCAGGTGTTTATGCAGCCCCAGAATTTAGAGCAGGAAACCCAGTATCTAATCGTGCCGACGTTTATTCGCTTGCTGCTGTTATGTATGAAGCATTTAGTGGGAATGTTCCAAGGAGTGCATATAGGAAACCTGATGGTAGCTTTCAAGTTTGGCGTAGCGGCGATCTGGTTACACCATTAAATCAAGTAAACCCAGAAATTTCAAAGCCTGTTTCAGACATCATCATGCAATCAATTTCTGATCAAGCAGTTTCAAGACCTGCAAGCGCAACAGCGATGGTTTCAGACGTATTGAGACATTTAGAACAGCCAAGGACAAGAGTTAAAGTAGGCGAGGTAGAGAAAGAAAAAACGCCTGTACCTATGTTGCTAATTGGTGTGGCAGTTTTTGTTTCGATCATACTTCTATTTGGGGCATTTAAACTTGTAACATCGATTTTTTCTGGTTCAAATTCAGGTACGGTTACAACTACATTCCAAGGTAGCCCTAATAACAGTACAACTATTCCTGAAAATGTGGAACCTAATGAAAGCGAAAAAGCATTAATGGCCATGTTGCCTAAAGGAAGTGAAGTTTGTGTACCTGATCGCAATGAAGGAAAGTTTAAGAAATGGCCGCTAGCAACAGCTATTGTCCGTTGTGACGTAGGTGAAGTTGATTCACTTTCTTATGGGGTTTTTGAAAATTCCACTGATCTAGATGCTACCTATCAAAAACAAGCAGTTATTTTTGGGGAAGAGGTGGTCAAACAGGGAAGCAATATTGT
>CAUJDU010000047.1 GCA_963169585.1 Actinomycetota bacterium | reverse complement strand
GCAAAGACTATCTAATTTTCTTTTATGGCAAGCTGCTTACGCAGAGTTTTATATCACGCAGACGCTGTGGCCCGATATTAGAAGAGAAGATTTATTTGATGCAATAAAGGTATTCCAAAATCGTAATAGAAGATTTGGCGCATTATGACATTAGGGAAAACTATCCGTGATTCTGGCATAGTATTACGAACCGTTAAGTTAGGTGAAGCAGATCGGATAGTTACGATACTCACGGTGCAGAACGGAAAAATAAAAGGTGTTGCCAAAGGAGCTAGAAAGTCTGGCTCTAAATATTCTGCCAGGCTAGAAACTGGAAGTGTTGTCGATTTTCAATGGATATCTTCAACTAAAGAGTTAGTTAGAATTACACAAACTGATACGCTACAAGCAAACCGTTATCTGCGTGAGGATCTTGATCTTATTAATTCGACAGCGAGGATGCTCGATGCTGTAGATGTGCTTTGCGAGGATCATTCACCTCATCCAGATCTAGCCACGATGACAATAAAAGCGTTAGCGACCATGAACGAGATGAAATCCACAAATGTTTGCGGTGCCTTTCTCTTTAAGCTAATTAGCTTGGAGGGTTTTGCGCCAGATATAAACAGTTGCCCAGACTGTTCTCGAAGCGATAATTTAGAGTTCTTTTCTCCCGACAAAGCAGCATTTTATTGCCCAGATTGCGCTAGCTTGAATATGATCCATACCCTTAGCGCAACTCGGATATCGCTTCAAGCGATCTTTGAAGGAAAACTAGCAGCTGTTCTAAAAAGTATCCCGAGTGCCGTTGCTTTAGAAATTGAGTCCATGGCAGTAGCGATGATCGAATACCATACAGGACATGGATTGCGTGCCGTTAGCGTCTGAGATAGTTGGAATTATCTATTTTTAGGTATGTTTCGCCAAAATATAGCAAACCTGAACTAACCTATAATGATTATGGCAGACGAAGAAAATCAACCAAAAGATAAGATGGAAGCGATTGTTAACCTATGTAAGCGACGGGGCTTTGTTTTCCAAAGCAGCGATATCTATGGAGGTTTTCGCTCAACATGGGATTTTGGTCCACTTGGGGTTTTGCTAAAGAAAAATGTAAAGGATGCCTGGTTCAAAGCCATGGTGCAAGACCGCGATGATGTTGTTGGTCTAGATTCAGCAATCCTGATGCCGCCTGCTGTTTGGGAGGCATCTGGACATTTAGCAGGGTTCACTGACCCATTAGTTGAATGCTCTGTCTGTCATCAACGATATCGGCAAGACCAACTCGAAGTGGATAGTGACGGCAATCCGTTAGCTCCCAAATGTCCACAAGATAAAAAGAACGTATGTCAGCTTGGTGAAGCAAAAAATTTCAATCTTATGTTTAAGACTTTTGTGGGTCCAGTTGAAGATAGTGCGAATGTAGCTTATCTCCGCCCGGAAACTGCACAAGGTATCTTTTTGAACTTTGTCAATATTTTAAATACTACACGTATGAAACCTCCGTTCGGTATTGCACAAATTGGTAAAAGTTTCAGGAATGAAATAACACCTGGAAACTTTATATTCCGTACTCGTGAATTTGAACAGATGGAAATGGAATTTTTTGTCCCACCAGATCAAGGACCACAATGGTACGAGTACTGGAAAAATGAACGGATGAAATGGTATCAAAATTTAGGTATAAGCAGTGATGAGATTCGTTTACGTGACCATGAACAAGATGAGCTAAGCCATTATTCAACAGGAACAAGTGATATCGAATTCATGTACCCATGGGGTTGGGGAGAGCTTGAAGGTGTCGCTCAGCGAACTGATTTCGATCTAAAAGCACATTCACAACATTCGGGTCTTGACCTTTCTTATTATGATCAACAAACAAATGAAAGATATGTACCTTATGTAGTAGAGCCAGCAGCCGGATGCGATAGGGCGACATTGGCTTTTCTGTTGAGTGCATACTGTGAAGATGAAGTCAATGGAGAATCTAGAACTGTATTGAAACTTCACAAAGACTTGGCACCATATAAAGCTGCTGTATTACCTTTGTCAAAAAAGGAAGAATTGGTGTCCACAACTAAAAAAATTGCAGATATTCTGAGGCCTCTAATGCACATTGATGTTGACGTTACACAATCTATCGGTAAACGGTATCGCCGACAAGACGAGATTGGTACACCAACTTGTATAACTATTGATTTCGATACCCTAGAAGATAACGCCGTAACGGTTAGAGATAGAGATACAACAAAGCAAGAGCGTATTCCGATCAGTAATTTAGAAAACTTTATGTGCGCTTAAATACGAAGTAGGTTTGGTTTGCGAAGAACTATTGATCTTGAAACTGTTGAGTTTGCCTCAACGCCTCAGCGTATAGCTGCGAGATTACTAGACATAGTGATTGTGTCATTCTTATTTGCTGTATTCTTATCTTTGACAGGTATAGAAGTTAATACCGAAGCGGGGTTGACTGGTGATATGGGGCTTGGCGCTTGGGTGTGGTTTTTACCCGTATTATATTTAGCTTATGAATTGCCAGGTACTTCTTATCGTGGTCAAACTTTAGGAAAGCGATTGATGGGTATCTTGATAGTTAGGAAAGATGGTCTTACTGGACTCGGGTTTGATCGAGCGCTAACTCGATTTTTAGCAATAATGATTTCTGCATTTATTCCTTTTGCAGGAATTTTGGCTTTAGGTTGGTTTGTATTTGATCCAACTCGACAGAATCTTCCTGACAAAGTTGCAAAGACTTTTGTGATTCGAACTCCTAAAGGTTTTTTTACTCGGGAGATACAGTCACATACTTCGGGACCTAATGATCTCCAATGAATGATTCACGGTCTAAGCGACGAAAAGACAGTAAATCAAAAAAGGCTGAACTTCAGATTAGGAAATTAAAGGCCCAACGTAGACGTAAAGGTTTGGGGCCAAATCAAGAAGAAGCAGAGTTAGCTTCATATTTGAGGCGATTATTTGCTTTCATGGTTGACCAGTTGATTTATATCTTTTTCTTTTTCTTCTATTTGATTATTCTTAGTGTAATTTTAGGAAAGGATATTGCTAGTAACATAGGCTCTATTACTTCTGTTGTAATTTTTGGATTTATATATTTTATTCCATCCTTGAGGAAGTATGGTCAAACTTTTGGTTGTAAAAAAGCAGGAATAGTTGTGATAGATAGTTCAGGAGAAAAATATTTAAGCTTTTCTAGTTCAACTATTAGATGGTTTACTTCCATCTGTCTTCCTGTACTAGTTTCTTGGCTATTGATTGTCATTATCCCTAGTGAAAATATGTTGCTAGTTTCTAGCGCTATCTATATTTTGATAACGCTAGTAACGTATGCTCCCATATTGAGAACGCCATATAGGCAAGGGATTCACGATATGATTTCAAGATCTATAGTTATAAAAGATATTAAATTTTAATTTGTTATAACTAACTAGTCTTATTTTCCTGTATATACGAGCACCATCCAAGCTAGAAATTCCTGATTTTGGGGTAAATTGTCGTACCTAAGGTGTACGATAAACATATAAAGTGAAATGATGAATAATGACTAACATTGACTCTGAAATAGCACAAAGTACACCACCTGAAGATCCATCGGATGAAACGTCCCAGCGGGCCAAAATATGGGCAGCTACCATGGCTGGACATTCAGATGGTAAATATACCTGGGCGCATGAACCCATAGCCTATATACCTTTTGAAGGGTCGCAAGTTGCTGGCCAACATAGCTCTTTAGGCATATTAGATTTACAAGCCAGGCTTGAAATCGAAAAGTTAACCTTTTCGCCTAGTGCAACATTTTCAACCCCTATTGATTCTCGAGCACAAAACAACCTTCCAGGTTTCATAAAATCCGATCGGTTACCACTCGGAAATTTAGCACTTAGAACTCGGTTCGAACATGATCGAGACAGGATTAAACATTTTGAAGCATTCAGACGTTTAGCAAATAAAACGCAGGTTCACCTAGATCGTTCTGACCATCAACGAACCCGACTTACTCATTCTCTCGAAGTGGAACAAATAGCAGTTGCTATAGCGCAAGCTTTAAGACTTAATACTGCTCTTACTTCTGCAATTGCCTTAGGTCATGATTGTGGGCACGGACCTGGGGGACATGCAAGTGAAGATGCACTAGACCCATATTTGCCAGAGGGTTTTAATCATGCAAAATTTGGTGCAGATGTGACTCTTGTTCCTCTAAATCTTTGTTATGAAACTCTAGATGGTATTCGAAACCACTCCTGGTCCTTAGAGACTCCCATAACTCCTGAGGGAGAAGTTGTCTCTTTCGCGGATAGAATCGCTTATGTGTGTCATGATCTTGAAGATGCGCTGTCTTGTGGGATGGTTTCCCCAACTGAATATCCAAAACAAGCATCTTGGTTTATGTTGCAACCAAGAGGTGAGCAAATAGACTATTTCATCCGGGCCGTAATTTTGGGTTCAATAGAGTCTGGTTCGATTGCAATGTTGAGCGAATTTGGAGAGTTGCTTAAGGAAATGAGATCATTTAATTTAGAGCGTGTATACAGACATCCAATATCTGTCAAAGCAAATGATGATGTCATAACAAAATTACGTGAACTCGTTGAGTGCCTGTTGGATTCACCTAAAAACTTACCTAGTGAAATGCAGTTACGTATTTCTCAAGGAAAAGCAGAACTTACACCTAGTGTGGTTGAATATGTTGCAGGGATGACAGATAATTTTGCTTATCGTTTACACTCAGAATTAGTTAGAGGTAAACACATTTTAGATGATGCAACATTGTTTACAATGTAGCTTATCTAGAACTTTCTACTATAAGGCTAGAATCTTTCAAAATATAAGTTCCATCTTCATCTAACGCATATATATTCAAATATAGATTTTTAATGTCTGAATCCACTTCAAATGTAAAGCTGGAAACCTCCAAACCTTTACCTTCAACCGAATAAAGCTCTCGGTCGGTATTAGAGTAGCCTGAGCCATTAGCCCCGTTGATAATATACAGCTGTGTCGAGCTAGCTTTCCTTGAATTCCATGAAGCATAAATTGTTGATGTGCCGCTTGTATCTCCAGCTCGAACAAATGTAAAAGATCTAATATAAGCTTCACGAAGCAATGTTGCAGGTGGAGAGTTAGCTATATTTACTGTGCTACTTTTGGTAACTTCTGTACCTAAAACCTTAACGGGGTCATTCAGTGTTTTCTGTGAATTAGTAAGCAACGGTATCGGTGCTTCCTTATTTATGCTAGTAAAATCTACATCTGATTCTTTCCTGGTGGTTTTCAGATCACTTGTCTGCATGAATACATGGCCTAAAGATATAAATACTGCTAATGAAATAGACACCACCATCAGGGCCGTTCCTGTAAAAAAATACGTATTTTTAAGCTTACGACCTTGATGTTTTACTGAACCCAAGCCTTCCAGCGCACCAATATCCATTCCAGCTCCATTGAATTACCCATGTATATTGGGTTTTGTGTGCTTTTCCTCTAGGATACGCTTAGTTATATTTATTCACATAGGTAATTTGACCTATTTCTTGGGGAAAATCGTGTGAAAGGACTTGAAAATAAGGCCATGGGTATTATCAGTGAAGACATACAGAGAGTGAAAGAAAGTGCAGATATCGTTGCTTTGATCTCTGAACATGTTCCACTTAAGCGTGCAGGTCGTAGGTTTAGTGGACGATGCCCATTCCACGAGGAGAAAACTCCTTCATTTAGTGTCAATCCAGAACTCGGGTTTTATTACTGCTTTGGTTGTAACAAAAAAGGTGATGCAATAACTTTTCTACGTGAATTTCTGCAAATGGATTTCGCAGAAGCTGTAGAGGAACTTGCGAAGAAAGCCAACATTACCCTTCGCTATGATTCAAATAAAACTCAGAATAAATCTACCTTGAAGCCCATATATGAGTGTTTAGAAGCAGCGGCCAATATATACTGCGAACTTCTTAAGAAAAATGAAAACGCAAAAACTGTAAGACAATATGTTAGATCTAGAGGATTTGATAGCCAAGCAGTTGAATTATTCTCCATTGGTTTTGCGCCCGATTCATTTGATTACATGGCGAAGAAGTTATCTGTGAAATACGGAGATCAAGTATTAGTAGATGCCGGATTATGTTTCAAAAATTCTAGAGGTAATTTGAGCGATGTATTTAGGAATCGGCTTATGTTTCCGATTCGCAATCCTGCGGGTGCAGTAATTGGTTTTGGGGCACGATCATTAGATTCAACACCTCCAAAATATAAAAATACAAGTGAAACAAAGCTGTACCGTAAATCGAGTGTCCTATATAACTTAGACAAGGCAAAGTCTGGAGCAGTTAAGTCTGGAAATTTTGTTGTTTGTGAAGGATATACAGATGTTATTGCGATGTCATTGGCTGGGGTGACTCAAGCTGTAGCTACTTGTGGAACTGCTGCAACAATTGATCACGTGAATCTGATGTCTAAGTATGTAGAAAGAATTGTTTTAGCATTCGATACCGATTCTGCTGGGCAAAACGCTACAGATCGGTGGTTGGCTTTTTTAGGTGAAACAAAAGCTGATATTTATGTTGCAGGTAATAGCGCTAAGAAAGATCCTGCAGAAATATATCTAGAAGATCCATCTCAATTATGTCAGATGGTAGATGCTGCAATTCCATTTTTAGAATTTCTTTTAGGAAGGATAGTGTCGAAAATTTCTTTGGATGAATCGATTGAGATGAGAGCAAGAGTTGCTCAAGAGGTAGTCGAAATCATCCGTAAGCACCCTAGCCCTCTAGTTCGTGAAGGTTATGTTATGCAGTTTGCACCTGATCTTGGTTTCGAACCAGATTGGTTTTTTGAACAGCTGAAAAAACCATCCACGCAATCTAAAAAATCTCAAAAGTCAGCCATATCAGCGGTAGCGCATGGGCAGGTTGTCCAAGACGGTAAGGTCTCAAAAAAATTCCCTAAACGACATGATGCTCGCCAACGTGAGTTGTTGCGTCTTTGTGTTCATGAACCACATAGTGTTGCAAGATACATTAGAGGGGAAGTTTTTAGAGACTCTGACTACAGGGAGATATTCGATGCTTTAGTTGAACATGAGAATATTTCAGATGCTTTAGCTTCGCTAAGAGAAGAGACTGGGGAAATACTAAATCAAATCATGGTCGAAGATGTTGCGAATGTGGAAGAGATTGCGCCATATTCGCTAGATGTATTTTCTCGCGTTGTAGAGTCTCAAATGAAAGAATTTCTTCATCAACTCGTGCAAAAAGGGGCCGACAATACTTCTAAGGTTAAAAAACTAATAGATACCATGACAGCAGCTATAGATAAAGGGGATGGGCATATTATCGTAGAATGTGCGAATGAGCTTCTGGAGATTCGAGCATCTTTCGAAGCGGAACTGACTAGTTCTCAAATTTAAGTTCTTTTACCTAGAATGTAATTTGGACTGTAAGGAAAATAGATGGCAAATAAAGAATCAAACGAGATCGCTGGCGAAAAAACTGCAGAACAAGTGATAGACGATATGGTTGATACTGTTAAAGGAAGAGGCTTTATTACTTCCGGTGAAATTTTTGCTGCACTAGCTGATCTTGAACCAGAAACCGAAGAACTGGCCACAATATATGCGAGTTTAAAAAAACGTGGGATTGAGGTTGTAGACGAGATTACTGATGAACTAAAGCTCGAAGATGAGAGACGAAATAGGAGTGTTTCTAAGGAAGAACGAAAAGAACGACTAAATAATACTGAAAACTTAGAAGAGATAAGCTCACAGAATAAAGGTACAGTATTACCTTTACAGCTCACAACCTCATCAGGGGCAGGAAATTTTGATCCTGTCCGAATGTATCTAAAAGAAATTGGTAAAGTTCCGCTATTAAGCGCTGAACAAGAAGTTGTTTTGGCCAAACGGATCGAAGCAGGTGCAGATGCATTAGAACGTTTAGAAAACGAGGTTATTGAAGATTCTTCAAAAAGATCTAGCTTAAAAGCAATCGCTAGAGATGGTGAGATGGCTTCAAGGCAACTAGTCGAAGCTAACTTACGTTTAGTTGTTTCTATTGCTAAACGATATGCGAATAGAGGGATGGCTCTTTTGGATTTAGTTCAAGAAGGAAATCTTGGTTTGATGCGTGCAGTCGATAAGTTTGACTATACAAAAGGATTTAAGTTCTCAACCTATGCAACTTGGTGGATTCGTCAAGCAATTACTAGAGCAATTGCAGATCAGGCACGCACCATCCGAATTCCTGTTCATATGGTTGAAACCATGAATAAGGTAATGCGGATCAGGCGTCAGCTAGCCCAAGAGCTTGAGCGTGAACCTACACATGCAGAGTTAGCAAAAAAAGCACAGCTTCCTATAGAAAAAATTCGTGAAATAGAAAGAATCCAGCAAGATCCAGTTAGCTTGGAAATGCGTGTAGGTGATGATGATGATTCTTCACTCGGAGATTTTGTAGTCGATCCTACAGGCTTAACTCCACAAAAAATTGCTGCAAAAAAGCTTTTGGTTGAAGCGATCGAAACCGCTTTAGATGAGCTAAATGAGCGTGAACGAGCAATAGTTCGACTCAGGTTTGGATTAGATGACGGACAGGTGCATACTTTAGAAGAAGTCGGGCAAACTTTTGGGGTGACAAGGGAAAGAATTCGTCAGATCGAAAGCAAAACCCTGCAAAAATTAAGACATCCTGTTAGATCTAAGCAGCTTAAAGTCTACTTAGAAGAATCTGAGTAGCTTCATAAGCATATTTGTACATTAGGTGTTTTAAGTCCGAAATTAGCTCCCAAGTCTGCTAAAGTTTTCGAGCATTCCGGGGTAGCTCAGCTGGCAGAGCAACTGACTGTTAATCAGTAGGTCGTGGGTTCGAGCCCCACCCCCGGAGCCATTTACAATGAATATGTGCCTGATCTTGTAATAGGTAATCTAAAATTTACCCACGTTAAAAATGCTTATGAGCTCTTAGGTGATCCTGTTCGCAATGCGCTTGCTAATGGAGAGTTGGACCAATATCTAGATGAAATATATGTTGCCCCAATTGATCCGACTTTAGCCGACACCGCACAATTCTGTAATTACTATAAGATTGGTCTTGAAGTCTCAGCGAATACCATTGTCGTAGAAGCAAAACGTGCAGATAAAAAATGGTATGCACTGTGTAATATTCTTGCAACAACCAAGGCTGACATAAATAAAATCGTTAGAAAACATCTAGATGCTAAGCGTACATCATTTGCATCTATGGAATTTGCAACACAAACAACAAAAATGGAATACGGCGGGATAGGCCCTATAGGAGCACCTAAAGATTGGCCACTATTAATTGATTCAAGGGTATTAGAGCCAGACTTTGTAGTAATCGGATCAGGACTTCGTAACTCTAAGATTGCTATACCCGGTAAAGTAATGGATTTTCTGCCTGGGGCACAGGTACTAGATGGCATGGCCATAGAACTGTAATTATTTAGATATCATTGATTGTTAATGTCGAATAAACGGATTGACTACCTAGACGTAGCTAAGGGTGTAGCAATCTTTATTGTGGTGTATGGACATTCCGGGGTACGTTGGATTTTCCCTTATATCTCCTGGATACAAATGACTCTATTTTTCTTTATAGGAGGGATACTTTTCCAGAATGCAAAAGAAAAGAATACCTCTAATCTTTCCTGGAGTATGTCAAAGGCAAAGCACCTGCTGATACCATATATTGTTTTTGGTACTTCAATGTATCTAATTTTTCTTGTTATTGCACCAGAACTTTTACCCAGTTTTGAAAAAATATTTATTGGAGGTGTTCGGCTTCAAGGGTTGTACGGTGTGTATTGGTTTATAACCGCCTATTTTGGTACAACTATAGCTTTTAATTTTATTTCACAAATAAAAAATAGGTATGTACAGTATGCAATTTTGATCGTAATGAATTTATTAGGCCATGTACTGACAATGACAGCAAGTGAACCACGTGCAATATTTTGGAATTTAGATGTTGTCTTGATTTCAATAACATATTTTGCTTTAGGTTATTACATAAAGGGTTATTTACATTATTTTAAAAATATTTATGTCTTAATATCTTCTTTCGTGCTTGTAGTATTTTTTGTAACTCTCCAAATTAACGACGTTATAGATTTGCGAATGGGGATGAAATATAAACAATATGCTCATCCTTTATTAGATGTCATTGTTCCACTCGTATGTATTGTCGCAATATTGGGAGTAATACAAATCACTTCTAAATATATAAAGTTTATGAAATATCCAGGTGCTGCATCACTATATATCATGTATATGCACATACCATTAGCCACAGGATTTAGGGTATTATTTGAATACAAAAAAGAACCATTTAGTTTTGTGATTATGGGTATGATATTGCCGATGATCATCTATTATTTGCATCAATGGGCGAAAAGGGAATGGCACAAAAAACGAAAGATTTTACATGCGTGAATCAGTTTTAAACATATAGGCATGTATTGTTGACGTTAGTATGCGCTACACCATAGAATATTATGATGCAATCATCGGATGATTTTATTTATGGACGAAGACGCCACTTTGACGAAGAAGGAAATCCTGTTCGTATTAACACTAAACTTGGTGGTAGGGAAGTCCAAGCAATATTAGGACATAGTGTCTCAGGCAATGTCGCCAGTAAAATATTTCTTCAAGCAGGAGTCTATGAGTTCACTGCTAGAGGCGATGGGCATATTCTATCGATATCACCAGACGCATTAAGGCGTAATAACACTGGACAATCTATTGTTGTCGAATACATTGATCCAGATCGAGAAAGTGAATCGGGATTCAGCGAACACGTTACGCGAATACTTGGAGACTTGCACCATGGGGTGCATATACCTGGTGGTGTTCAAGTGAGACTTAACGTTTTTGGTGATACATATTTAGTAGATGAGCATCCAAGTCGCCATGCAAGGACAGCTAATAAACCCGAAATATTAGATATTATTGAACGGACACCATTTATTGCTCAAGGGTCATCTCTTTTTCAATATTTAGAGCCTGGCGACTACATAAATAGCCAACCTGTAGATATAAAGAATTCTGTTGATAATAATGTTAGGGGTTCTCATGATGTAGACGCCCAACAGTGGGACTATTCACTTTTGGCTATCAAAAATAATAGGCTTGAAGATAATTCAAGAGTGTTGATCATAGTTAATAGTCTCGGAGATGATGTTGTCTATTTAGGGCCTACCCCTATGAAGATCGAAGTACTTTCTGGTATAGGAATATTGCGATGTTCATCTTTGCTAGAGCCAGATCACATTGAATTTATTGATGGTATCCCTAGCCTTGTTGGGGAAACTATACAAGAACTTAAACCAGGAGATAGCTTTAGTATTGGTGCTAACACGCGAGTAAAGTATGAAAGCACAGGTCTTTGCCCATTGATTCTACGAGATACAACACCAGGCTTTAGGCCAGAGCATGAAATTGCTACGAGCACATATTTTAATGGTGGCAGTATTTTTCCAAGAAATGGTGTGACGGGTCAAAAAGAAGCTGTTTCTCTCGCATAGAACCAATTATCAGCAAATAATGACCATTAGAATGGCAATTAATGGCATCAACAAAAACTCAAAAAACTAATAACACTTCTTACGACGCTAGCAATATCACCGTTTTAGAAGGACTCGACCCGGTTCGTAAACGACCAGGTATGTATATTGGCTCTACCGGTTCTCAAGGATTACATCACCTAGTCTGGGAAGTCGTTGATAATTCGATCGATGAAGCAATGGCAGGACATTGCACCCGGATTGATATAACGATTAACAAAGATGGTTCTTGTCGTGTATCTGATAATGGTCGAGGTATCCCTGTTGACCCTCATCCGCAATATCCAAAAAAATCAGCAGCTGAAATTGTTTTAACTACATTACATGCTGGGGGAAAATTCGGTGATGGTGGCTATAAAGTATCTGGTGGTCTGCACGGGGTAGGAATAAGTGTCGTAAACGCACTTTCATCAAGACTAGATCTTCATATAGAACGAGATGGCGGGGCATATGAGATGTCGTTTGCTGCTCTTGGTTCTGGTAAGAGTATTCGCTCAGGTGTAGCTCAAGGCAAACTTAAAAAAATATCAAGTATTCCAAAAACACGAACAGGTACAACGATAACTTTTTGGCCTGATGAAAGAGTTTTTGACGAGGTAAATTTTAAATCACAGACGATCTGTGAACGTCTACAAATTATGGCCTTTCTAAACAAAGGTCTTGTTATTGGCTTTCATGATGAAAGAAAAGGTCATGAGCGTGAAGAAACATATAGCTATAAAGGTGGCCTTGTAGATTTTGTTAAACATTTAAATGCGAGTAAAACTGCATTATTTAATTCTATTGGTTCTTTTTCAACACAAGTCGAAGATGGTGAAATAGATATTGCTTGGCAATGGAATAATTCTTATCACGAAGGTTTGTATAGTTTTGCTAATGGTATTTCGACTACTGAAGGAGGAATGCATGCTGAAGGATTTAAACGTGCTCTAACTAGTGCTTGTAATAAATATGCACGTCAATCGGGATTGTTGAAAGAAAAAGATTCCAATCTTTTTGGTGAAGATGTGCGTGAAGGGATGTGTGCGGTTGTAAGTGTGCGTTTAAGTGAACCTCAATTTGAAGGCCAAACTAAAACAAAACTAGGAAATACTGCTATGCGTTCAGCCGTAGAAAAAGCAACTAGCGATTTCTTTTTTACTTGGTTAGAGCAAAATCCTTCCGAAGCAAAATCTCTTATAAATAAGGCAGTTGGAGCGAGTAAAGCTCGAAAGGCCGCTAAGCAAGCTAAAGAATTAACAAGAAGGAAATCGTCTTTAGATTCAGGTGGGCTCCCTGGGAAATTAGCAGATTGTTCTTCGAAAAAAGCAGATGAATGTGAATTGTTCATTGTTGAAGGAAATTCTGCTGGAGGTAGTGCTAAGGATGCGCGTAATCCAAAAACCCAAGCCATTTTGCCTTTGCGTGGAAAAATTCTTAACGTTGAGCGAGCTCCACTAGATAAAATATTAAAAAATGCTGAGATTCAAGCATTGGTTAGCTCCATTGGTGCTGGAATCGGTTCGGATTTTGATATAGAAAAACTGAGATACAAAAAAATAATCATATTGGCAGATGCTGATGTCGATGGTGGCCACATTCGGACCTTGTTGATTACTTTCTTTTTCCGTCAGATGCTTGAATTGGTTGAAGCTGGATGTTTGTATGTTGCTCAACCTCCTTTGTACTCGACAGAAATAAAGGGAGAAAAAATCTATGTTGCTGATGAAGCACAGCGACAAGACTTGATTCAAAAAAATCCGAGAGCAAATTTGCGGTTTGTACGTTTCAAGGGTTTGGGTGAAATGGACGCTAAAGAGTTAAGGGAAACTGCAGTGAATGCGCAGACTCGACGTTTGGTACGAATTGATATTGACCAAGCATCAATTTGTGACGATGTTCTGTCTCGACTTATGGGCGATGATGCAGGTGCCCGTAGAGCATTTATTGAATCGAACGCAAAAGAAGTAGAAAATATAGATATCTAATGAGCTGCTGGGGGTCTGATCCCCCAAATCAGACATATCGCAAATGTCCTATTTGGGGGATCAGACCCCCAGTAAGAAGGAGTGGCAATGCCGGCAAAAACAAAAAAGTCAAAGAAAAACGAGCTATCACTTTTTGATGCGCAAGTACCAACAAAAGCACTTGTAGATGAAGTGGAGAGTGCATTCCTCGAATATGCGATGAGTGTTATCGTCTCACGTGCTTTACCTGATGTACGAGATGGTTTGAAGCCTGTGCATCGAAGAATTTTATGGGCTATGCATGATGCTGGAATTAGGAGTGATAGACCTTTCGTGAAATCTGCTCGAGTTATTGGTGATGTGATGGGGCGATATCACCCACATGGTGACCAAAGCATATATGAAGCACTAGTCAGGATGGGTCAACATTTCTCTTTATCACTTCCCCTTATAGATCCTCATGGTAATTTTGGTTCACCAAATGATCCTGCAGCAGCAATGCGTTATACAGAGTGTCGGCTATCTCTTGTTGCCGATCAATTACTTAGAGACATAGATGAAGATACTGTTGATTTCGTTGATAATTTTGATGCTTCTCAACTCGAACCAGTCGTTTTACCTTCTCGTATTCCAAATATATTAATTAATGGTAGCCAAGGTATCGCTGTTGGAATTGCAACGAATATCCCACCTCATAACCCTATAGAAGTAATCAAAGCAGCTATCTATCTAATCGACCATGAGGAAGCAACGTCGAAAGAACTAGCAAAAATAATTAAAGGACCAGATTTCCCTACAGGCGCAACGATATTGGGAACTGATGGAATTAATGATATGTACTCCAAAGGACGTGGATCTATACGGGTACGAGGTGAACATATTCTGGAAGAATCCAAAGGTAAAACTTCTATAGTAATAACTTCTGTTCCGTATCAAACATCAATTGAATCTATTGCAGAAAAAGCGGCAGAAGCTGTTGAGTCAGGAACTATATCGGGAGTTAAAGATATCCGAAACGAATCTGGGCAAGGACAAACTCGATTGGTTATCGATTGTAAACTCGGTACAGATGCATCTGTTGTCCTAAACAACTTGTATAAGCACACAACTCTTCAATCATCTATTCCAGTAAATATGATCGCTCTAGTTGATGGCGTCCCGCAAACATTGAATTTAGATGATATGTTGCGCGCATGGGTAACCCATCAGGTTGAAGTCATTCGAAGGAGAAGCGCATTCAGACTTGAAAAAGCTCAAGCCCGATGTCATATTGTTGAAGGACTTGTTCGTGCTGTTGACATGATCGATGCAATTATTAAAACAATTAGAGCATCGAAAGATCGTTCGGTTGCGAGAACAAAATTGATGACGGGTAAGTTCGCTTTCTCAGAGATCCAAGCTAACCATATTTTAGACTTGGCTTTAGGTAGATTGACTGAACTTGGCCAAAAAGAATTAGCACTAGAACTAAAAGCTTTGAATAAGGAAATTAAAGAGTTAAATGCTCTTTTAAAGTCTCCAGCAAAGGTTCGTGAGCTAATAAAAACTGACCTTGAAGAATACATGGGTACGTTGGTTGCACCGCGAAGAACAAAAATAGAAAAACAAGATAGTGGTGAGCTTTCAACAACGGCACTTATTGCAGAAGAAGACCTTGTAGTTAATGTGTCTGCGCGGAACTATGTTCGTGCGATACCTGCAAATTCAAAAGCATCTAAAATTACTGGTACAAAAGATCGTGATGCGATCGAGTCTGTCTACGAGTTAACAAGCTTGAATAGTTTGCTTGTTGTTTCAAATTTGGGGAGGGCATACCGAATACCTTGTTATGAACTTCCAAAAGATCGCTTGGGTGCTGTTTCTGCGATGGTTTCTTTTTCATCGGGTGAAAAACCAGTTGGAATAATTGATATCGACAATATTGAAGCGATTGCTCTTGTTACAAATAAGGGTGGGATAAAGAAAATTGATGCACAAGTGTTGCAAGAAATTGCTACGCGAAAAGATGGGGTAGTGTGCGCAAAACTTGCTAGTGGGGAAGCTATTGTTTCTGCAAGCGAAGTTCATGAGGACAAAGATCATCAAATGGTGATGGTCACTAGAAGTGGTCAAGGGATTAGATTTCTGCTTTCTGACGTTCGAAGTACTTCGCGGACAGCTGGAACTGTTCGTGCTATGAAAGTAAAGAACGACGATGAAGTTATTGCTTCTATTAGTGTTTATGAAGATGATGATTGTGTGATAACTACGAACAAGGGCTATGCGAAAAGAATGCATATTAATTCTTTGACTCTCCAATCTAGAGGTGGCACAGGTATGAAGGCGATGCGTATTCAACCATCTAGAGGTTTAGTTGTTGATATGTGTATCGCACTTGGGGATGAGACGACTTTCTTGACTGAAACAACGTCGAGTGATTGTGCTACTACCGTCATAGCATTGCAGGATAGGGAAGGTTCCGGAGCTAAGGTTAAGGGGCTTACAGGAACAATTATCGGAGTTTCTCCTGTGGCTGACACCGTATAAAGTTTGTGTGCTAACGCTGTTCTATCCGCGTTGGGCCGATTAAGCTTGAAAATTTAGCTGTTTTCGACCATACGCCTGGTACGACGTCCGTTTTATCCTTTATGGGAGGCCAGGCCTCCTTACAAAAAAAATGCAATTGAGATTCAACTAAAAAAGGTGCATAATACGCATTATGCGCATTATGCGAGATTCGCCGGAGCGGCCTTTTTATGCAATAGGACATTTAGCTGTGGCCGGTCGAACGGCTCTAATGGCTTCTGTCTGGATTTTATTGATGGCACGGTTCGATGTATCACCCATGACGTCTGCAGCAACAAGTATTGCGCTTCAAGGTACGATCATCTTTTCGCAGCCATTATCAAAGAAAATCTTTTTGCATATGACCGTCTTGTCTTCACAACGCTTAGGGGCCGGGGTCGGTATCATATCTTCTAGTGCACTTTTATTTATCGATAATCTTGCAATATTCATTGCAGTTGCTTTTATTGCAAGTACATCAAAGGTGGCACTTGAATCTACATTTCCACGTATCACGCATTCATATACAGCAAACGATCCAAAATTTGCTTCACGTTTTGTGGGTGCTAAAGAAAGCGGTTACTTATGCGCGAGTGCAATTATTGCACCCATTGCGTTAAGTGGATTTATGGTCGCACCTATGGTGATTGCAATATCTATATTTATTGTAGTTTACGCATTCACTTTTCTCTTCCCTGAATGTGGAATGGATTCCTATGAAGAAGTATTGAATGCTGACTCGACTCAAGAAAGGTTTGACCGGCGTATAGGCGATATTGAAAGAAATGAATCTATACGTGAGAATCAGTCGCGTATTCACAAATTGAGACGGATTCCTTCAACACTTCTTCTCATTGTACTCTTCCAAAATCTTGTATGCGGTGGGTCAATGGCTCTT
This sequence comes from Actinomycetota bacterium, assembly GCA_963169585.1. Taxonomy (GTDB): domain Bacteria; phylum Actinomycetota; class Acidimicrobiia; order IMCC26256; family JAGPDB01; genus JAGPDB01. Next base: position 16,853 of record CAUJDU010000047.1, on the reverse strand, counting down.
ATGGCGCTATGCCTTGCCCAGGTAAGTTCCTTGTCTCAAGGAGTAGAACCTGCCCTTGGCATTATATTTGGAGTATCAGCTTCTTTTGTTGGCATTATAGTAATGACCTGGATACGTAATAACTTCAAACTTTCTGATGGTTATGAATGGGGATTGCTCATATTTTCCTATATGTTAGTTATGGTTTCGGTCATTTTGTACACAACCATTGCAGGTCTTTATGTAGCTATTATTGCAGCATTTTTTAATGGTCTTTCCTGGGCTATGTGCGATTCCTTATTGTCTCAGCGTGCAGCTCAAGTTCTTAGTGTTAACGAATACCATAAATTTGGATGTAGCATGATGCAGAGGGATGCTTTGGGGAGGATCGTAGCTCCTCTCATCGTGGGAGCTGTTGCCACTTGGACGTCTTTGCATGGAGCATTTATTTTTATAGGTATTTGTGCTTTAGTCTTTACTCTTATTATTTCGCTACGCGTTATACTCATTATGTATGGCCAACAACGCGATCGTATCCTCATTGTCTCGTCCACAAGCTCTCCTTGCAGAGCTCAACAAACACACCCCTTACGATACGAGAGAGGAACGCTCGCTCACACAAACATGCAATCTTCTCAACACGATGAGCGACAAAGCGTTTACGAGAGAGCACAGTCACCGCCACATTACGGGCTCAGCTTTCGTTATATCAAATCAAGGCTTACTATTACATCTACACAAAAAGATTAAATTATGGATACAGCCAGGAGGTCACCTGGATGAGAATGAAACTACTTATCAAGCTGCTTTAAGGGAAACAAAAGAAGAAACAGGAGTAGTGCCAGACTTAAGTAATGAAATATTTTATGTAGATGTACACGAAACTCCTTCAGGTCATACTCATTTTGATATCCGCTATTTAGGATATAGTGACGACTTAAAAATCAACCCCGGAGAGGATGAATCACAATCCGTCGAATGGTTCACACCTGAAAAATGTATGACGCTGACAGATCCAGCAATAACTGGAACTATAGAAAAGCTTGTTAAACAAGATAAATTTCTAAAATGCTGACAGTTAATCAGTAGATTTAATGTATGACTGATCAAATCCAATTACGTGGAATCAAAGTTTTGGCACATTGTGGTGTAACGAAGGAAGAGCGTGATGTAGTTCAGCCTTTCGAAATTGACCTTGATCTCGATTTGGATCAAAGTAAAGCTGGAAAATCTGATGAACTTAACGATACGGCAGATTATGGTTTAATTTGTGACCTGATAGAAAAGGTTGTTGCTGAAAAAGAATTTTCCTTGATGGAAAGATTCGCGCAAGTTATTGTGGAGTTGGTTTTTGAAATAGATGATTTGATTGAGCAAATAACATTGACATTGAAAAAACTTGAGCCTCCAGTAAATGTTGAAATCACCTCTGCAGGTGTATGTATAAGCAGATCCCGTAACTAAGAAACTTTAGTTTATCTTCTCGTTCCGCTTCCTTCGCTGCGTTGCGTTGGCTCAGTCCAGATGTCGCTTCGAGCAAAAACCTAAAGTTTCTTTTGATGGGACTGAGACTTAGTGAATTTATGAGCAAGAGTATAACTAGAACTTCATCTAGTATCGGTGGGGCTGGCGGGGCTCGAACCCGCGACCTAACGATTATGAGTCGTTTGCTCTAACCAACTGAGCTACAGCCCCTTCAGATGTAATAGCATAGAGGCTAGCTATAGTGAAAACAGAAAATTTAGGTTAACTTCTCAATAAATAATAGGATAGTACTGTGCAACTACTTTTACCTTTGGCCATTTTTCTAGTGCTCTGTGTGGCAATGGTGGTTTTAGTTGCAAAATTTAAGGCTCCTAGCGCTTTAGAGACAACGGAAGCTTTGTGTGACGCCATCCTAAGAGGAGATGTCAAAACACAAAAAGATCTAATCTCTTTCCCTCAGATACCTAATCAAGTTTTAGATAGCTTAAATGAGGTTAAAACTGAACATCTAGAGCCAGCAACGAGCTACAGATCTAAGGTCATAAAAAAATGGGATAGTGAAAATGCTACTTACGAGCAGATTCAAGTTCCATGTGGTGAGGCTAAGAGCTTGATATTCGATTGTCGTGCAACACATAGCCAGTGGATTATAACTTCCATTAAATTAGCAACTTTGTAATATGAGAATATGAGTCAAGAAATGAATGTTCTCGAAGAAAAAGAAATTCTTGAATTAATAGAAAAGCTCATTGGCGTAGCAGACGAGATTCGTGAACGAGTTGAATCTATGAATAATGGTGATAGGCGAAAGAAAGTAGATGGTATTTCTAATCAGTATGAGATAGATATACTTGCAGATAAAATATTACATGATCACATATCTAATTTTCCTGGATATATTATTAGCGAAGAACGTGAACTCGATAAATCAAAAATCGATTCGAATGAACTCATCCTTGTAGTCGATCCAATAGACGGCTCGACAAATGCTTCTCGAAAGATAGGATATTGGAGTTTTTCTGCTGCATTGGTACACAGAGGAAGCGTTATTGCTGGGCTTGTCGTAGATCAAGTGACACAGAGAAAGTTTGTAGCTACCCAAAAAGATGAAGTAAAAGTACTTGATAAAGATGGGAAATCGACAAAACTAGACGGAACTCATATAGAACGAAATGAAGTAGGTAATCGTGCAGATAATTTTTCAGGATCACTAATATATTTCAATTCGCACGAAGGACCAAGCATCCCTTTTAGACACCTGCGTCATTTTGGTTCAACGGCATTAGCCATATGTGATGTAGCTAGAGGTGGACTTGATGCATATATAGATGACGAAAATATTCTGTTAAAACCATGGGATCTTTTAGCAGCCGAATACATTGCAATACAGGCTGGATGTGAAGTTCTAAGACGTGACTCGAATGGGATTTTAGCTGCAACTGGGGTTCTAGTCTCTAGATCTAAAGTGCTTTTGGATGATTTTAAGAAATTATTTCCACATTTTTTCTAGATTTTTCTTTTAATAACTTGACGAACGGCTTATATCCTGCTTTTCTTGTATGTATGTTAGGAATCATAACTACATTGCTCAAAGGGCTTGTTGTCTCAACAACTGCTTCTGTTGGCGAAAAAACGCGCACTTTTCACGCGTGGATGATTTCTACGTTTGACCAGGTGACTTTACTTTTCGTACCCACCATTAGCAATAGCTCAGCCGGACAAGTGTATCTATTTGCATACACTAATAAGTCAGGAATTTGGGTAACACCTCCGACGGATAACAATTCTGGATTGAAGGATTTTTAAGAAAATACCTAAAACAAAATTCAAAACCGTCGGATTTATCCGGCGGTTTTTTTCGTTATACACACTTTTTAGGGAATCATCAAATGAATAAATTATTATTAGAACAACAAAGACAAATCGATTATTTACAACAACCAAGCACAGAGCCAGCTTGTAGTGGACAAACTGACCTATTCTTTTCTGAAAGCACAAAAGATATGCTCAGTGCTCAACTCGTATGTGCACGATGTACAGTCAGGTCTATTTGCTTAGATCAAGCTAGATCTAATCCTCCATTTGCTGGAGTTTGGGGTGGAGTAATTTTCGTGAACGGTGAAGAACAGGCAACAAAGAGAGGAAGGGGAAGGCCTAGGAAATCTGAGAGCCTAGACAATGCCAGAGTTCGCAAAGCACTACAGCTATCGGCCAAGAGCAAAGAGGAACAAGGAAATCAGGGTCTCAGTCCTGATATTGCCATGCAAATCGCCTAGAGTCAGCGGGTATGACGAGTAATTTAGACCTCGAACATGCCCGCCAGGCCGCAATCAGTGCTGCAAATAAGGCAAGTGAGGTTATCCGTTCACGGATAGGGACTGATTTAAACGTAACCGCTAAAGGTCATGCAGATTTTGTTACCGAAGTGGATGGCCAGTGTGAAGAGATAATTGAAGAAGAACTAGCAAAATTTGATGATTCAATATATTTCATGGGTGAAGAATCCACAAATTTCGAGCTAGTTGGTAACCAAATTAAAATTGATGTTCCAAATACCTGTTGGATAGTCGACCCACTAGATGGCACATCAAACTTTTCTCATTCCTTCGGTGCTGTTGGAGTATCTATCGGTTTACGTGTAGATGGAGAACTCGAAGTTGGAGTTTTAGATGTGCCCATTTTTGGTGAAACTGTACATGCGATACGTGGTTCAGGAGCATGGAAATATACAACTAATTCTCAATCGCCAATAAAGCTCAAAACGATAGATTCCGGAAACCATTTTAATATTTTTGCCACATCAGTACCATTCCGATACCCAGAATACATAGACGAGCATATGGAGCTAGTCAGAAGATTATTAACAAAATTTGAAGATATGCGAAGGATCGGTTCTGCTTCTTTAGAGCTAATGTGGGTGGCTCAAGGAACTTGGGCAGCATTTGTCGAAAGGTTCTTAAAACCTTGGGATGTAGCTGCTGGAGGTTTGCTAGTTAGAGAGGCTGGCGGTATGGTCACTGATTTTAGTGGTCATGAGGCAAATTGGCTCACTAACGGAGAAATTCTTGGCTGTGCAAGCGCTCGTGTTCACGAACAAATAATGAGTCTGCTAGATTAATCGCTTCGGTTAACGAAACCGCATTGCGGGCGTTTAGCTCAGTTGGCTAGAGCACCTCCCTTACAAGGAGGGGGTCGGGGGTTCAAGTCCCTCAACGCCCACTCAACTTATCGTCGAAGCACCGGCTAAGCCGGTCGCTTCTCGCGGTCGCTCCTCCGGTCGCTCCCTGTGATTGATGGTTTATTGAGGTCTACTATCACACTAAAGCATTTAAGTGCTCATATCGAACAAATAATCACTAGCATCGACATATGCATTTAGCTAACTTAATAAAAGCTGCCAAAGATAAAATGTCCAAACAATTATCAACTTTTGTTAAAAAATATCAAAGTATAAATTTTATGATTGAGGTTCATAAAAAATTTAATGAAGACGAAGGTGGATACAGGGTAGGAGCAATTACCTACTATATGTTCCTATCGGTATTGCCGTTGCTATTGGCTTCGCTAACATTATTTGACATTATTTTCGCAAAAAACGAAGAATTGCGACGTCGAATGATCGATTCAACTTTCTCTGCAATCCCCGTGATAGGTCCAACACTGGAGTCGGATTTAACTTTTGTGAAAGACCGAGGTTGGACATTAGTAATCTCACTGCTTATTCTAGTTTGGGCAGGAAAAGGCGGTGCACTAGCTTTACAAAACTCGTTATGGAGAATTTTTAAAGGTAAAAGATTAGATCGATCATTCATATCGCAACATTGGAGAGCTTATTTTGTGATGTTTATCATTTCTGTTGGAATTATTATTCCAACAGCAGCTACGTCAATAATGAATGAGAATATCGCGATAAGAATGTTGATATTTATCGTTTCGATATTGTGGAATATGGGACTAATATATTTAATCTTTTCAGTATCGGTCTCATCTAACTCAGCTAAAGGATATGGTCCAATCATAGGTGGTGTAGCAATATCGGTTATTCAATTGTTGAGCATATTTATTGTCGAAAGGTCTCTTCACAATGCCAGACCCCTGTATGGAACATTTGCTGTTGCCCTAACTCTAATGGCTTGGATTGCATTGCAGGTTCGGGTGCTTTTGATTGCAGCAGAAATTAACTACGTTAGATCCGAATTGGCAGCTTAATCTCTTGATTAGCAGCTACGATCGTAAAACTAATCCATTAGAATAAAAATAATTAGTTTTTACGCCACCAAATGTCGGTGTCAGGGTCTTGTTTGAAACCATGTTGAGAATAGAATTCTGTTGCTTTATCAGTTGCATGTAGTTTCACAAGGTTTGCATTTTTCTCGTCAAACCAATTCATTAAATGATTTAAAATTTGTTCGCCTACACCAAAACCACGAAAATCTTCCGCAGTTGACATCCACCGTATATAACCAATCTTTTCCTTAGATCCATCATGTTTATTAGGTTCTTCAAAACAAATACCTATACCGCTTGCAACTACTGTTTTTGTTGCAGCATCATGTGCAACAACAACTTGAGCAGTATTTTTTTGTGTTTCCTCTTCCATCCATGCAATGGGGTTTTGGACCCAACGATCGTTATCTATCCCTGTGATTTGAGGATGAATCATATTTTTTGAAAGTTCCACAACTCTTTCAAACTCTTCTTTATTTGCTGTTCTTGTCGTTATAAGGGGCTCAAAAGAATCCATAGAGAGATACTAGTTCTCCTGTGGCACAAATGTGTATTTTACTCAGGTAGAGTATGCATTAAGCAGGTTTTTTTGATTTTTTCGTCGAGGTCTGGGTGCTTCTGTTAGGTAAAGATATATCTTCTGCTGCACGTGCCTCTGAAAATAGATATCCTTGCCCGTAGTCGCAGCCAAGCTCTTTTAAGGCAATGCGCTGTGAATCTTGTTCAATACCTTCTGCTGTAACAGTCAAGCTCATAGCATTGGCTAACCCAAGTAACGCATGGATAATTGCTGTATCGTCTTCATCTATCTCTAAACCATTTACAAAACTTTTGTCGATCTTAAAACCATCAATAGGTAACTTTTTAAGATATGACAGGGAAGAGTATCCAGTACCAAAATCGTCAACTCGGAGTTTGAAACCTAAGTCACGGATGTCATTTAGAAGTGAAATCGCTCTAGTCGTATCACCTAAAACAGCACTTTCTGTTATCTCAAAAACCATTGATTGAACGATGCAGTCACTCTGATTTCTAACCCTTTCTATTTCTCGTAATAGTTTTGGATCACGAAGTTGAGTAACAGAGAGGTTGACATTCATTGTTAATGGCCGTCCACTACTTGTTGTGTACGTTTTTTGCCAGATCCCTAACTGTTTAAAGGCTTGTTCCATCATGTAGTAGCCAATATCTAGAATTAATCCAGTATCTTCCGCAAGTGGAATAAATTCATCGGGACTAATAAGCCCTTTTTTAGGGTGAACCCATCTCGAAAGTGCTTCAAATCCAACTATTTCGTTGTTGTTTAGCGAAACAATAGGCTGATAAAAAACTTTAATTTGTTCAGTAGCCAGTGCACGCCTCAAATCGTTTGAGAATTTAAGTTCAGTTGAAATCCTATGGCGGTCTTTAGCAACTGTCATTTCAATAGTGTTCTTCCCGTGTTCTTTTGCTCTGTACATGGCCAGATCAGCCTCGCGAAGAATATCTTGTGCATCAAGATCGGATCCTGAACACATTACAACCCCGATTGAACATGTCATTATTGTCTCACCTTGAGACAGAAGGGTGGGTTGACAAAGCGTTTCTTTTATCTCTTGGGCAATTAAATTTGCCATTGTTTCGTTTACTGGAGGTGAAAGAAGAATTACGAATTCATCTCCACCTAATCGTGCAACTTCGCCGCGAGTCCCAACGATAGATGTTATTCTCTCGGCACTGATATGTAAGATGATGTCTCCAGCAGAATGTCCAAAAGTATCGTTTATCACTTTGAACCTATCTAGGTCTAAGAACATTACGGCAAAGGTGCCAGACTTATCTTTAGGATTTTGCGAATTCTGATTCTCTATCGTCTCATTTATGAGATCAAAAATGTGTGTGCGATTCCATAAGCCAGTTAGAGGATCTTTGATAGCTAAAGACTTTAATTCAGTCTCATGGACTTTTTGATCTGTTATATCTTCTATCTGGACGACAAATTCTGCTGTTTCTTCTTCGCTGATAAAGGTAACAGGGATATGGCTAATCGAGGCTGAACCCCATCTGATAGTTCCGTCTCTCTGTAAAAATCTGCATTCAACATTTATTGATACACCAGATAATTGGGAAAGGACGGTTGCTAAATTTACGTCAAAGATTGCTCTATCATCAGGGTGTATTATGTAACTGAGCGCACTCCCTAAAACATCAGCCTCTTCAAAAGCTGTAAAGTTGAAGAAAGCTTTATTAGCACTTAAAACTTTGCCTTCTTCATCGAGGAGAACCAATGTAGTAGGGCCATTTTCAAAAGCAATTCGAAATTTCTCTTCTGAAGATGTCATCACATATAGGTCTTGCTCTCTTAGTTTTAGCAGATGTCTATTTTCATAGTGGGTGAGTATTTGGGTTCCAATCATCGCTCCGAACGTACAACCAAAAATTATCCATAACCCCCAAGGAAGGCCAGGCTTAGAAATATAGATGGAAGAAGCAAAAATCAGGCAGGCAAAAGCACTTGCAAATATTGAATATTTCAAAATGTCTTCACCCTTTGATGATAATGACGTCTGTGGAATATAATCAGCTGTTCTAAAGGTGAATGCGTATCCGATTATTGCAGTTAGTAGTAATGCTTCGACTAAGGGATGAGAAATTATCTCATTTTTTGAAATAAAGAATATTTTCGATGTTTCAGCTACAGAATACAAGAATAGTGCTTGCGTAATTGGGAAGATTACCCGATTGAAGCTCCTCAGGATTGTTATAGAGAATGCTAATGATGCGATTAACAGGCTTATGTATATCCCAACAAATCTGGTACCCGTATCCTCGCTAGCAATATTTGTAAGGAGCAATATAGAACAAACAAAAAAACTTACTGATCCAGCTAGTGTAAATCCGTCAAAAATAATTCTGGTTTTTGAAATCTTTGAATAGTCATGTAGGCCAATTCCTATAATGCCTATAAGGACAAATGGAAAAATAGGAAAAATTAAAAAGTCTTTAAAACTGAAAAATGTATCTCGAATTTCCGGTGAGATATCCATCAATAAAGTTAGCGTTTGAGCTAAAAACCAAAGAACACAAGAAATAGCCAAAAGCATCCAACTGAGTAATTTTGAGTTCTTATATTTCTTTAGAGCATTAACTAAGAACATGAGGGGGAATAAAGGTTTTACTATTTCACCAATAAATAGAAAATTCTTTGTATTAGAATCGTAGTTTACATATTGAAAAGTGTAGACAGCTATTGACGAAACGATCATGAGCAAAATGACTGGAGTGGTCCAAAAATTCGCAAGACGAGAATATGTATTATCTAATACATTTTTAGCTCTTTTCACATATGTTTATTCGTCGTTTTACCAGGTGAAACTGATAGTTGAAAATAAGAGTTTTTAGTGGAATATTGCGAATAAGAGTACATCGTGCACAATAATGGTAATCAGAATCATTCGTGGGTTGGTATTAGCAAATTTTCATCGAGATCTAGAAAATTTTCTAGATAGACAAATTCGTTTGAATCTGCACGCAAAAAGAATAATGCAACGCCAGAGATTTTGATTCTTTCAGTTTTTGAAAGGAGGTATGCATAGATTTTTAATTGATTTTGATATTTTTCAACCTTTGCTTCTATGTCTTTTTTATTTTTGACCGCATCTGTTTTGTAGTCTACAACTATCCATCCTGAATCAGTTTCTAAGAGTAGATCGACGAAACCTTCTACACGGCGATTATCTATTATTCCATTTACTGGTATCTCACGTAGATTATTTTTTGCATTAGAAATTTCAATATTTGATAACGCTTTAGATGTAAGCGTACTTACCTCTTCAAAAAGCTCAGGGATGCCTTCTCTTTGGGAACAGCTCTTTGATATCCGAAGGATTGTTCCTTTGTCTGCGTTAAAAGGGATGATATTTAAGGTTCTGTGAACAGCATTACCGATTAGGTTTGATTTACTAGGATTTGTAACTTGCTTGAAATTGTAAATAGGGCTATCGATAACTTGATTTTGATTGTAACTTTTTTCCAATAAGCTAGGACTTAGTATATTTGAAGATCTTATTCTTCCATGCAGTTCTTCAATTGTTTTGTATGAAATTACATCACTATATAAGCTTGTAGGATTTATCGTAGGGGAGATTTCTGTTATATCTGAAGAATTATCTATTTGCAAAGGTTCGAGGCTGTCTTTTATTTCAGATCTGTCAATTGCATATCTAAGTAAGGCAGCACCACCCCGAGGTTTTTGGTCGCTTTCGCTCTTTACTTCCTTTTCGTGAACACATAAGATCAAAAAATCTCGGGCTCTGGTCATGGCTACATATAGCAACCGTTCTTCTTCTTGCGCAATTTCGTCACGTTTATTCTCTAGTTGTTCTGAAATGTTGTTATTAAAAAGATTTGAACTGATATAGAACTTAATCGATGATGGAGCACAATCTAATTCTTCGTTGTCTGGAAATACAAAAATATCTGACTGACTTGATGGTTTAATAGCAGGAAGAACGTAGACGATCGGGAACTCAAGTCCCTTTGACTTATGGATAGTCATAATCGAAACGGAGTCTTCAATGCTAGACGGATGATAGATAACTGGAGGTTTATTGCCCGCTTTGATGGAATTTATAAAAGACATAAAATCAAACAAAGTCCTGTTTCTCCTTGTATCTTCAAAATAAATAGCAAGTGCAGTTAAGTAGTTTGAAACAGATTCGCTATTTCGTTTACCCAGCAAATCGAAACTTTCCAGTAATCCCAATTCGTTGTGCAGTAAGTTCATTAATTCAGAAGGGGCAATGTGGCTGTAGTCCCTGTGCCATTGCTGGAGCTTTTTCATTGATCGACTTACTTTGCTATCAATATCTAACTGAGTTTTTTCATAATTCCAAATATTGGAATTATGAATTCCTAAAGTTTTACATTGAGAAACGTACTCTAATATGTCGTCATTGTCACAAGAAAAGAAAGGTGTTTTCAACGCCCCAATAATTGCAATTGACTCTTTAGGGTCGCTAATAGCTGAAATTATTGAAAAAGTCATCTTGGTAAAAGTTAATTCCCAAATAAGGTCGACAGAGTCAACTTTGAAAGGGATTCGAGCTTCCTGAAACGCACGAATGATGTCATTTATACCTGTAGAATTTCTCATTAGTACAGCAATATCTGAATACCTGGTTTCTCTATTTCCGCTACGGTCTTGAATCGTTTGGCCAAGAAAATTATTGATAGAACCTGTTATGTCTTTGGCTCGATTTTCACGTATAACATCCACAGGTTCCGAAGATTTTGACCCTATAACAGCAACTCTATTATTTAATTTCCCTTTTAGTAGTGATTCTTCGCGCACATTTGACATTTCTCGATAGTCTGGCATTAGTTGTTTCATTATCTTGTTAATAGGTTCAAGTACGAGGTTGGTACTTCTAAAAGATTTATCCAGAGCAATTTGATCTAATTCACTTGTCTCAACAAATTTCTCGTAGCTAGTTACTTGGGCTCCTCTAAATCCATATATTGATTGTTTCGCATCACCTACAACAAATAGTCGTCCTATGTCTGTGTCGCTTTCATTTTCACTTAAAGCTTTTACGAGTAGAATTTGTATGTCATCAGTATCTTGGAATTCATCTACAAGTATTGTTGAATACTTTTTCCAAATATCAAATCTGATGTTCTCATTGGTTAGAAGATAGCTGGCAATTGTTAGGCACTCGTCATGGCTGATCTCACCAGATTGGAAACGCATATTCCGGTGATCAACGATGAAATTCCAGAGCAATATTGAAGAATAGGTTAAAGCAGAATCTTTAATATCTTGTATGACTTCTTCACCGGCAGATCTTATGACATCAAAGGAGTTTTCTAATATTTCATAATCAGACTTATTTTTCGGTGCTAACTGGGCTTGTGTTATTTTTGAATATAGCTGGAAGAAAGTAGTGAAGAAATCTATTGGGTTATGTGTTTCACTTATCCCTTCGCAAAGTTCTTGAATCCTAATGATTCTTTTTTGGGGGTATGGCTTCAGTGTCGAAAGATCTATCAACTTTATTTCGTGAAGAATCTTTTTTGCTTCATTTTTGCAATCCTTCTCAAGTTTGTTAATTCTTGCTTCTAAGGTTTTCTTTATGTCATTTGTAAAATGCCTAGAGCTAACATTTGGGATAGGTATAAGTTCTGAAAGTGGCTTTACCATTTCGAACATCTTTATTCGTGTAAGTCCAATATCATTCGCTAAAGAAAAAAATGAGTTATGGTCATCGTCGTTTGCCCATTTGTTATATTCAATTGTAAAGGCCTCGAGGTAACTGGACTTAAAATCAGAATCGTCAATAATTTCTGGAGCAGAGGAAATACCGGCATGTATAAAGTTTGAAGATACGATTTCAAAAGCAAATGAATTCAATGTCTGGATAGAAGAATAGGGGAGTACCGACAAAGCCTGTTTAGCCCAGGGTTGACTAGACTTTGAAAGTTCAAAAGCTAGTCTTGTTCGCATTTCTCTCGCCGCATTCTCTGTAAAAGTAAGGAGAAGAAGACGCTCAAGAGGGATCGCTTTTTCTAATAGGGCCAGTACTCTAGAGATTAATATGTGCGTTTTACCACAACCTGCACTTGCTGCAATTGAAAACGATTTCGTAAGTTCAGATGTTGCTAGTTCTACTGGATCATCTACTTTAATTATTTCGCGGTTTAAATTATCAGCCATTATCATCCTTTTTACCTACAGTAGCTTTAGTGAAGTTATGAAATTTATTTGCAATGGATAGAGATTCCCAAGCATCCCTGTATTCTTGATAGCAGATTTCGCTGAATTCACAGGTAGAACAATTATCAATTTCCTTTAAGTCATTTTCGGTTTGGAATGAACTGAATGGTTTTGCAAGAAACTCACCACTAAAGAGAATTGTTAAAATATTCTTTACTTTCCTATCCAACTTTATTATTTCTTCAGGAGTTAATTGTTCTGAGCATACTTGTGTAGGTTCGGAAAGATACCAGTATTCTATTGCGCTTATTGTTTTTTGATCTTTTAGCAATAGCGAGTAAATACCTAGTTGGAGACGTCTACCAAAATGATAAAAATCTGTTGATCTTGCGTTTTTGAAAGAACCTGTCTTGTAGTCAACTAAATGAGTAGTGCCATTTGAATAATTGTCCATTCTGTCAACTTTTCCTTTTAATTTAATTGACTGGTTTTTTATCTTGACTTCATTTTCTATCTCAACCTCACACTGGATATTTTCACTAAGTTTTTCTTCATCGAAAAGTAAAAATGTAGAAAGGATTTTGTTCAATTTGGCTTTATTATGTGCAATGCTGGCTTTATTGGGCAACTCACCATTCTTAAAAGCTTCATCAACTAGCTCGTCCACTTTTGCGAAAAGTTCATCTGGAGTTTGTTTTTTTTCAATATAATTTTGGAGCAAATTATGGATAATAATTCCGATATCAGCACTGTCAAAAAAATCAGAGTTGTAATTTTCGTAAGTAGATGAAAGTTTAAATCTATGTCTATAGAGGTATTTAAGCGGGCAGGTAGCAAGAGTTTCAACTGCGGTAGCAGAGATAGATTCTGGGACAGAGCATTTAACTGCGAAGTTATTAATATTCGCACTTTGATTTAACATGCGATTAATAAAATCTGAGTCGTAATGGAGATTGTTAATCTTGTTTTCAACTTTAATTTTTGTATTTGCTTGACTGATCGTATTTACCCAGTGTGGGAAAGCGGTTTCTTTTCCTGTCGGGTCGATTTGACTAGAGCTAAAAAAGATATTTTCAGCACAATTTTTTAACCAATTTAGAGAATCCTCTATGTGAGTATTAATTGTACCTTCATCTTTTATCCCTAGAACAACGTATTGGTCACGATCTATTAGAGATGGTTCAAAATGAAGTTGAGGTATATATTTATCACGGAGACCGACTACATATGCAAAGTCAAAATATGTTCCTATCACTTCATCTGGGGTTGCTATATATATGCCATCTCCAAGTGTTCCTGCTCTAGTTACCTTATCGCCCACTAGATTTAACAGGTAAATACAATCTTGTATAGTGCCTTCTTGGTCAAGCTCGGATAGTTCGATTAAAGCCGAAAATACTTCTTGTGTGATCGATATTTCTTCGATAGTTTTTAGCTTTCCAGTTGAAAAATTCTTTTTGAGAATATCAAGAACAATTTTAAAAATATGTGAAATATTATTTGAGTCGTATATATTTCCGATCTGGGCCATCAGTTGCTTGATGAGGATATGATTATTGTTTTCAGTCGACTTTAACCAGCTAAATCGTTCTATTAAATCGTCGAGTACAGACTCTGAAGGATTATTTCCAATTGTTAAGAGAGTATTTGCGCAAACGATCAGCTCATTATCGAAAAGCCGTCGGGTGGATTTGCCAGAAATAGGTACAGAAAATTTGTTTGCACGAGCCTGGACAATCTTTCTGTATTTTGAATCGGGAATGATTATTGATGTACTGTTGGGATCTGGTTTTCTATTAACGATATCTTTAAAAACTGAGTCTATTTCCTGGAAACAATCTTCGTGAACAGACAACGATCTAACTTCATTTTTTGTGTCTTGGTTAGAATTTATTATTTGTGCGATATTGCTTGGGAAAGTATTGATCAAGAAATCTGAGTCTTGGTCTAGTTCACTAATTTTTATTACGATGCACAATCCAACGATATGATCGACATTAAATTCAGGCTTAGAAGAATAGTTATAAGGGAGCTCGTAGCCATAGACTTGCTTGAACTCTTCTATACACATTTGTGCTAACGGGAAATTTGATTTTATGTAGTCTCTAGCTTTGGGATTTGCGCTTGAACATACCTGGAGTGTTTGATCGATTAACGGGGTACTTGGCCAATGAGGCATATTTGGTAAAACTACTTTTGCTATCTCAGCAAGATGCGATAACTCTTCAAGGGTGTTGGGAGGGTTATATTTTTTTGATTTATCGTAGGCATCTTCGATTAAAGATCGCAGTTGTGTGGCAGTAGTATTTCGAATTGCAAATGTTGGACCTAAATCGCGGTTCATGCGTTTCCGCATAAAAAGAGAAGTAGTCGATGTCGGCCAGCAGACATTTATGTGCTTATGTCCTTGACTTGTAAGAGCCTGCACACAAGCGAGCACCTGTTCGTACACTTCGTTGGGGCGAGATACCTTCATGATTTTAGCCATATTGTTCTATGGTACCTGCTAGGTACGACAATATTGACAAATGCCCCATTTTTTACAGAAATATGGCAGAATATAGGTGTGAGCAAAATCGCGGTTTTCATAAAATTTTGGATGATAGTAATTATTGGAGGTTCTCTTTTAGGGATCAGTATTGCTGCGCTTTCTCCAGGCATTTCAACGGTATCTAGTGCGCATAGTGGAAATGACAAAGTTGTTGAAGCATTTTCAGAGCTCTCTTCACGAACTGTTGTTTATGATTCTGGTGGAAATGAAATTGGTGTACTCGGATTGCAAGATCGAGACCCTGTTAAGCTGAGCGAAGTTCCAGAAATTATGCAGCAAATCGTTGTTGCTTCTGAGGATTCATCATTTTGGGATAATCCAGGAGTGGATGCCAAAGCCTTAGTTCGTGCTGCAACGAGTAACCTGTCCGCTGGTGGTGTAGCCCAAGGTGGATCAACAATCACCCAACAGTTAGTAAAAAATAGAATTTTGACCGATGAGAGAACTTTTTCTAGAAAAATTAAAGAAGCAGTAATTTCATATAGGGTCACTCAACAATATACGAAAGCAGAAATCCTTCAAGAATATCTAAACACTGTTTATTTCGGGCAAGGAAGTTATGGGATCAAAGCGACTGTTGAGAGGTTTTTCCAACATCCTTTAAGTGAAATGACGGTTGCCGAAGCGGCCTTATTAACATCGCTTATTCCAAATCCTGAATCTTGGAATCCTTTTATATTTCCAGACCGAGCTCGCGAACGTAGAGCAGAAATTTTAGATTTGGCAGTAAAAGAAGGTTTAATATCAGAAGAAGAAAGAACTCAAGCAAATGCTGTTGCATTACCTACCGAAAAACCTACTGCAGAGTTAAAACCTCAAAACTATATGGTGGCTGAAGTTCAAAGGTTGTTGTTAGAGGATAAAAGATTAGGTGAAACTCCTCAAGAAAGATACAACACTGTATTAAAAGGTGGATTAAAAGTATATACATCCTACGATCCCGATTTACAAGAATCGGCACAACGTGCGGTAGATGAAAAGCTTCCAAATCAACCTCCATTTACAGCAGCAATGATTGTTATGGAACGCAATACTGGAAAAGTTTTAGCAATGGTAGGAGGGCCAGGCTTTGATGAGGCCAAATTTAATTTAGCAACTCAAGGGAAACGCCAACCTGGATCTACATATAAGATAGTTACATTGGTTTCGGCGCTTAATAATGGTTTCTCACCGAATGATACTATTTCAGGAACATCACCTTGTACTGTAAAGCCTGAAGGATATCCCACATGGAATACTTCAAATGCTGAAGGCGGAGTAGGAACAAAGACTCTTCGTACGGCTACTACTGGTTCAGTTAACTGTGCTTATGCTCGTTTAATTGCAGCTGATGGGGTCAGTGCTTCTGCTGAAATGGCTGAACGTCTTGGGGTATCTCACGATGTACCAGCTTTCCCGTCAATAGTGTTAGGGACAGACGAAACCACTCCTTTGGATATGACAACCGTTTACAACACAATTTCTACCGGTGGTATTCGACACAATCCTGTTTTTGTTACCAAAGTAGAAGGATCGCGCGGGGAAGTTATTTTTGAGCAGCAATATAAAGGGACTCGAGTATTAAATGAAAATGTTGCGTTAACGACAATCGATATTCTAAAAGGGGTAATATCAGGCGGAACAGGAACAGGGGCGCGAATTCCCGGTCATGAAGCTGCTGGGAAAACAGGTACTTCAGAAGAATATGGTGATGCCTGGTTTTGCGGCATGACAATGAAATATACATCTTGTGTGTGGATGGGAGATCCTTCTGCTAGAACTCCAATGAGAAACGTTGGCGGACGAACAGTATTTGGTGGAACCTATCCTGCATCTATATGGAAGGCTTTCATGGTGGGAGCAATGGCATCTCAGCCTAAACAAGAATTCCCAACACCGGATAAAACCAAATGGGCTAGAGGTCGGTATATAACAGAT
>CAUJDU010000046.1 GCA_963169585.1 Actinomycetota bacterium | reverse complement strand
CAAGCTAGCGTGATTGCATCTGATCTATTTGATTACATTCCCGTAGCTATTGCCAGAAGTAGTTAAGTTCTTTTATCACAGTGGTTGAATTGTTTCTCTTCAATTAAACTTACTCTCATGTACACGACTTTTATTTTCGATTTCTATGATGTAATACGAATTGATCCATATAAAAAGTGGTTGAATGACCACGGTTTTGATCGTGAAGGACAGTTTTACGATATAGCAGCACTCTATGATCGAGCAATGATTAGTTTCGAGGAGCTCTTAGAAGGTCTAGCTCAGTTAAGTGGTGAAACACCTCAAGAAGTGGATCGTGCATTCAAAGCTGCAAATAATTTTGATGAAGATGTCATTTCTCTTATCGAAAAACTATCAAAAGATTATAAGACAGGCATGCTGTCTAATGCTGGTGGTCCAGGATTACGAAGAATTCTAAATGAAAAGGGTATTGAACATTTATTTAATGAAATAATCATTTCTGGTGAAGTTGGTTTAATCAAACCTGAACAAAAAATTTTTCAATTAGCACTCGAAAAATTAGAATCGACCGAGCTCGAGGCTGTTTTTATAGATGATAATTTAGACAATTGTAAAGCAGCTAATGATTTAGGAATTACATCGATACAGTTTGTAGGGTTTCCTCAGCTAATTAAATCTATGCACGAGATAGGTGTGGCCGTTTAGGGATAGTTTAATTTAATCCCCAGTCGTCTGGAATTGAAAACGAATCTATTTCTTTCCTGAAATTTTTGGTGATTTGGTCAGCATTGGTATTTGATCTGTCATTTTTTATCACAGCAATCCGGTCTAAGAGAACACACTCAAGTTCAGTTTCTGCAGAGATATCGAGGCTAAAAAAACGGGCATAAATTTCATCAATATGATCAAAGTCCATCCTCGCACCTAAAAATCTTAGGAGTAATGCTTGATCGAGATCGTTGTAGTTAATCGGTAGAAATGCTTCAAAATTTTCTAGGACCTCCGATACGATGACCGATTCGCAACTTGGTGAGATCTCGTAAATTTCTTCAAGTAAATCAAGCGGATTTATATCTTCAAAATGATTTCTTGAAAAGGATCCTAATATTTTTTGTGTGATAATTTCAGAGTCAGGATATAAGGTCCTTAGGCGTAAAATTAGCCCTCTTCGATGGTCATCGCTGTGTGCGCTATCTAAAAGCTCAGTTGCTAACAACCGTATAATTGTTTCATCGCCGAGTGTTAACGCTATTTCGAATAAGGTATCGCGTGTTTGAAGTATTAAGTCGGTGTACCTATTTTTGTTAGGAATATTCATATTCGCATGGATAGAACTGATTTGAAGGAACGTAAGTGTTTTCAGTCTCGAATGTAGTTCTTCTATCAACGAATCTTCTACCTCGCATTTGCTGTTAGATATTTCATTTTCGCTATGTGCGTTGATTTTGTTTTTTCCTATGGCTTGGTCAAGTGCTTGAGTGTCTTTGCTTAAATTTGCAACAGCAACTAAGTAAGCTTTTAATTTTATTTCACCTTCTAGAAAATCTATTGATTCGTCGCGGGCTAACTTATTGCCTTTAAAATTTGAGTCGGCATAACTCTCGAGGAGATCGGTAGTCGAACTAAACCAGAAGTCACTTGCCCTAGTTGTGTATGGTGAAGGCATAGATTAATTATACAGATAAGGTGTAAATGGCACAATTAACGTGAGTCGGCTGTTTGGCTGACTGTTAATTTATGCAAACACCAGTTGGCGCTAGAACTGCTTTGATGTAGTCCGTTTGGTCTAGATTTGTACACTGTGACTGACCTACCTGACATTGATACCCAAGAAACACAAGAATGGCTTGATTCTGTTGAAGCTGTTGTAAATCATAGAGGTGCTAGCCGAGCTGACTATCTATTAACTCGTTCGATCGACCGAGCAAGATCTTTAGGGGTAGACCTTCCAGATTTGACTACTACAGATTATGTAAACACGATCGATACAGCTGACGAGCCTGAATTTCCTGGTGACGAAGAAATGGAACGGCGAGTTAGAGCGATCATTCGATGGAACGCAGTCGCAATGGTCGACCGCGCAAATCATCGTTTTGATGGATTAGGTGGACATTTATCAACTTATGCATCGGCAGCTTCGCTATATGAAGTCGGTTTTAACCATTTCTTTAAAGGAAAAAATGGTGACGGACCAGGCGACCAAATTTATTATCAAGGTCATGCTGCCCCTGGATTTTATTCCCGCGCATTTTTGGAAGGTCGAATAACTACTGAGCAAATGGAACATTTCCGTCGTGAAACTGGAGGTAAAGGACTCCCAAGTTATCCGCATCCTCGTCGTATGCCAGATTTCTGGGAATTCCCAACTGTATCGATGGGAATTGGCCCAATCAATTCTATCTACCAAGCACGTTTTAATCGTTACATGCATAATCGCGGAATATTAGATACTAGCAACTCACGTGTTTGGACTTTCTGTGGTGATGGTGAAATGGACGAGCCAGAATCTGTAACAGCTTTAAGAATTGCTGCCAATGAAGGCTTAGATAATTTAACTTTTGTTATCAATTGTAATTTGCAAAGACTCGACGGGCCAGTGCGCGGTAATTCAAAAGTTATCCAAGAATTAGAAGCTCTTTTTAGAGGTTGTGGCTGGAACGTGATAAAAGTTGTTTGGGGACGAGAATGGGATGTTCTTTTTGATCTTGACACTAACGGTGTATTAGTTCAGAAATTAAATGAAACCGTTGATGGAGAATTCCAAAGCCTAGCTACAAAATCAGGTGCCGAAATCCGTGAACGATTCTGCGGCGATAATGAAGAACTAAAACGGATTTTTTCTGCTATTTCTGATGAAGAGATCGAACGTCTTCCAAGAGGTGGGCATGATTATAGAAAAATTTATGCAGCATACGAGCGAGCAGTAAATACTAAAGGAAAGCCTACAGTTATTTTGGCAAAAACCATCAAAGGCTGGACTTTAGGAGACCAAATAGCTTCCAGAAATGCCACCCATCAAGTAAAGAAAATGGATTTAGATGCTATTAAAAAATACAGAGACACTTTGCGTCTGCATGAAATAACAGATGAAATGATCGATGCAGAAGGTGCTCCACCTTATTTCCATCCTGGATTCGATTCAAAAGAGTACGAATATCTTGTCAGTAGACGTAATGCGTTAGGAGGATTTTCTCCCGAGCGTGTTGTCCGTTCAAAACAACTTGGAAAAGTTGATGAGAAAGTATTTAACGAGACGAAAGTTGGTAGTGGAGAAAAAGTTGAAGCTAGCACGACTATGGCGTTTGGTCGCATGCTTCGTGGATTACTTCGCGATAAAGAAGTGGGCAAGCGAATAGTCCCTATTATTCCAGATGAAGGTCGTACTTTTGGTTTCGATGCTCTATTTAGTGAAGTGAAAATCTATGCACCTCATGGACAAAAATATGATCCAGTTGATGCTGGCCTAATGCTTTCATATAAGGAAAGTCAGCAAGGTCAAATCTTAGAAGAAGGTATTACCGAAGCAGGCGCACTGGCAAGCTTTACCGCAGCAGGAACAAGCTATGCGACACTTGGTGAAACAACAATTCCGTTTTATATTTACTATTCAATGTTCGGTTTTCAGCGTGTTGGTGATTTGATTTGGGCATTTGGTGATATTAGGGGTAAAGGATTTTTACTAGGAGCAACAGCTGGTAGAACAACACTTACTGGCGAAGGGTTACAGCACTGTGACGGACAATCGTTACTTATGGCCATGACCGTACCTAATTGTCGTGCATATGATCCTGCATTCGCATTCGAAGTTAGTGTGATAATACAAGAGGGTATCGAAAAAATGTTTGGGGCAAATCCTGAAGATGCCTTTTACTATTTAGCTTTGTATAACGAAAATTCGATACAGCCTCCAATGCCAGGTCTAGGAACTTCGGCACAAAAAGATATTGAACAGGGAATAGTTAAAGGTATCTATTTGTATAAGTCTGAAGAAAAAGAATGTGCGCACAAGGCAAGCCTTCTTGCTAGTGGTTCATCGATGATTGCAGTATTACAAGCCCAAAAAGTTTTAGCTGAAGAATTTGATGTAGCTGCTGATGTTTATAGCGTGACTTCATATAAGAATTTAAGTGAAGAAGCTATGGAATGTGAGAGATGGAACCGATTGCACCCTGAAGCTCCAGCAAGAATCTCATATGTTCAATCGATTCTAGGCCCTACTCAAGGCCCGATTGTTTCGGTTACTGATCATATGAAAGCAGTTGGCGATTCTATTTCCAGATTCGTTCCTGCTCCATATATTGTTTTAGGCACTGATGGGTATGGTTTTTCTGATACTCGAGAAGCTCTTCGTCGACACTTTGAAGTAGATGAAGGTCATATTGTTGTAGCGACGTTGGAAGGTTTAGCTCAACAGGGAGATATTGAACCTCATATTGTTACTAAAGCAATAGAAAAGTTCGGCCTTAACGTAGATGCAGAGGATCCGCGAAAACGATAGTCCTGGGGATTAGATTCCTCAAATGGGATAAATTGGGCAAGATTGAATATATCTACTAAGATATATGGCTTCTCACATGTGCGAGTAATGGATGTCACTTGAATTCTTTCGTTATTCGTTGACCGGCGTTAAAGCTACGGACTGAATACTCAGTTTTAGAGAAACCCTTAACTGGGATTTGCACTAGAAAACTAGATGTAAACGAATAACAATAAAAGAAAAGAGATCGGCTTTATGCCTGCAACTAATACATCTGCGCCAAAACAAGGTGCGCAACGGAAATCATCATCCAAAAAAGCTAAATTTTATTCTGGTACAAAGCAGAAAAGTAGTTCGAATAAAAAAGAACGTACACCTGGTTTGGGATCTAGTCGAAATGTAAAACGTACGAGCGGATCAAATTCTCAAAATAAGAATGATCAATCTCGAAGATCAGAGAATTCATCACAAAAAAATACTGATCGAAAAAAATCATCTTCAGGAAAACGTGAAGGTGGCTTTAAAGGCGGGCATGGCCAAAGAACCCATAGAGATTCCGGAGGATTTAAGGCGCATCGTGGTAGTTCAGGAAAACCTAGAAACTCTGGATCCGGACACCGATCTTCAAGCTCAGGCCGAGGACGTTCCAGTGGCGGCGGCAGACGGGGTGGACGTTATGGTTCTAATTCAAAAGCGTTAGACGTAAATCTGTTTATTAACGATATTGTAGAAGCGACTCCTGAAACACAAGTAGAAATTACTAATAGCTTTGCAGATTTTTCATTCGATGAGCGATTAACGAAAAATATTGCTAAAAAAGGGTATGAAACTCCAACTCCGATTCAAGATCAAACGATCACGCATGCACTTGCAGGTCGTGATGTTTTAGGAATGGCAAATACTGGAACAGGCAAGACTGCAGCATTTGTCTTGCCAATAGTTAACTCGTTGCTAAAGATGAAAGGCCAAAAGACTAGCGCACTAATAATTGCGCCAACACGAGAACTAGCGCAACAAATAGATCAAGAATTCAGAAGCTTCACTGGCGGCATGCGACTATTTTCAACTCTTTGTGTTGGCGGGCTTTCTATACACAAACAAAAACAACAATTACGTAGAGATCCTCACGTGATAGTTGGAACGCCTGGTCGTCTAATGGATCTTTATCGACAGGGTTTTTTGAATCTGGATGATATATCAATGTTTGTTCTAGATGAAGTAGATCTTATGTTAGATATGGGATTTGTGGACGATATCCGATTTTTGGTTGATTGCATCCCTGAGAAAAGACAAACACTTTGTTTTTCTGCAACAATGACAGAATCGATTAAACGTTTAATAGATACAGTTATGGTTGACCCGATAAATGTTTCAGTAAAGACTGGAGATACCTCAGATAATGTGAAGCAAGACGTTATCTACGCGAAAAGTTCAAATGAAAAATGGAACAAGCTAATCGCTATGTTTGACGAAGAAGATTTTGAAAAAATTCTTATATTCTGTGAAACAAAATCTTTTGTACAACAGCTTTGCGATAATTTAAACGAACTTGGTGTGAAAGCGGAAGCTATTCATGGTGACAAAAGCCAACCCCATCGTCAGCGTGCGTTAAGAAAATTTAAAGATAATGTTGTTCAAGTGTTGGTCGCTACTGATGTTGCTGCTCGAGGTTTGGATATTCCAAACGTAAGCCATGTAATTAACTATGACACTCCAAGAGCATATGAAGATTATGTTCATAGAATTGGTCGTACAGGTCGAGCAGGTAAACTAGGCAAAGCATACACTTTTATAAAATCATAAGATTTAAAACGTATTTCATGGAGGAAATATCGGATCTATGGATAGAAACAATAAGCCAGCAAAGAAATATGCAAAACCTTCTTACAAAATCGAAGATGTTTCTTTTGATGAGAACGGACATGTACATGTTGATTGGCAATCATTAGGACTTGCTCGAGAACTAACTGATCGCGAGCTGTTGTGCTTAGAAATTTATAATGACTATCGTAATGAACATGGATGTCTTCCTAAGCCAGAACACAAGCATGCACTTATTCGTAAAGAAAGTATAAAGCGCGGAATAGAGCCACCTATTTCAAGGGATGAGATTGAAGATAAATTATTGGCGTATCTTTTTCCGCTAAATGATCATTTGGCCTTCTCATCTGGTGTTAGAAGATTACTTAGCGAAGGTAGAGGGCAGCTTACGGGGGAAGAATATTTATTTTCCCTTCAATATTTAAGTGAGTATCTCACGAAGAGTTCTCCGACCGGCGAAGTAATATATCCGACTACAGGAGACATGGATCGAGCAGCTAAATCAGGCCTAGTGGTGCCTAAGTTGGCAACGCTAATCCCTAATAGTACGGCATTGCTGACATGTTTTAAAGGGGAATCATTCCAGGAAATATCAGAAAAACTTTTTGGAGTAAAACGTGAAGATCTATTTGGATCTCATGCGTTACGCATTGAAATTAGCGACTTAGAAAATGACTACTTACGTGTTCACACAATATTAAAACAAGAAAGTGGTTTAGACAGTGATCTACTAGTTGAATATAGCGATCTCGATAGGCTTTCCAAATTAGGCTCTAGCCGATACAAAACAGTATTCGGTCGTGAAAGTAGAGCTAATGGAGTAAGAATCAATTTAAATACTCTCCGTCGAAGTTTATGTTTACCTATAGATCCAGATTTGGATGGATTTAATTCTCGTCCCCGTATTGCAAGTAAACTTACTCGTTTATCGATATATCGTTCATATATGGCAGCATGGGATTTTGAAGGTAGAGATAAACAGGCGCCTTCTCCAGAAAGGCTTGATGAGCTCGTTGAAATCCAAAATCAATTAATAATCCAAGGACATATTAAAGAATTGCCAGAAGATGAAATCATAAAGAATAGGAATGGTCAAAAGGTTGAACTTGAGGGTGATCGTACTTTTACTCTTGATCCTCAAGCAGCCACTGAAGCAGGAGTTCCTGTGACAATCTTGCCTAGTAGGACTCTCATATGTAATCATTTTGACAATATGGCTGATTTCTTAGGTTTTTGTGAAGTTATCTCTGGAGAGGATATAGAAATATCTTCAAAAATGAGAAACTTAAAAATGGCAGCAGAAGTTATAAACCACTTGAAACGTCAAAATGAAGGTAAAATAAATGATCGACGAGCTAGGATGTATCTAGACAAAATTCCAAACTGCGTTGCTAGCTCTGTGCGAAATCAACTTGCTTTAGAGGGTCTAAATCTCTAAAACGGACGTATCAGTGCATTTAGTCCATTAAGGGGTCGTAATCCTCGTCTTTGGTGTCAGTAATACGTACATTTGGAGTATCGCTAGTGAAGTCATCAGATTCTAGGGTTTTCCAACCTTCTTGACCCTCTTCAATGTCTGCAAGAGATGAACTTGGTTTTTCTTCAAAGAGACCGTCATCGAAGCCTTGCTTCATCTCGCGAGCTTCTCGAAACCGTCTCGCTCTGCCTTTTCTGGCCACTTTTCACCGCCTGGCGTCTATAAATCAATTATTCATGAACAATATATTCTAGGACATTTACCTCCCGGTCTGCACAATTGTGAAGCGGCTTTTATGTCCGCTTTGTGAATTTTGGAAGGCCAGGTCTTCTGTGGGAAGATTTGTCTATGTTAAATATCGTGATTAAACCTATTGAAGTCACACAAATCAATGAATTTGAGTGGACCGGAGGCAAAACTCATCTCGAATACTTTAAAAAGGCTCTAGAAAAAACAAAAGATGATGAAATTCTTTTTTTGGGTGCTTGGCTAGAAGGTAACGCTGTTGGTCGCTGTGGAATCGACTTTGTGATAAATCCTGGCAAGGCAACACTATGGATGTTTAATGTCGCAAAAGATATTCAAGGCCAAGGAATCGGATCCAAACTTATGGACCAAGCAGAACAAGAAATTTTGGTACGAGGCATAGATGAAATTGTTCTTAACGTCGAAAAAGCAAATGTACGAGCACAAGCTTTATATGAGAGACGTGGATACATTGCAATGGGGGATGGGATTGAAAGTTGGGAAGAAGATGGTCCAAATGGTTCTACTGTTACCTATAACGCGGATGTGGTACGTATGAGCAAGAAACTAAACTGAATTCATGACAACCCAATTGCCTAGTTTCGATTTTTTAACACTCAGGAATGACGGAAATGATTTAAATGGGATTTTATCAAAATCTGTCAAACCAAAAAATGTTTTATGTATGCATATTCATGGATCCTGGGGAAACTTTTATGAAAACCCATTTTGCACTCAACTTTCTATTGTTTACAATAATGCAGGCTTCGATTACGCAAGTGTGAATCTTTCTGGACATGATGGCGGAACAATAAGTGAGAATTTTGGTGAATCAATTGACGAGATAGTTTCCTGGATTAATTTTTTAGTAGATGACGAAACAAAAATAATACTTCAAGGACATAGCCTTGGAGCTTTAAAACTAATAAGGCTTGCTAGTAGCTCACAATACGCAGATTTACACGAAAGAACTGCAGGTTTAGTATTGCTTTCACCTTTTGATCTAGTTGCTTTTTATGGTGGCCCAAATGTTGAGAGAAGAAGATCACACGCAAAAGAATTCCGTGATGAAAATGGCGAGCAAGCATTGGTTCCAAAATCTATCTTTGATATGTGGCCGATATCTGTAAAATCCTATTTAGAGCTGTCAGAACCAGAGGGAGACTACGATATTTTTCCTACTCGATTGGGTGAATTCGGCGAGTTGGATGATACCGAAATTCCTCGGTTGGTTGTATTGGGGGAAGATGATCAGGCTAGCTATCCTGGTGCTGAGAACGTATTGGATATTTTAGAAATCTCTACTAGCTCGTGCGAACTTATATCTAGTGCACCACATAATTTTGCAGGTTGCGAAGATACGCTAACAAAAGTGGTTTCTAATTTTATTGAGTCTTTGAAAATTTAACCTTCAGGAAAAGTGTCTGGTCGTAAACCCCATAATTTTCAAGTATAATCGGCCCAACACAGGTATTTGTTTGGACGGAAGATAGTAGTTTTATCGTTGCCTTCCTTCAGGTTTTAAAGATGGATAGCGTTGCTCCCAATTAGCTTGTACCGCAAGTAGATTATCTCTTTGTTTGCTTGATATGCGTAATGATCTGTTTCTATAGGGTGTTTGTGGCCACTTTGTGTTTTGTGTGGGGGATGATGTTATTTCAGTTGCAAATACCCCTTTTGGTGGCCCGATCAAATTACAAGAATGTCCTCTAATAGAGGCGCTGCTTAATTCTGGTTTCTTTAATATCTTTCGAACCCCATCTTCTAGCTCACCCATTTTAAATATCAGTTCTTCTTTCCCTGATTTTTGAAATTGATCATCGATCCAGCTAATGATCGCAGATTTTATGGGTGAGTGGCGTTTGGAGAAGGTGGGTATATTGGGTGTCATTTAAGTCGATTCATATAAAGGTACAAACAGTACAATCTAGTAGATTTCTCTTACTGTATTCAAATGGTGTTCAAATAAACGCTGATAGTGAATGTTATTCAGCTACCCAGCTTTTCGTCCGATATTTCTTGTATGGAGGAAAAGATTATGAGATCTATAGATGGACATTTCACAGTGGTAAATGAACCAGGGACTGCACATACTCTGGCATCAAATTTACTTTCGATGTTTGAGTCTGTTCGCACTCCTGACCACATTATCGTCACCGAAGCAGTACTTGAACAAGGTGCTTTTCGTGCTCAAAATGTTTTATCGCACTCTCTTGGCCAATCGATAAAAAGGATTGAAGCTCAAATAGATGAAATCAAGCTTCCAAGTGAACTGGATAAATATCCAAAAATCGAAAAGGCTCAACAAAATGTCCTTGAAGCAACCAATCGAGCAGAACGTGCCTCTACAAAAAGAAACTGGAGAAAGCTAGACAAAGCTCGAAAAGTAGTAGCTAAACAGCTTAGTAAATACGGTTTTTCTAGTTATACAACCTATGTTGACTACATAAACTCGCAAGGAATTGGGGGAGCAAAGCGTAGAGAACTGCTTATTACAAGAGACGATCTTATACAAAAGAAACGGCAAGCCGAAAATAAGGCAAAAAGTCTGACTGCTCTAACACCTGCACAAATCATAACTGTATTGGCAGATGTTCTATCCCGATGCCCAAGGACTCCAGTTGGGCCATTGCCAATTGTATTCGATGATGCGTTGCGTAATCTTGAGACTTCAACCAAGTTGCGAGCGTTAGAAGTGCTAAAAGCACATTCGTCTAGTTATGCAACTTGGTATGTAACTGATGATCCGTTGGTATTGGGCTGGGCAGGATATTTTGAATCACAGCCTCAAAATCAAGATAACAATAATCCAATCATTTTTGATTTCGATGTAGAAGTAGCTTAAATTTCTACTAAAGGGATGTATAGCTTGAAATAAGATGTAATTCTTATGGACTCGCCACGACGTGCACTTTTGTTGTAGAATATATGGCTAATGATTGTTGAATCTAGAGACACCGTTTCCCTTAAACCTGCAGAATTGGACGAATTCGGCCAATTGCTCAGAGATGCTGGCTATGAGATAGCCGATCAGGTAATTGATGACCATGTGGAATCATATCCGCTGATAGTTACAGTTCGAGATGCTGCTCTAGAAGGCTTCCTTTTTGGTTCGCTAGAAAGAATTGGTGGTACTCCTGCAACCCTGTGGAGCTTTGGGGCTGTACGAAAGGGCAAAACTTCCAAAGAAACTGCAGAATTGCTTATTTCGGAGCTTTATCGCAGAAGTGCTATATCTTTCCCTGATGAAGATGTACTCATCGGTACTCGTTTAGCTTTCCCAAGCACATATGCTTTTGTAGCTCAACGTCATGATGTAGTTCCTAGACCAGATTATTCACCAACTGGAGAAGAACGAAATTGGGGTCGTCACCTGTCGAAACGATTTGGGTGCGAAAAAACATTCGATGATAAAACTTTCATCACTAAAAAGGGTGGCAAAGGTTCTGCCCCCTTATTTTTCACTGAGCCAATCAAAACAACTGACAAAGTAGCAACAGAAATGGTTGGAAAAAGAGATTATACAAAAGGCGAGTCAATGATCGCTTTTGGTTGGGCAACTCCAGAAGAACTATATGGAGAACTTGGCCACCCTAAATTTGATTAAAATATTTTTTTAGAAAAGTTACTTTTTACGTATCCTGTAGACATGGGATGAACGAGTAGAGCAACTATTGCTATCTGGAATACTGTAGAGATTATTCTATCGCTAAATACATATTGGTTTAAATAATCTCTGAATGTATAGTTTTCGAAAGCGAGTATTGCGAAAAGGGCTATCCCAAATGGCGATAAAGCGCTGATTAAAGCCATTATGTATCCCCAAATTCGTAAATTAACAATACCAACTGCACCAGCTAAACCAAAGAGTGTAGGTAGAAGAATATATGGGTTTAATATAGAAAGTAACCCGGAAAAAAGAATAGTTGCGCCAAGGCTAAAATAAGTAAGTGCCACTGAAACTAATAATGTTTGCGGGAGATAAGGATTCCACCAAGCCCATTTATTCATAAGGTTCTATATTAGTTGGCCAGGGCTTGACGTTCTCGTAATTGGCCACAGGCCGCATCAATATCTGTTCCTCGATTCCGACGTACAGTAACTGTTGGGCCATAAGATCGAACTATGTCGGCAAAGCGATTTATTTCTTCTGTACTTGGTGCCTTACCATCAAAATTAGTAGTTTGATTTAGTGGGATTAAGTTCACGTGAGCACCACCCGCACCTTTAAAATCACGCAAGAGTCTGCCGAACTCATGTGCGCAATCAAAAGTTATGTTTGTATTATCAATAGCGGCGTATTCAAAGCTGACTCTTCGTCCATGCACGTGGGATAGCTCACTTGCAGCTTTTAAAATTTCGGCAATGGGGTATCTAGCATTTATTGGTACGAGTTTTGTACGCATATCATCAAAGGGTGCATGCAAAGAGACAGCAAGCGTTACCGGTAAGTCCCAATTTCGCATCGCTTTCATTCCTGGGACGAAACCTACAGTCGATACAACAATGTGGCGTGCTGAGAACCCAAAGTCATCACAAAGGATTTCACAAGATTTTCTAACTTCATCCGCATTCGCTAAAGGTTCACCCATTCCCATAAATACAACGTTTGAAATTCTGATATCGGTTTTATGCGCAGCACGAGCTACCTGTTCTACTATTTCGGCTGAATTCAAATGACGATCAAATCCGGCTTGTCCTGTGGCGCAAAATGTGCATCCCATTGCACATCCAGCTTGAGAAGAAATACAAACAGTTGCTCTATCTTTATATATCATCAAAACAGTCTCTATGAATTTGCCATCTCTTAATTCGTAAAGCCATTTGTGTGTTTGGTCTTTAGATTTTTGGTAATTAGCCTCTGTTAGTGCATAGTCAAAATCTGATAAAAATTTGCCTATTAGTTTTTGAGACCAAGTCGTCATCTCGTCTATAGGTTGTCTTTGCATGTAAACATGCTGAAAAAATTGTTTAGCCCGGAACGGTTTCTCGTTGTTTTTTTCCAGCCAATCTATGAGCTCTTCAGGTGTAAT
>CAUJDU010000045.1 GCA_963169585.1 Actinomycetota bacterium | reverse complement strand
AAACTTCCATTAACTGCATAAAGACTTTTTGTTAGGCCACCAAGTCGTACATCGACATCAGCCGAGCTTGTATTACTAGTTGTTCCTAACAGAGTGAGATCTGTTGGGCTTAACATGTTTGCAGAAGAGTCAACCCTATTATTAAGATCATGACCTTGCAAAATGGGTGTTAGGTCGTCATAGGTGTCATCAATTGTTGCGCGAAAAGTAATTTCTACCATCGTGCGTCCGTCGTTATGAACTGCGCAATCTGGATCTGGCCCGCCTGTTGCCCCATTTGGCACACAACCACCATATAAATTATTTAATGCTGAAAGATCATAGGTTAGTGTTGTTTCTCCAGCTCCTGGACCTGCAGTTAAACCAGGTAAAACTGCTACGGGTGTTGAACCATTATTTTCGAAGACTGTAACGACAGACGAACCATTCACAAAAGTTAAACCATCGTCGAGAATATCAACAGTTTCCATATCAGACACTACGGCATAATCACTTACATATTTTCGTATTGTATATACGATTGTGTCACCGGGTGTATAGCCTGTGGCTCCAGTATCGGCATACATCCCAACCGTTTTTTGTGTAATCAAAGATCTAATCGCTATGGTGTTGCCATTTGGTAAAGTAGCATTTACTGGGGTTAGTGGCGTGCCTAGAAAGTCTGCATTTGCGATTGCAGTATTTGGTATATCTTGCGCATAAGCATTCCCTCCAGTTAACACGAGGTTGCCACCATCACGATATGGGACTTCAAAAAATACGTCGTATTGCGCATCATTCAAAGAAGCAGTTCCCGTTATAGATGGCCATGTGATAGTAGCTGTAGGCCCGGTACTAGTGTCAGAGGTTCCACCTGGTGTTATATTTATTTGATTTATACGCACAAATGGAGCTTGGAGAGTATCCGAGATAGCCAGATCAGTGACAGTTGCACCATTAGCGACATCGGCAGTTATACGAAACCGTTGACGATTATTTACTCCAGGAACTATTTCGTATTCATTTGTTAGATAATCAGATACATAACGTTTTTGTAGCTTCAATACTGTTGGAGTCATCTGCGTTGAAGTAAAGCTCGTATAAAAACTTGGATCTGATGTTGGATTGTTTAAAGCATCGTTACCTAAATGGAAACCTGTACGTACTTGAATGTTTTGAGCGACATTGACAACAGCATCACTATCAACATCTAGGCTGACGTCAAGTACAGCAGGAGCCTGGGTTGATGTAAAAGACCCAAAGGGAAGTAATAAGACGTGGACGTACGATTCTTCGGTAGGGGTTAGACATACTTGAACGGGTGTACCTGCAATAGTTCTAGCCGCGGGATGATCAAAACATGTAGTAATACCAGCTGGATATGGACCAAGTGTTCGAGGAGCAATATTTACGCCAAGCATACTTACACTGTTTAATTCAAAGTCTTCTGGTAAAACCATATCCACATAAGGACCAAACCCTGTTGCATCACCTGTGTTCTGGAATGTCAATTGAAACGATGTTGATTCACCTATCATTGGTGCTGCGTCAACATTGCTAAATGTAACTTGAGGTATAGGCGCAGCATGTGCAGGGATTGCTGAAGTAAAAATTATGGCTGATACAACTATTATCGCTACTAAGCTAAATGAAGATAGCTTTCTATAGGTCAATAGTGGATTTTTATATTTCTGAGTGAAAGCGCGTGACATCATTCCCTATGTCCTAAGTATTTAGAACAATTATAATTAATTTTTGCTATTGCTAAGCGGATACTGATGGGTTTAGTGGTCGATAGGTTTTTATGAATAATAATTCTCAGTGATCAATAATCAAAAAGCGTTTTATAATAGCTAGCCTTGTGACAGCTATCGTCGTTGTCGTTCTCTCTATATTACTTGTTATAGTTACAGCGTTATTGTCGGACGCAAGCCCTAAGGCGATACTATCCCTTGGTCTTAGCCTTAATGCAATGGTGTCAATTAGGGAGTGGCAATCCAGTGAAAGAATAGACAATTTCGAAGGATTGACACTTGAAAAACTTCGGGCGTGAGCTCCTGATCTTGAATGGGTTGATGCTAATCAAAATATAAGCAAAGATCACCCTAAGAGAGTAGGTATTGATATTTCTGATGACATGGTCATAATCGCAACACGAGACAAACAAAAATGCTACTTTGCTCTCTTAACAAGCAAAGCTATTTTATCTGACAGAAAAACACATTGGTCTTCCGTGGAATCTGATACTTGTTCGGCTTCTTTGGCACCTGAGATCAACCAAAAGAATTGGTCTACAATCATTAGGGAAGTCTGGGGGCCAATTGAGGACTAATGACGACAGTACTAGGTTCTTCGCTTAGCTCGGAATGAGGGGAGCCAAAGGCCGCACATGAAAAAGTGCGGCCCTAAACGTTGTTACAATTGATTGGTGAGAGAGAACATTAAAAAAGCCATTGAAGATGCATATGGTTTCCACATATCTGAAAGTGTTGATGCACCACGACAATACGTAGCAGAGACTCACTTTATTACTACCACTGATGGCAACAAATACTTCTGTAAAATTGTAAACAGGCCACTATTTATTCAGGAAATAGTTCCGGGTCTTGCTGGACTCGAACAAATACATCAGCTTGGTGTTGAACGCATTACATATCCTATCCGTGGATCCCATGGGCTTTACCTTCTTGTCGGAGGAGAACTTGTTGTCGTATATAACTTCGTTGAGGGTCAACAATCGTTCGAGTATTCAATGTATGAATTTGGAAAATTTATTGGCGAGCTTCAAAATGTAACCAAATATATTACTGTCGATGTGGGTGTTGAAGAATTTGTGTTTCCCTACGAAGATCAAATTGAGGCACAGATCGAAGCCGGTCTGACTTACGAAGGTGATGACGAAGTTTTTCTTCATCTTCGTGAAATTCTTAAACGCTATGAGGATGAGTTTCGATTCTATATGTCAGAACTACGCAGACTCATCCCTCTCTGTAGAAACCAAAATCCAGAACTTGTTTTATCACACGGCGACATTCCCGGTAACGTCATGATCCGCTCACATGATGATCTCACCGTAATCGATTGGGACGAATTAATTCTTGCTCCCGTCGAGCGAGATATTTGGATGACACGCCATCATGACGACTTTCGTAAAGGATATGCGACCTCGCGCCCTAACACCGATATCAACACGGATATGTGTACTTTTTATTTATATAAGTATTACTTCCGCTCAATGGCACATTTTCTTGCTGACATATTTTCAGATCGAGATCTCGAATATAGAAAAAAATATCTTGATGACTTAGAACGTTATTTTCGCGGCTGGATGATTCGTTATTTCAATCAAGTAAATGGGACACACTATCCAGGACTTGGCAAGCATGAAGGCAATATCGCCATTCGCGAAGAACAAGAAGACGATTTTGATTCTATTGATACGCTTCTACGTAAATCATTTGGTGATGAGGGAAATGATGTTGCAACACTAGTACAACGTATACGGGCATCAGCAAACTACCTTCCACACTATTCGATTGTTGCAGAATCCGACGGAAAGATCGTGGGCCACGTAATGTTAAGTTGGACAATATTGCGAAATGGAAAGACTGACTACCAGGTATTGACACTCTCACCTCTTGCAGTATTGCCCGAACATCAACACCATGGAATCGGCTCGTCGCTGGTCAATGTTGTATGCGAAAAGGCAAATATTTCAGGAGAAAAACTAATCACACTAGAGGGAGATCATCATTTTTACTCCCGACTCGGCTTCGAATATTGTGTCCCACATAAAATTCACATCGACATCCCAAAATGTTTTCCTCCAGAATCTTCACAACTGTACTTACTAGCCAACTTCACATCCGATCTTCAAGGCAAAGTTATATACCCTGAAGCTTTTGACCACCTCATGCACTAATAATTGTCTCAACAAGTCTATTGCATTAATTATCTCAACAAAATCGATCCCATACCAAAAATTTCATGTTTGGCGCACTCTTGGCCACGCTTAGTACGAAAAATACAAAAAATATTACCTATTACGTTACCTGTAATTTGTGAATAATTATTATCGACCTAAGCATTGGTCTTCAAGCTGTTGTGCAGAAGGAGCATAAACTTGCTTTGTTCCACCAAAACCATTTTCGCATATCCCCGTATAAGTACCGTTAGGAGATTGCTCAATCGAAAGTAAGCCAGGAGCACCAACTTGTGCTGTCGGTAATTGCGAAGTTGAAGGCGTAACAGTATTGGTTGTTATGCTCTGTTTGCTCGAAAAGGGCTCTGGTTTATTTGTTGGTTTTGAACAACCTGTACCTAAAACAGCACCTGCAGCTAAAGTGGCCACAGCAGCCCGTACGTGGAGAGGCATATTTACCAATCTTTCCATGCACCCATTTTATTTGATTTGTCCCATTCAAGTCAATTTTTTTGATTAATAATCAACCGATAGAAACCAAAATAACCGTTCTATTATGCCACTTCAAAAACCTTACAATTCTCGAAGAACGAAAAATAGCAAACACCACCATGTACATAGACATACTAATGCGACCCTGCCGTGCAAGCAGGTATTCCTATCAAAGTAGTCAGCGAAAGACTGGGCCACAAATCGCCTTCATTTACGATGAAACAATATGCCCATGTTCTCCCAACCATGCAGGCCGAAGCTGCTTCACTAATTGCGGATATTGTTTTGGGAAATGAAATTGAGCCCAGTTAATGTAGCTCCATTTTTGGCTATATTGTTCTTGAAAATAGAGAATTAGGAGCCTAGAGCATTGCGATGCTTGCATTCTTAGACGAATCCGGTGATACTGGCCGAAAAATACATGGGGGTTCTTCGAGATATTTCCTCGTATCATTGGCACTATTCCAGGATAAAGACGAGGCCATCAGGTGCGATCAAAGGATTCACTTGCTTCGCAATGAGTTGAGCCTTCCCGGAAACTATGAATTCCATTTCAGCAACAATTCCAAGAAAATACGACACTCATTCCTCAAAGCGGTGCACCCCTATGCATTCACCATTCTGACCGTAGCAATAAATAAGGACCCTAATCTATTGTGGGGTGAAGGGTTTAATGTCAAGACTTCGTTTTACAAATACGCGTGCCAAATGGTCATAACTAATGCAATGCCATACTTAGACCAAGCAACCCTTATTGTAGACGCCAGCGGTAATACCACCTTTCAAGGAGAACTAAGAAAATATTTACGAAATAAATTGGATGACAATGACCGTTTAAAAATAAAGAAAATCAAAAGCCAAGCCTCCCACCACAACAACTTACTTCAGTTAGTTGATTATTGTGTCGGCGTTGAGAATCGAAGAATACAAAAGAAAAGTGATTGGGAAGAATACTTTCGTTATATTTCCACAAAAGAACTAGACCTACAAATTTGGCCAAAAATATAAAAAGAAAACCGCACAACCTACCCGTCTTATTCAGACGAGACGCACCCGATGAACGGGACTAGTCAGTTGTGCGGCAATTCCATCTTCAGTTTACCTTATATTTTATAAATCTTCAATGGCAATTAACCTGCACTTTTAAAGACATTCGACACATCCATTTACTCAAATGGGCGTTTCTCGTTTGACACACGTTTGATACAGAAACAAAAAAGAGGTCCGACTCTGAAGGTCCGACCTTCCCAAACAGACAAATCCCTTATGGATTTATCCGTTTCCGAAGGTAAGCGGACCTTAGCGGACCTCTTACTTGGTGGCGGGGGTTGGATTTGAACCAACGACCTTCGGGTTATGAGCCCGACGAGACCGTTACAGACCGTAATTTCTGGTCCGATAAAAGTGGGTCTACTTGGGGTTTTAAACTATTACGTGTCTTTGAATCCGCCCCAATCCGCTTATTTTGAGATGGTTCGTTTGACACAGGTTTGATGCGGATTCAATAATGTAGAAGTCCAAACACGATGCCACTCAGGCCTGACTCGTCAGCTAATTGCTTCAACTAATTCGATATCGTCGGCGCTGAGATCAAACAGCTCGTAAACAAGCGAATCTATTTTTGTTTGTTGCGTTGAGATATCCCCGTCTGGGTTGTCGGCAAGTTTAGCTAGAATAATCTCAACGTACTTCTCGATTTCATCGAATAGCTGAACATTTTGGGAATTTCGGTTCGGAATAGGGATTTTTGTAAGGGGTTCCTGATAAAGCTCAAGCATTTCACCTTTGCGTTTTCCTCGATTGTAGAGCCAAGCGAAATATAGTTTTGAGTTCAGTAGCCCAAGTAACGTTTTCAAACTAAGTTCGTTTGACTTGGGAGTTATGAAGTAGACATCAGCGCTTGCATACCATGGAATATCGTTGTAACCAAAAGTATTCGTACTGCTTCTTTGAGGCGCAACAATCTTTTCTTTATCAAATACCATTTTCTTGATTTCACCAGTTTTATTCTTATCTTTCATTCGAATTTGATGAAGATCAAACCAATCTAAACAATGTTCCATCTGACTTCTACTTTGTAAAACCATTTTGAACTTGTTCAAGTAAGTAAAGTAAGCAGGAAATTGTGTTTCATCTTTCATGAAATTGGTCAAAGCCAGCTCGTACTTATGATCTAAGGATGTCGAGTATTTTTGCACATCGCTGTTTTTGAACCAAGGTTTAATAAAACCTTTAGAAAGACCGAGCTCTTTCAATCCTCCTCGGTCGAATACAAAAATCCCATCGCCTTTTTGTGCGGAAACCCCGAACTTATCTATATGCCGTTGGGAAACCTTGTCTGCACCAGTTTGAATTCCAGTATTGATCTCGCATAAATCCCCGAGAGAATCCGAATTCACAAGCATCTTGTCTAATACTGCGTCAACTGGACTGCCTTCGCTGTTTGATAAACGAATATAGCCTTTATCAAACAGATCGTCTTGAGCAAGCGCATAGTAGGCCGTTTCAGGATCTTCACCGCCAAGAATTGAACGAAGCACATCTGCACTATTTTTTGGAAAGCCCGATCGCTTAGTCATAACGGTTGATGCAGTTTTCTCAAATTTTCCTTTTTGAAGTAAGGTAATCATATTGTGCTGCCCAAGGGCACTCTCGAAAACTTTAAGCTCATTGAAGTTGATGAATTTTAGAATTGTCGTGCGCTCTTGGAAATCATCAATTAATTTTTTTGCGCCTGTGGCAGTCACAAAGTAATTAGTTGAAATATATGATAAGACTCCACCCTCTTTCAGCATATCGACCCCTAGATGAAAGAAAAAATAGAACAAGTCCATCTTTCCGAGATAAAATTTTCTACCCAAAGGTGTTTTCTTTATAGAGTCAAAAAGGGTTTTGTTTCCTTTTTCGCCGATGTAGGGTGGATTCCCAATTACTATGTCGAACCCTTTTGATTCACCGAACATATATTCTGGATCAAAGAATTGTGCAACGCGATTAGTTTCGAAGGGGTGGAATGATTTCAGCTGTCCAATTCTCTCGTCAACATACAACTCGCCGTCCTCAACCACAACTTGATAGTCGTTTCTGCAAGCCTGTTTCTCTTTCTTGTTAGTCGCATTAAAATATGCAATTCGCAATTCTCGTAAACGTTCAGAAGTATCGTTATCTTGAAAAACTCCTAGCTGAGAAACTTCCTCAAGCTGAATCAGACTGTTAGCGCTTACAAATTTGAAATCTAAGTTAGGTAACGGTTCGACACCCCGGTTTGGTGCTGAGTCGTCAATTTTTTCTTCGACGATCAGCGTTAAATAACAACGAAGCTTTGCGACTTCTGTTGCTATAGGTTGTATATCGACACCGTAAATAACGTCGCGGATCAATCCTAATTTACGAACCCAGTCGTAATCCTCGCGTTTCATTCGCGAGGAAATCGCTTTCCTTAGGGACGCATCAGGAATTGATTTAAGTTGAAGTTCTTCCCATATTTTTGCATCGGGATCAACTCGTTGCAGAATCATCGTCAGCTTTTGTAATATTCCTATCGGAAAAGCCGCTGAACCACAAGCTGGGTCCAAGATCCTCAGCTTACCTACATGTTCGACTATCTTTCGGCGATCTTGTGAAGACAACGGGTGATCTCGATCATCGCTTAGATCGTATGAGACAAGAGCTGCAATCTTAGACCTTTCAATTCCAGTTGTATTGGCCAAAGACTCGGTTATGGATTCATCGACCATGTAGTTAACTATTTCACGAGGGGTATAGAAACTTCCTGTACTCTTACGAGCTGACTTTCCTGTCTCTGGGTTTATTTCGGCTAAAAGGTTTTCGAAAATTCTTCCTAGCATTTCTGGGTCAACAGACAACTCAATATCTGAGATGGTATTTTCATCTATGGTGAAATTGTATGTTTCAAAAATTTCAAATAGCCCTGAAAGCCACTCGTCTGGAACTACCTTATCTTGCTTATAAAAATCACGATCATGGGCATCAAATAACCCACCATTTAAATAAGGCACCATTTCATATGCGCCACTTTTATACTTATTATCTCGGTCCTTTTTATCTTTATTTAACGTCTCAAAAAATACAGGCTCGATAATATTTTCATAATAATTCTTACAACTCTTAGAAGAATTAAGTGATAGAAGCTCCTCGGGCATCAAAGGAATTCCAGCGCTTGATTTAGATTGCTTAAGAAACCAACAAAAGACCAGTCGACCAATTAGTCGAACTGCAAATTCTTGTTGAATCTCTTTTGTTGTACCCGATGGGGTGACGAGCAAACCAGGAAATTCTCTGGTTTTGTTTTTAATAACTCGAGTACCACCAATAAGCTCAGTGAACTTAATTGCAACATCGTTATAGAAGTCCTTGTTTACAACTTCTAGTGAAAAACGAGCTAAAAGATCCTCAAACCCAGTGACCGATTTGGCCAATTGTTTAGCTGGCGTGTGAACCTTTGTACCAGGTCCCAAAAGAAAAGAATAACGTCTAGGGTTTGAAATATCTGACGTGACTTTACCTTTTTCATCCAAGTGATAATCAATAGTCATTAGAGACAATCGCCATTGTTCTGATTTTTTTGCCTTAAAAGCGACGAGAGCCCTAATGGAGTCGTGTTCACGCATAATTTTAAAAACATCACTGGAAATACTGATACGAGCTGACTCACTAGCATTATGCTCAACTTCAAAAACATAAACCGGCTCATCTTCCAGCTCACATTTACCTAAAAATTGTGCTGTCTCGACAACCGTGACTGCCGAAGGTAAAACGACTTTATTGACATCTTCCTTAAACTGGCTTGGGAAAAGAGTACTAATCAGTTCTAAATAAGCATCTCTCGAAAACGGTTTTTGTAGAAGCCCATTATCCATCGATAAATTCCTCTGTTAAAACAAGCATTTCTTCCTGTCCGTATGCTCTCTCAGCAGTTTTGCGGATATCGTCGATATATTGTTCTGGAACTAGCGCTTCTAACTGTTCCATTGCCTTATCAGGTTTTGAATTCAGCGCCGCTATTTCTTTCAAGACCCCGTCAGGAATAGCATCGAGATCTTTAATGAGCTCACGAATTTCTTTTATGAAATCCTTATCTGTTGGTGACACAACGCTTTCCAAAGCCCGAAGTTTAGCAATAGCTTTTTGCCTCTTGCTCCTCGCACCCTCTGTACTCGAAGCGACCTTCTTCTTAAATAAAGCCTCTTTGACTACCTCATATTGGTCGTAGAAATCAGGCGACACATCGTCTGGTTTCTCGCTGACATCGGCATAAAATAGGTTCATTGCGAGTTCTGGAGATACCAATTCAGATTCACCATTGCGGCCATAAGAAAACACCGCGTTTTTGCCACGCCGACCAAAAGTAAGAACACTGCCTGCATGCTCTTTATTCATTCGTCCAATTCGTGTTCTCGTTGGAATCTTATTCACTTCATCCATTACTTCATCTGAATTCTTATATGATTCCCAGATATCGCGATGCTTTGCATCCCACGAAAGCTGTTCAAACTGGGAATCCGTATCCCGGTACTGCTTAGCGAAGTAATTATGCAACTCTTCGTCGCTAGTTAAAGTTTTTGTGTCTTCACCCATGAGAACATGGATTACCGACATCTTCAAAGTCGAAATAGATTTTGAATGAATTTCTTCTTCACCCGTGGCTGACGGAAAGAAGTTGTATATGAACAACTTATCGAACATCTTCCGGTTGATACGGTTGATACGGCCGACACGTTGGATAACCCGTGTTGGGTTATAAGGAATGTCGTAGTTCACGATGATGCCCGCGCGATGCAAGTTGAACCCTTCAGAGATTGCATCTGTTGCAATAAGTACATCAAAGTCATTTCTCTGTTCTTTTTCAGGAATACCGGCATCAAAGTTTGCACGTACTTCCTCTTTATTAGATGAACTACCATCTCCACCTGTGTATTTGAAAACACGATTGAGCCCTTGAGATTTGCAACGCTGATAAAGGTAATTAGTGGTGTCTGCAAATTCACTAAAAACGACAATTTTGCGATGTGGATCCTCTTTCAACGCTTCCTGAATAGATTTTACAAACTGATCAAACTTGGGGTCGTTATCTCCTGCTATTTGCTCCCACTCATCTTTGATTCCGTTTAGAAGGGCAATATCTCCATTCAGATCTTTCAAGAAACGTTCCAGGTCAAGTTCTTCCGCCTTTATCATACGCACGTCATTGCTCTTGTTTTTAGTGAATTCATCGAAAAAATTGTTAACTTCATCTTCATCTAAGCCGGCAAGTTCCCGATAGCTAGGCAAATCGCTTTTCTTATAGATAGGAACAAAACCTTGTTCTGTTGCATAGCCAATAATCTCTTCGTAGTTATGAATCATTTTGTCGAGAGTTGAATGAAAAGCAGCCACAGAACTTTCGAATCTTCGAACTAGAAGTGTTCTCATAAATTTAGAAATGTTACTTTGGGCGCGTCTCAGCTCTTGTGCAACTTCTTTAGCGCTAAGGTCTTCCTCGGCTTCTTTAGCTATACGTTCAAAAAAGCCAGAATCGGGTTTTAAATATTCAAGAGGACGATAACGACATGACAAGAAATTTTTACCTGCCACAAGATCCATATCTGCATTTTCAAGTTCTTTGGGCCATATTTTCGAAAGAGTATTTGCGTACAAGCCCGAAAGTTCTCCAAGTTCATAATCCAGCAACACAGGGTCTTGAACTTCAGCAAACTCAATTTTTTGCCGCTTCAAATCTTCTGCATATGCTTTGATTTCTTGAAGATCTAAACGCGAACGGCGGATAACGATTGGCTCTATCATACGACGCAGTTCGTTTGCTATCTCAATAGCTCTGTCTTTAGAACTTTGCTTTTCGCGTTTCGATTTAGAACTGATTTTCTTATATTCACGAATAAGTTCTCTAAACTCTTGTGACAAGTTATCGACAGTCTGAATTGCTGATTGGCCTGGAGTATCGAAAAGCTTGATCAGGGCATAAATATCTTTCGGGTCATTATTAAAAGGGGTTGCCGAAAGCGCCATTACCCGATTTCCTTGACACAATCGGTGGAGAAAGCTGTATTGCTTGTTTTCTTCGTTTCTATACTTATGCGCTTCATCGAGAATAATGAGTAACTCTTCATTGCTATCCATATATCTCTTAGCTGCTTTATCAACACTTCCCGATGAAAATACCTCAGCATTGATATTAAATTCAAGCCTGTAGTCTTCCCATTGTTCTCTTAAGTGTGGCGGAGCAATAATTACAGTTCGCAAGTCTAAGTTTTTAGCGATTGCTGAAGCGATAATAGATTTACCGAGTCCAACAACATCTGCCACTATTACACCGCCATATTCTTTGATACGTTCTAAACCCATCTTTATGGCATCTATCTGATATTTCAGGTCGGAGTATTGTTTATTTGTTATTTGATGTGGTGTAATAAAACCGTCATCAGGTTCTTCAAACCCAAAGAACTCTTTAAGCACACGCATGTACATGAGGAACGGTTCAGGTCGAGTGTAAAGCCAGATTTTTTCTTTTACTTGAGAGATGAATTCGTCAGCGTTTTCCTGGCTAACTAATTTTGCGTCTTGAGCTTTCACCCACTCTTGTTCGAAATATTCACTATCTTCTTTGAAATAATGTGGCTCTGGTAAAAGGCGGTTACGCTCACCCTGACCAAGAAGACCCGAGTAGGTGAGGTTGCTAGAACCTGTAATGACGATACCGCGACCTTGCCCAAGTATTTCAACGTTATCTTTGTAATGGAGAATATATAATTTGTCGTGCTTTTTTTCTGGAGCCATTCGTATTTCGAGCGAGCCATCGCGCACCTTATCTAAAAATATCTCAAACGCTCTCTCCTCGCGAGCAGAGTCGAATATTTCAGAGTTATTGAAAACTTCGGCTAGCTCTTCAATGTACTCTTTTCGTTCAGTTCTTATTCTCAATGATCCCCGGTTACGTCTAGGCTGATAGAAGTCAATGTTCTTCTTTTCCTCACGAGACATGTTGCGCACGACCTCACGGTCAATCCCCATGCCTACAAGGATTCGCACTTTCTTGTCCTTAACTTCATCCGAGATTTCTTGAAAGCCCGAGAAATAAAAATAACCAACAAGCGCATCAATCTGCTTTGAACTTTCAAGCCCCTTCTGCAAAGTTTTTACCATGGTCTGGCCGTCTTGATTTGTTATCGCACCTGTTAAATCCACCTTGTTACCCCATTCTTCCTTTTTATTTGTCCCGATCTTGGCCCCAAGATTTGATTTCACTTCTTAACCAAAGTCTTATTCTGCCATTGCTTTTATCCACTACCGGTTTAGGAAAGTCGTCATATCTACTCATGTAAGTACTGACGCTATTGTGATGCGATAATCCTAAAATTTCAGCAACTTCACTTGCACCTATAAGGTCTTCAGTGTTGACATTCGGGCTCATTTTTTTAGTCTACTTTAGTTGACAACTCTAAACAAACCTGGTAGTCTACTTTCGTAAACATAATTAAAACCCCCAGCAGTGCGCTAACACTCTGGGGAATGGCCAACGCCTAAAATGGAGGCATTGACATGAGTAATTCTACGCGTTCAATCTCAGATTGGGAAACCCGGACCGTTCTTTCAATTGAAGAAGTTGCACTAATTTTAGGTTTAGGAAGAAGTGCGACATACGAATCAGCTCGCCGAGGCGAGTTACCAACGCTCCGACTTGGACGAAGAGTTCTAGTGCCAGTTGCTGCATTTTCTAGATGGCTTGAACAGGCTTCGTAATGCAAGGACATCTTCACAAACGAACCCATACCTCCAAAACTGGTAAAACAACAACGCGATGGTATGTAGTTTTTGATGTTGGAAGAACCGTAACCGGAAAACGAAAGCAAAAATGGCATGGCGGTTTTAACACTCGCAAAGAGGCGGAAGTAGCACGTGCAAAACTAGTTGTTGATGTTCATGATGGTGTATATGTAGAACCATCCAAGTTAACTGTCGAAGATTGGATTGTTCAGAGATGGATACCTTCCATGAAAACACAGTTAAAGGCGAGCACATTTGATTCATACCAACGCAATCTCAACAAACATGTCCTACCAACAATCGGAAAACTGCCTCTCATGGAAATTACTCCGCATCGATTAAATAATCTTTATTCCGCTCTATTACAGGATGGCAATACACGTGGTGGAGGGCTTAGTGCCAAAACCGTTCGTTACATTCATACCACTCTTCATAAAGCGTTCGCTGACGCACGAGATGAAGGACTATTGAGAACTAATCCTGCTGAACGAGCCAAGCCTCCACGATTGAACGCAACTTCAAAAAAAGAAATGAGTGTTTGGGATTCAAAGACATTAAGTACATTTCTTGATTTCACAACTGATGAACGACTTGGACCAGCTTGGCACGTTCTTTCCATGACAGGAATGAGAAGAGGAGAACTGCTTGGACTTCGATGGAATGACATCGACTTTCATCGAAAAAGAATTATCATTCGCCACACACTCGTGTCTGTTGCTTATGAAATAATCGAATCTACGCCAAAAAATCATCAGACACGCATCATTGATATCGATGATTCAACGATACAAATTCTCAGAAAACAAGAAGATACTCAAAATGGTGACAAAACAACATGGGCATCAAACTACACAGATCTTTATCTCGTATTCACTAAAGAAGATGGCACACCTATACACCCCGACTCGCTATCACAAAGCTTTGAACGCGCTATCAAACGAGCAGACTTGCCTCGTATTCGTTTGCATGATCTTCGACATACTCATGCCACTCTTGCAATGCAAGCAGGTGTACCCATCAAAGTTATTAGTGAACGGCTCGGCCATGAATCACCTTCATTTACGATGAAACAATATGCTCATGTGCTTCCCACCATGCAAGCAGAAGCTGCGAATTTGATAGCGCACCTTATTTTGGGCTGTGAGAGTTAAAAAATCGAGCCATCATGGAATATTGGGAGTTCCAAAATTGTTTCAACGGTTATTCGACAAAAAGGGGAATATGTTTACGGAAAGAGAATTGGACGAAATTACTGAACATGAGTTGGTTAATGAAATCGGGCAACTGATAGAGAAATTTGAGGTTCTTCACGAACACCAAGTTGCGAACAGCAACATACTCTTTGCTTTTTTCGATGAGATTCCGAAATTCGACGAACTATTAAAACAGTATCAACAAATGGGCGAGGTTCTCGATAGAAAAAGTGCAATATTTGCACTTACTTACCCTCTAGAAGAATATTTCTTGCGACTAATCAAGAAGCTAAAAGAAATTAGTCCTGGTGTAGATTCCCTTCATAAAATTGCTACGCAAAATTTGAGCCACAATCGGAGAGATTTTGCCGCTCCCCTGTTTGACGGAAAATCAGTTGTTTTCGGGGGCAGAGAGCTAGCGGAAACTAATGATGATAGTGCGGGCGTTCGAGTATCCGTAACTTCATCAATCTTTGAATAATTACTTCGATAGATTCCATCTCCCGTTTGACACACGTTTGACATAGATTCTTCGCTGCGCTCAGAATGACAAAAGCCAGGTCCTTAGACCTGGCTTAATTGGTGGCGGGGGCTGGATTTGAACCAGCGACCTTCGGGTTATGAGCCCGACGAGCTACCAGACTGCTCCAC
The DNA here is from genome assembly GCA_963169585.1 of Actinomycetota bacterium. GTDB lineage: Bacteria > Actinomycetota > Acidimicrobiia > IMCC26256 > JAGPDB01 > JAGPDB01. The sequence goes on along the minus strand of CAUJDU010000045.1, from coordinate 465 downwards.
CCCGCGGCGAATGTGGTGTTCACAATGCTTTTTGGTAAACGAACAGGGTTTTTAGAATAACGATCCTAGAGATCAGTTGCAAATTGTTACCGTAATTTCCTGATTATTCATTGAAATCACTGCCCTAAAGTCTGACATTGGCTATCAAAGCACGATGATCACTCGAAAGTATCCCTGAAACCTCAATATTGTTGAACTCAACATCCTTGCCCAACAACCAATCGATTTGATACTTGGGTTTCTTTGCCTGTGAGGTTTTATATTCATGCGGAGCATCGAATCCAAACTTTTCAGATATCGGAACCACATCGTCTCTCAACAAATTGAAATCTCCACCAACAAGCCGCACGCCACCCTCCTCGCAGTACCTCAGCATCAATCGCAACTGTTCACAAGCGCGAGGATTTGGATTCGATATTCGACCAGCAGAATGAAGATGAGTATTTGCTACCTTGATGTGCTGTC
>CAUJDU010000044.1 GCA_963169585.1 Actinomycetota bacterium | reverse complement strand
TTGGATCAAAAAAGTCATTTAGATCTTTAATGGCAACCGCACCTTCAAAAATGCATATCGTTGTAAGCTTTTTAGCAGTCTTAGAACTATACAAACAAGGCTACATAGATATTGAAGCAGGCGGTACCGATTCTATTGGAGACATTGACATTGAATTACTTCAAACGCGAGATCTTGAAGATATCGATGTGAATGAAGATGACTGGGGAGAAGATCAAACTAAAGAGATGCCGGTGAGGTCAGCTGCTTTATGAAATGTGACATACGAAGTATGTTTATTTTGCTAGGTCGGACTTCCTGTAAAGTTAACACATAAGGAAAATTATGAACGCACAAGAAAATATTCATTCTGCAATAGAAGCAGTTCTAATAGCAGCTAGTTCACCTGTAACTTTGGAAGAGCTCGCCAGTGCTTGTGCGAAAGATCCCCAACAAATTAATGCGGCTATAGAAGAATTGATACAGGAATATGAAGACACAGCTAGAGGATTTAGGATTTCAAAAACCTCACAAGGTTATCGCTTCATTACCTCTCCTGATTGTTATGACGTGGTTGCGAGATTTATAACTGAGCCATTGAATGCACGTTTATCGCCTTCAGCAATGGAAACACTTGCTGTAATCGCATACAAACAACCTGTTAGCCGTGGACAAATTTCATCCATCCGTGGAGTAAATGTAGATAGCGTGATCAAAACTCTTGAATCTCGAGGTTATATTGCTGAGACTGGTAGAGATTCAGGTCCAGGCCAAGCAATTCTTTATGGGACTACCCACGAGTTTCTAGAAAGACTTGGTCTTTCATCAGTTAATGAACTTCCTAGCTTGGGAGATTTTGTTCCAGATGCATCAATAATGGAACAATTTGAAAAATCGCTGCTAGGAGAGATAACTACTCCTACAAATTCGTCTAGCTAATGATGCAAGATCCAACCGGAAAAAGTATAGAGGCTGAGAATCCTATGAGGATTCAAAAACTACTAGCAAACTCTGGGCTTGGTTCAAGACGAACGATCGAAGAGATGATTGTTGCTGGCCGAATTTTTATTAACGGCGAACAAGCCAAATTGGGAGACAGAGCATCTAGCTCAGATGAAATCACAATCGATTCACATAATGTTGATTTGAAAGTTGAATATCACACCTATCTTTTGAATAAACCCTTAGGGGTTATATCAACTTCTTCTGATGAAAACAATAGACAGACAGTTGTTGACCTAATTGAATCTAATTTGAGACTTTTCCCAATTGGCCGTTTAGATGCTGACACCACAGGATTGATATTAATAACTAACGATGGAGATCTGACATATAAGTTAACCCATCCTAAGTTTGGGGTTGAAAAAAGATATATTGCACAACTAAAAGGCGAAATAGATGAGAAAGCAATTGAAACCTTACGAAGCGGTGTAGAGCTTGAAGATGGAATTACGGCACCATGTAAGGTTCGACTTCTAGGATCTAAATCAGGGGAATCCCTGATTGAAATAATCATCCATGAGGGCCGAAATCGACAAATACGTCGAATGGCCGAAGCTGTTGGTTTTCCTGTAATAACGCTTACTAGAACAAAGATAGCTAACTTAGAAGACAAAAAGTTGAAACCCGGTTCTTACCGGGAGTTGACCCTATCGGAAATACAAGGGTTAAAAGTTGCTTCGCAATTGAAAACTATTTCTAAGAAAGACTAACAAATAGGCTAGGTTATTCCCATGACATTTTTTGCTATTCGAGGTGCAACCACCTGTGATGTTGATTCTAAAGAAGAAATTACTAAAGCTACTCAAGAATTAGTCGCTGCAATAATGGACAAAAACAATATTACACAAAAACAGATCGTCTCTATCCTCTTTACTGCAACACCCGACTTGGTTCAAGAATTTCCTGCTACAGCTGCTCGCAGTTTGGGTCTAGATGATGTCCCTCTAATGTGTGCACAAGAATTGAATATTATTGCTTCATTACCTAGATGTATCCGTGTGATGATGCATATACAAGCCAATAAACAAAAATCTGATATTCACCATGTATTTTTAGGTAATGCTAGAGCATTGCGTAAAGATCTAACCGATTGAAATAAGACATGAAAATAGGGATAGTAGGGTTGGGCTTAATCGGAGCATCACTCGCAAAAGCGAGCTCGAAGGCTGGCCATAGCGTTTATGGTACGGATATAGATACACAAGTTGTATCACAGGCAATTAAGGAGAAAATTATTTCTTCTGAGATGTCAATAGAGGAACTTTCAAATACTTGTGACATTGTTGTTTTATGTGTCCCATCTCGAACAGCAACAACTTTAGTGGAACGTGCATTGCGCGGTAGCGCCATAGTTTCTGATGTCTCCTCAGTTAAAAGTGTAATTTGTGATGAAGTTTCCAAGTTAGATCGAGATCTAAGCGATAGATTTATTGGTGGCCACCCAATGGCAGGTTCCGAACAGAGCGGGATCGATGCATCTCGTGAGAATATGTTTGAATCTAAGATGTGGATTCTTGTCCCACCAGAACACAATTCGCTAAAACATATTGAAAAATTAGAGCTTTTTGTTAGCTCTATCGGTGCCGAACACTGCATCTTATCTCCAGCCCAGCACGATAAATTGGTTGCAAACATTAGCCATCTCCCACAGCTGGCCTCGTCTGCCTTAATGGATATAGCTGCAGACAAGGCTAGCGATAACGAAATTATTCTGCGTTTGGCTGGCGGTGGTTTTAGGGACATGACAAGAATTGCATTTAATAATAAACAAATGTGGATGGACATTATACAAGATAACGGCACGGAAATATCTAAGGCGCTTAGTACTTATATCGAAAACCTATCAAAGATAAGAGACAGTATCGATAGTTCAGATTTCAATACTGTTGAAGACCTATTTGATAGGGCAAGAAGTGCACGAGGTTCTCTGCCAGATGCTGCACGAAGACTGGAGAACCTAAGCGAGATTCTTATCCCTGTTCCAGACATTCCTGGAGTTCTTTCTAAAATTACTGCGCTTTCTTCTGATCTAAACGTCTATGATATTAAAATTGTTCATGCATTAGAAGAAGACCGAGGTGTTCTAAGCCTAATTGTTAGGCCTGAAGATGCCGAGTTGCTGATTACAAGATTGGTTGATAACGGTTTCCATGCTAAACGTAGCGATATATCTTAGAATTTGGAGATGTGATGGAAATCAAACCTTTAAAAGGTGAAATCAATTTACCTGGAGATAAGTCCCTTTCCCATAGAGCAGCCATGTTGTCTTGTCTTGCGGATGAAGATTCGACTTTTGAAAATATTTCTCATGGTGGTGATGTAAAATCTACTGTTTCAATTCTTAACCGTTTGGGTGCGGATATTACTTTTAATGATGATGTGCTTCAGGTTAAAGGTATGGGGCTTAGGTCTTTACATGGCGAAAACTTAGAACTTGATTGTGGAAACTCAGGTACAACATTACGTTTATTAACTGGGCTTTTATGTGGTCAAGAAGTTAAAAATATTTCTTTAATTGGTGATCCGTCTCTGTCTAAACGTCCTCATGATCGTGTAATCGAGCCATTATGTAATGTAGGTGTAGATATCAAAGGACGTGAAGGTTCTTTTACTCCAGTAGTTATAAGCCAAAGTGTGCCAGCTGGTGGGCGCATAGAGATGAAGGTTGCAAGTGCGCAGGTAAAAAGTGCGATGTTGTTAAGCGGATTATATTCTAAGAACCCAACAACTGTTATTGAGCCAAAACAAACACGAAATCATACAGAACTAATGCTAAAAGCAATGGGAGTTGATATCGAAGTCACACAAATCAACAATGCGTTAGAAATTACTATTTATCCACCAGAAAATCCTCTTAAAGGTTTTGATGCAGTCATTCCTGGTGATCCATCATCGGCTGCTTTTTTCTGCGTTGCTGGTGTAATAATTCCTGGAAGCGATATAACTATAAAGTCGGTCTTGCTAAATCCAACAAGAATTGGATGGATAGACGTGCTGCAAGATATGGGAGCAAATATAGAAATTATTGAGACAGGCACACAACTCGGCGAAAGTGTTGGAGATATTAACGTTAAATATTCGGAAATTTCTGGTGTGAACATTTCAGAAAATATTTCTTCAATGGTTGATGAGCTTCCGATATTGGCATTAGCTATGGCCCAAGCAAAAGGTAAATCTAGTGTTTCTAATGCAAATGAGCTACGAGTAAAAGAATCTGACCGTATTTCTACTGTTGTTGACCACTTAAATCGTGCAGGGATTTTAATTTCTGAATTAGATGATGGATACACAATCGAAGGTGGAAAAATTATCCCCTTAGAAGTACACTCTCATGG
>CAUJDU010000043.1 GCA_963169585.1 Actinomycetota bacterium | reverse complement strand
GCTGTTGCTCTTGCATTATTTCCGGCGAATACCTCTTTAATTTCATATCCAACAAAAACATCGCTCTGGCGTTGTATAACCCATGTGCCTTCGGGAGAATCGCTAGCTCTAATTGTGTTAGTCGTTTTGGATGAATCAATGCTGTTAGTTGATACATTTAAAGAATCGTCTCTGATCCCAAAATACCAGAACACGAAACCAGCTGCTACTACAACCACGATAAGGATAGGTATCAAGATTTTCTTCATGGCAGAGATAGTAGTAGATAAAAAGAATCCTCATTGAGTGAAATGTCCATATTGTGGTGAACCTGATAGGATTTAATTCAGGAGAGTTTCATTTATAAACATTGTAGGATAGGTTAAGCGCAACTTAGAGGAAACTATGGATAAATTGAATACAATTTTTGTTAAATCTGACGTCGAATGTATTCCAGGCGAAAAAAGAGAAGAAATCTTAAAAAATCCTGGATTCGGCATTTCTTTTACAGATCACATGGCTCTGGTCAAATACGACAGGCAAAATGGTTGGCATGACGGCCAGATTGTAGGGCATCAAGATTTAAACGTTTCGCCAGCGATGATGGTTTTTCATTATGGTCAAGCAATTTTTGAAGGAATGAAGGCATATAGAACCCCAGAAAATGATTTAGTTTTGTTTCGTCCAGAAAAAAATGCACAACGTTTCAACAGGTCAGCCATTCGAATGGCTATGCCCGAAATAGATGAAGAACTATTTATACAAGCGTGTGACAAGCTCGTTCTAACTGATAGAAATTGGGTACCTCAGATTGAAGGGCAATCTTTATATTTGCGCCCATTCATGATTGCAAGTGAAGCACATATTGGATTACGTGCTGCTAACAAATATTTATTTTTGATTATCGCTTCACCAGTAGCACCATTTTTCCAATCGATCTCAGATGTCCCGGCTATATCCATTTTTGCAACCGATAAATATGTTCGTGCAGTAGATGGCGGAACTGGAATGGCGAAATGTGCAGGTAACTATGCAGCCAGTTTGATTGCAAAAGATGAAGCGCAAGAAAATGATTGCCAAGACGTGCTTTGGCGAGATGCTAAAGAGCGGAAATATATAGAAGAAATGGGTACTAGCAATATCTGTTTTATCTCACGAGATACATCAGGAAATGTTGAACTAACTACTCCTGTCTTAGATGGAAGTCTTCTAGATGGCATAACTCGAGATTCAATTCTTACTTTGGCTAAATCACGCGGATACATAGTAAAGGAAGAAAAATTAATTTTTGATGAAATTATCGAAAAAATCTCTTCTGGACAAATAACCGAAGCATTCTCTTGCGGGACGGCGGTAACAATTTCCCCAATCGGTTCAATCGTTACAAGCGCCACAAAAACTATTGTAAGTGATGGTAAAGCAGGGGAAATAACTATGTCTTTAAGACAAGAACTAATAGATATACAATTTGGAAGAACCGAAGATAAATTCGGCTGGCGACATAACATTAAATAGGAAAATATGAATCAATATTCAATAGCAATAATCGGCGGGGACGGCATAGGCCCTGATGTAGTTAAAGAAGCTGGAAAAGTTTTAAAAGCTGCAGGCCTTAATTACGAAGGTCAAGAGTTTGATCTTGGTGGAGCACGTTACCTAAAAGATGGCGAAATTTTAAGTGACGAAACTCTCGAAGAACTACGAAAGTTTGATGCCATACTTTTAGGCGCAGTAGGTACTCCAGAAGTTCCTCCTGGAGTCATAGAACGCGGACTGTTATTAAAAATGCGATTCGATCTTGACCAATATATAAATTTGCGACCGTTTTTTTCTCCTACATCACCAAGTGGACAAGCGATAGACATGGTTTGTGTTCGAGAAAATACTGAAGGTCCATATGTTGGTGAAGGTGGAGTTCTGCGCAGGGGAACCAAAGGTGAAGTTGCAACCCAGGGCTCTGTAAACACTCGACACGGTGTAGAACGATGTATCCGTTATGCTTTTGAGCTTGCGCAATCGAGACCAAAAAAGCATTTGACTATGGTACATAAAACAAATGTGCTTACATTTGCTGGAGATCTATGGAATAGAACTTTTAATGAAGTTGCTTTGGAATATCCTGACGTTAAAACAGCATATTCACATATTGATGCTGCATGTATTTATTTTGTGGAAGACCCTGTTCGGTTTGATGTTATAGTAACGGACAATCTTTTTGGCGATATTTTGACTGATCTTGGAGGGGCAGTTTCAGGTGGTATCGGTAGGGCAGCGAGTGGAAACTTAAATCCAACACGTCAAACACCTTCTATGTTTGAACCGGTACATGGTTCAGCACCTGATATTGCAGGAAAAAACTTGGCGGACCCTCGTGCAGCAATCATATCAGCAGCGATGATGTGCGAATTTCTTGGAGAAAACGAAGTTGCACAAAAAATCAGAAAAGCTCTAGAGATAACAACTGCATTTGTTGGATCAACAACCCAAATAGGCGATGAAATCGCACAAGCATGTAAATAATAATGTTAGAAGAGATTTGATATGGATGTCCAAGCTCCACATAATGCACAAGCTGTGTATATTTTTGATACAACTTTGAGAGATGGAAGCCAGCTGGAAGGTATTTCGTTAACGGTAGAAGATAAATTTCACATCTCAGAACAGCTTGATATTTTAGGCGTACATTTCATCGAAGCTGGCTGGCCAGGTGCTAACCCTAAAGATTCAGATTTTTTTTCGAGGGCAAAATCCGAGCTAAATCTTGAAAATTCAAAACTTGTAGCTTTCGGTGCAACTAGGAAAGCATACACAAATGCTAAAGAGGATTTGGTGATAAATGCACTGGTCGATAGTGAAGTTCAAGATCTGTGCTTATTTGGAAAGACCTGGGATTATCATGTTGAACAAGCCTTGCGTACTTCTTTGGAAGAAGGCATTGCAATGATTTCAGACTCGGTTGGTTACCTTGTAAATTTAGGTAGAAGCATCCATTTTGATGCAGAACATTTTTTTGACGGTTTTAAAAACAATAAAGATTTTGCGCTCAGATGTTTGGATGCAGCTACATCCTCGGGAGCTGATTTCTTAGTTCTCTGTGATACAAATGGTGGTACGCTCCCCGATGAAGTTCACAGTATAGTTACTGAAGTTGCTTCCAGATTTTCTAACTCTGATAATTCTCCAATTATTTCTATTCATGCACATGACGACGGTGCTTGTGCAGTTGCAAATGCGCTAGCAGCGGTCGATGCCGGAGCAAAAGAAGTCCAAGGGACAATTAACGGTTACGGTGAACGAACTGGAAATTGTAATTTGGTTCCAGTTATAGCGAACTTGTCTTTGAAAAAAGGTATAAGAACAATTGATCCTAAAAATATTGCTTTATTAGCACCGATTGCATCAAATGTTGCCGAACTAGTGAATATGCCTTTGAATCCTCAAGCTGCTTTTGTTGGGTCTAAGGCTTTTACTCATAAAGCTGGGGTGCATACTTCTGCAATTTCAAGGAGGTCGGATGCCTATGAACATATAGACCCAGAAAAAGTCGGGAATAGAACTAGGTTTGCTGTTTCAGAGATGGCAGGTAGAACTGCAATCGAAATAAAAGCTCGTGAATTGGGGGTAGTCCTTGAAGAAGTAGAAGTTATTGACGTTGTGGATAAATTGAAGAAACTCGAATATAACGGATATCATTTTGAAGTTGCGGATGCATCGCTCGAACTCTTAATCAGGCAAGCCACAGGTTGGAAACAAAACTTTTTTAACGTTGAAACTTTTGAAGTTGTAGTCGATGAAAGAAATGCTAAAGTTGGCGCATTTCAATCATCTCTATCTTTAAAAACGAAGGCCAAAATTGAGATAGAGATAGCAGGAAAGAAATATAGCGAAAGCGCATTTGGTAACGGCCCAGTCAACGCGTTAGATAATGCCCTAAGGCAAGCTATTGAATCTCAATATCCAACTATTAAAGATGTGCACTTACTTGACTATAAAGTCCGTATTTTAGATTCGGATAAAGCAACTGGAGCTGTAACTAGAGTTCTAATTGACAGCACAAATGGTAGGGAGAGCTGGAGTACACTCGGGGTAAGCGAAAATATAATTGAAGCATCATGGCAAGCGCTGTGCGATTCTATGGTTATTGGCCTACTTCGGTCTGATATTTCCTACTAATATTTCTATATGGCTACCAAAGATTTTATTTTTAAGAGGATGATAGACGAACCTCGTCATGAACAAAATATGCCCGAAGGAATTGATACTCCGGCCCCTAAGGGTTGGCTAGCGAGTGGGCCTGGTTATGTTGGCAAGGATCAGATAATTAGGCATGGAAAGTTGATTGGTCATGCTGGCCCAAATATTGGTTTTGCAATAACTCTTGCGAAAAGGGCATCGAAGAATTGGTATTTAGTTAAAGGTGAACATATTGAAGATGTAGAAATCTTGTTGGCTGAAATAGCAATGAGAAGAGCATCTTTTTTTGGGCGTGCACCTATTGTCGGTGATATCGGATTTGCATCACATCTTTTTGGTTTTCACGGTGAACCTGAACAAGGAGAGGAACATTGGCGACCTAAATTTGTTCATGGAATTGGCCATGATGAACATAAACGTAGAATAATTGTGAATTCAATTCCAGAAGAAATAATTTCGGGTAATGCTGAGCTAAATCACGAGACTATAAGTGGTTGGTGGGAACAAATAGAAGACCTTTTTTAGTGGTTTTAGGTAATGAGGCACATCATTAACTAGGCTTAGATGCGTATGACTCAACCTCACATCCAACCTAGACTTCGTATAGCCCCATCGCCTACAGGACAACTTCATGTTGGTACCGCCAGGACTGCTCTCTATAATTTCCTTTATGCCAGACATTTAGGTGGCGAATTTTTTATGCGTATCGAAGATACCGATGTGACAAGATCAAAACGTGAACATGCAGATGCGTTCTGTGAGATGTTGCGTTGGATGGGGATAGATTGGGATGGCGATATCATCTATCAATCAGACCGTTTTGAAATGTATACACAAGCCATAAATTCTCTTTTAGAAAAAGGATTAGCTTACGAGTGTTTTGAAACTCCAGAGGAACTAGAAGCTATCAATGCAGAACGTAAGGAGAAAAAGCTTCCACCAGGATATGACGGGCGTGCTAGGAATTTAACACAAGATCAAATTCAAGCTTATAAAAATGAGGGTCGGCCAAGAACTGTTCGATTTATCACACCTGATTCTGGTACTAGTGAATTTGAAGATGCTATTCGAGGGAAAGTTAGTGTTCTCTGGGAGAATGTTAGTGATTTTGTTATTGAGCGTGGAGATGGAACACCTACATTTTTCTTAGCAAATGCTATAGACGATATCGACATGGACATAACACATGTTGTTCGCGGTGAGGATTTGATCGACTCTACCCATAGAGTTCTTGCTTTACGGCGTGCACTAGGTAATGCAGAACAGCCTTTTTATGCGCACACTCCAATGATTTTAGCGCCAGATCGTTCAAAGTTATCAAAAAGACATGGTGCTGTTTCTCTAGAGAGCTACAGAGATGCAGGATATCTTCCAGAAGCTATGGTTAATTATTTGGTGTTACTAGGTTGGGCTCCAAGTAACGATCGTGAAATTGTAACATTGGAAGAGATGATTTCAGAGTTCGACATCTTTAATGTAAATAAATCGGGTGCAATTTTTGATGTTAAAAAACTTGAATGGATGAATGGAGAATACATACGTGCAATGCAAACAACTTCTATCGTTACCCGGCTCAAAACTATGGCTGATGCCAGGTACGGTTCTTCATATGATTTTGAGCGATTCGAGAGGGCAGTAGAGCTTGCACAACCTAGAGCCACAACATTTGTTGCAATGCTGGACCAAATGGATCCATTATTTGCACAAGATTTTTCTATCGGCCAAGAATATGTTGAAGCTTTACGATCTACAGATCAGGCTATAGAAATTCTTGATGCAGTTGAGAAACATTTGACTGATTGTGATTGGACGTTAGTAGGAATCGATTTACGCGATGTCGTCAGCGAGATCGGTTTGAAACCAAGGAAAGCACTTCCGGCAGTTTATATTGCTATTGAGGGTTCTACTTCTGGCCTACCTCTTTTTGATTTTATTGAATTGATAGGCAGAGACGAAGCTATTCGACGAATGCGAAATGCAAAATTACTTTTAGGCTGATAATGGCTCAATCGGAAATCAAAGTTGTAAGCAGAGCTACCAGCGAATCTAAAACAAGTCCAAGATCTGCAATAGATAAAAACAATGATTTTGTGAAAGCTCCTCGTAAAAAGAAGCGTAAATATAAGCTTAAAATAATTCTTATCTTATTGCTTTTACCTTTTATGTATTTTGCTTTTACTTATATACAGGTTTTTAGTTCCGCAAGAATAGATCAGGTAAATGAGAATACACGAGTCGATGCAATTTTAGTATTAGGTGCAGCACAATTTAACGGTACACCTTCAAAAGTTTTACAAGCAAGATTAGATCACGCATTAGATCTTTATAACCGTGGTATTGCCCCAAAGATAATTGTTACTGGCGGTAATCAGCCTGGTGACGTAACAACAGAAGCAAGTGCAAGTGCAAACTATCTAATCAATAGAGGGGTGGATGACTCAAATATCTTACGCGAGGTACACGGAATTTCAACCTATGATTCAATTCGTGATGCAAGTGCATTTGCAAAAGACCAAGGTGTAGAAAAAGTAGTTATTGTAACTGATGGTTTTCATATGCTTAGATCTAGATTGATAGCGGAAGAGTTTGGACTTAAAGCCATAACTTCTCCAGCTAAAAATTCACCTATTACTGGTAGTGCAGAACATAAATATTTTTTATCGGAAGCAGGTCGAGTTAGCTTGGGGCGAATTATTGGATTCAGGAGGGTTTCAAAAGATTCCGCTATTTTGAAGTTGGTAAAGTAAGGTAAAAATAGTTATTGAGGCTAAACTATATGTCATATTCGGGAGTGGTGTAACAGGCAACACGACAGTTTCTGGTACTGTTATTGAGGGTTCGATTCCTTCCTCCCGAGCACAATTCTCTCATTTGATTA
>CAUJDU010000042.1 GCA_963169585.1 Actinomycetota bacterium | reverse complement strand
TCTGCAATGTTTTCTGTAACTCCATGGAATACAACTTGAACTTCAATGGTGTCACCAACTCCTGTTTCAGCTTCGAAATGGACAAATCCTCCTGGATAATACAATCCTGTATCAGAATTTGGTAGTGACGAGCTTGTAACTCCAGATACTTGAGTTACACTTACACCAGTAGGTGCACCAACAGTTACATATTTTCCTGTTGCAGGTGAAACAAACGTTGTAATATTTTCTTGTTCAGAATCGGGGGAACCATCGTTGTTACTATCACCATTATTTGGCCCATTATTTTCTATGTAGTTTGTAGTATTATCACCGTCGTCATCGGTTGTTGTATCAGGTGATGTTGTTGATGTTGTTGGTGTAGTTGTTGTCGTAGTAGTACTCGAAGTTGTAGTAGTTGTAGTAGTTGTAGTAGTTGTGCTAGTAGTAGAGTCTTCATCGTTGTACACAAGAACATAGCCAGGACTGTTCTCCATATTTAGGATTGAAACAGCAATTTTTCCATTTTTAACGCTGAGTGTTCCAGGAAGATCACCTTCACGTATGCCTGTAACCGCGTATTCTGATGAGTATGTTAAGTCGCTATTATATTTTATGATCCTCGAATTCGCCATATCTGTGACATAGAGCGTTCCATCAGTATCAATGTCTATGGCACTTGGATTGAATGGATTCACAGCCGGGGTAGTTGGAACTTCAAGCTGTCCAATATAGCTACCTTGACTACTAAAGATATTTATGGCTCCTCCCATCATGTTAGGGACAAAAACATTGCCATTTGAAGCTATAGAGATGCCATAATTGTAGGTCATTTGCGCAGGATCAGTACCGAAACTTCCAAATGTACTTTGTGTTGAATTGGTTGTATTGACGATGCGTATTCTTGAAATTGAATCGCCGATTTCAGAAACATAAAGTGTTCCATCATCTGCTACAGCAATGCTGGATATCATAAATCTATCCCCACCGTAATCTATAGTGATTTCATCTAGATATTGGCCTGTGTTTGAAAACTTGAGGATTCTGCTATTGGCAGCATCGCTTACAAATATATTTCCATAAGAATCGTGTGCTACTGCGAAAAGATCACCACCAAGCTCGCCCTCATAAGAAGAGTAAGAGCCGCGTTCTCCTATCTCGAAATTGTAATGATTATCCGCATCTAAGACCGTAACTATATTCCTATCGTAGTGGGCATCGACAGCTGCTATCTCGCCATATGAATTTATAGAAACACCTATGTTGGACTTTAGACTTACATCTACATCAAGCAAATCTTCTTGTAGCACGCCACTTGCATTATATTTGTAGATACTGGTATTGGATTGTTCTGGTACATATATATTGCCAGAATTATCTATACCTGGTTTCCCATAGTAGCTACCCGTAACATCTAGTTGCGATAGAAAAACGCCGTAGGCATCATACGTGATTATGTTGCTCTCTTGACTATCTAAAAGGTAGACACTGTTATTGTTCCGATTTACAGCAATACCAGATATAGTTCCGATATAACTTTCATTTTGGGTGCCTAGTGTTACCTTTCTGTTAAAGGACCCATCGCTGTTAAATTTGGTTAAGGTTCTCATATATTCATATGATCCATAGTATTCATCAATTACCCAGATAGCTCCAGAACTATCAACGTCCATTGAAGTCGGTGAAACGAATTGTCCATCACCAGTTCCATACGAACCAAATTTCCCTAGGTAGGTTCCATCGGCAGAAAATTTTTGTACACGAGTGTTTGATTTGTCCAACAAGAACAGTGAACCATAACTGTCGGTTGCGAGATCGCCGTAGGCATCAAATTGCCCATCATTTCCTCCGTACGATCCAAACTGGGTTAAAAATGTACCATCGGCGGAAAATTTTTGTACACGGTAATTTCCTGCATCATAAACGAAAATATTATTCGAGCTATCTATGCTTATGGAAGACGGTGAAGAAAATTCTCCAGTTCCAGAACCAGACTCTGGTGCACCATAGGAATCCTTATTTTGTGAACCTAAAGTAATAAGTTGGCGGCCATCTTGATCATATTTAGTGACAGCATTGTTACTTTGGCTGACACTCCAAACATTTCCATTGCTATCAATTGCAACATCATCATTAGTTAAGTCGTCAACAAAATCTTCGTTACATGCAAGACCTAAACATGTGCTTTGAGTAAAGTTTGCCGTTGTTGCTTGTGCAAACTTCATTCCGGTATAGCCCAGAACTGCAAAAAAGAAAAGTGCTAATAGTAGGAATGTTCTCCTACGAGTTAGAAAAGCAATACCAAATAATGTTGGTTCTGCTCCGTCTCGAGAGATAAGAAGAGCGTTTGAATTCATGCATTATACTTCGGCCAGCGAAATGTAACATATGAGTCTTTTTATGCAATTTGTGGGCGGATAGCAAATATGAGCCAAAAGCACTATTAGTGTAAACGTACTATTCTCAATATTCGCAAAACTTTGTCGGATCAGACCCCCGAGTTATCTCTCAAAATTTATCTCTTTAGAAATATTTGGAGGGGTGATTGAATATGGCGTACGTTCACACCTACGCAAATCAAGTGAAGCACTAGAGGCAATAACACGTAGGTCTTCGTTTATATCACGGTCAGTTAAAGTTGCTTTGTACGGATCAAGACGCATTTCACAAATTCCCTTTTTAGCTCCCAATAAGATGATCGGGTCTCCCATGGAATCTCGTGCTGCTATCCAATCGCCTGGTTTGAGTTCAAGTTCAGTTGTGTTTATTTCTATACACATACTTTGATTTGGATGATCTTCATCTTGCGTATACCTAAAACCGATCGAATCGAAAGAACTAATTGAATTAACAACATCAGGATCGGTTACATGGCTCAATATGGCACCTGCCGTATCATGTTGATCTAAATGTAGCTGCATTCCAGAAGAATCCATTTTTTCGGCAACAACAGGATGCGTGGAAAACTGTGCCATACATTTATCTAAGTTTGCTAGATGACGTGCAAAAGTTGCATCGTGTTCAGTTACATTCATCATTGAAAAGTTTCCTTCAATGGATCGGTCTTGAATGCCAGAAGCTATTTTTAAAATGCTTTCCCAATCGTCAAGATCACATATAAATCCATATTGTGCGTCAGCAATCTTTGTACCTTGATCTGTTCTAACGACGTTAAAAGCATGGCCAGCCCCTCCAACAGTTGCAACAACAACATTATTTTTTGGATCATTAACATGGGCTACTATTTGTTCTAATGAATCGAATTGATGTTGAACACAACCAAGTGATAGCTCAACTCTATCTGGTGGAGTAATGATGCCGGTATGTGTGTGTGCCGAAGAATGAATATTATGGGGAACTTGACCGGCTAGTGGCGAACCATTGGGGAAGTAAGGTTTCGATAGTCCCGTAGTTAATCCAACAGCAAAAATTGTGCAATTGCCAATTAATTCCGTTTCGAGAGGAAGTTGTATAGGTGAATGTAGATGGAGTTCGTTAACGTGGGATACCAACACAGCATAAGGTACAGGATCATTAGGGAATTCCACAATCTAAATATATAATATAAGGTACAAAAAGTACACCTTATAAATAGTGATTTAGCCTGGGCGACTACCAAAATCCTACTTATCTGAAATGTAGTTATATTTCGTACAATTTAAATATTTAGCTCTTTTTGAAAAGGTAGAAAGGTTATATATATTGCGAAAGGGATAGCCAATAGACTATTGTATTCAACAGATATGACTAACAACCTCGTGGTACTTAACTAGCTTACTTTTCGCTAATAGCGAAAGTAAGCGTCTGCCCTCCAAATGGAGGGCCTTTTCATTTCTGAAGAGGTCTGACATTAGGAAAGACACAAATCGGAAACGTTTTGTTTGATTGAATGCCTGACATAGAGATGTTTAATGCGCGAAGCTAGATAGGAGAGAAATGAAAATTACCGGAGCCCAGGCCCTCGTCAAAAGCCTTGAAATGCAAGATGTTGATGTCGTGTTCGGTTATCCGGGAGGGGCAATTCTGCCTGTTTATGATCCGATAATTGATTCACCGATTAGACATATTCTTGTTCGACACGAACAAGGTGCAGGTCATATGGCAGAAGGTTACGCGCATGCTACTGGAAAACCTGGAGTCGCTATTGTTACTTCGGGCCCTGGAGCAACAAATATCGTTACCCCATTAGCAGATGCGATGATGGATTCAATTCCTATGATTGTGATCACAGGACAAGTTCCTCTTGCAGTAATAGGCACAGATGCCTTCCAAGAATGTGACACAGTTGGAATCACAATGGGAGTCACAAAACACAACTGGTTAGTTACAGATGCCCAAGATATACCAAAAATTGTTAAGCAAGCATTTCATATTGCAACAACGGGAAGACCAGGACCTGTTTTAATTGACCTTCCAAAAGATGTTGCAAATACGGAGATGGAGTGGGAGTGGCCTGAAGATATTTCATTGCCCGGCTACAAGCCAACAACTAATGGACATCCAAAACAAATAAAAGAAGCTGCGAAACTTATTGCTAATTCAACAAGGCCTGTAATTTATGCCGGGGGCGGAATTCTAAAGGCAAGAGCTGCAGAGGCATTGAAAGAATTTGCACAATTAACTGGTGCTCCAGTTGTTACAACTTTGATGGCTAGAGGAGCTTTTCCCGACGAACATGAACAATGTTTAGGTATGCCTGGAATGCATGGTAATTACACTGCTATTACATCAATGCAAGAAAGTGACCTTTTAATTACCTTAGGTGCACGTTTCGATGATCGTGTTACAGGTAAGAAAGACGGCTTTGCGCCTAACGCAAAAGTTATCCATGTTGATGTAGATCCTGCTGAACTTGGAAAAGTACGTAATCCAGATGTTCCCATTGTTGGCGATGCCAGATTAATAATAGAGAAACTTATTGGAGCTACTAAAAAAGTATTTGAAAAAGAAGGTAAGCCAGATTTATCCAAATGGTGGGACCAACTCAATGCTTGGCGAAAAGAATTTCCACTTAAATACGATAAAACTGACGATACACTTTTAAAGCCAGAATATTGTATCGAACAAATCCGAGATGCTTCACCTAAAGATACAATTTTGGTTGCAGGTGTCGGAACTCATCAAATGTTTGCTAGTCAGTATTGGAAGTTCAATTACCCATACACTTGGGTTAATTCTGGCGGGCTTGGAACAATGGGATTTTGTATCCCAGCGGCGATAGGTGCCAAAGTTGCTAAGCCAGAGTCAATGGTCTGGGGCATTGATGGTGATGGTTGTTTCCAGATGACAGCTCAAGAGCTTGTTACTGCAGCAATTGAAAAAATTCCTGTCAAAATCGCAATATTGAATAATTCCTATTTAGGTATGGTACGGCAATGGCAAGAATTGTTTTATGAAGAACGCTATAGCGAAGTACATCTTTCGGAAACAATTCCAGACTTTGTTAAATGGTCTGAAGCAATGGGTTGTGCAGCCTTTAGAGTTGATAAAGTTGAGGATGTTATCCCAACCATTGAAAAAGCTAATTCAATAAACGATAGGCCAGTTGTTGTTGATTTTAGAATCGATCCTGCTGAGAAAGTGTTCCCTATGGTTCCCGTAGGAAGAACAAATTCTCAAATAGAGTTAGGACCTATGTTCGATAAGTGATTAGAGGGTCGGACCCTCTTAAGGAAGGAAAAGTAATATGGGACAAACAAGTTATTCTAATTCTGGACACCACATTTATTCTGTGTTGGTCGAAAACAAATTTGGTGTTCTAACACGAATTGCAGCTCTGTTTGCTAGACGAGGTTTTAATATTTATTCTTTAGCTGTTTCACCCACAGAAGATGAAAACTTTTCACGAATGACAATCGTTGTAAATGCAGACGGTACACCACTAGAACAGGTGGTAAAACAGCTCCATAAATTAATTCCAGTAATTAAAATTACTGAGATCGGTAATGGGGAAGGAATAGAGCGTGAACTTATTCTTGTCACTATTGAAGCAGATGCAAATAATCGAGGGATGGTAACCGAACTAGCAGCAATTTTTGAAGGAAGTATTGTTGATGTTGGTCACGATTCTCTCACTCTGATGATGACAGGAACTCCCGACCAAGTAGATGCCTTCGAAGATCTAGTAAGGCCACATGGTGTTGTCGCAATCCAGAGAACTGGAAGAATAGCTTTACCTAAACTTGTTAGAGAAGCCCCAACAAAGTTACGTTCAGTTAAAGCCAGTTAATAGAATTACGATGAATAACCCCGATTCAAAATTGGTTGAACCTGAACGTCAAATTGTTTGTGTTGATTGTGGAGGAGATGCTTTTTTGCTTGATCGACTTGAAAACGGAGAACTTGTTGAACCAGGAACAATCCTAAGTTATCGGTGTAAAGACTGCATGGATCGTTGGGATATTGAAATAGGAGAAGAATAATGAAAAAGAACTTAATCAATTATGGATTATTTTCATTGGCTTTGTTTGTTGTTACCGTTTTGATTATGTCATCAGTTTCTTCTAACGAAGATACGAAATCTGAAGCTAAACCAATAAATAAAGTACAAGTAACCACAACCGTTACAGTTATGCCAGTACCGACTGTTACGTATGTGCCAGATGCTACTTCAGAACAAATTCCCGACCCTTGTCAAAGCCTATCAATTGAGAGTGTAAATAAATATGCTCCAAATTCAATTGTTCGTGGAAATTTGTACCAAAATTCTATCGCACCAACTAAAGGTTGTATCTGGTCAATAAATCAAGGGAATACAGGTACAATAGGAGTAACGATACTTCTTTCTAGCGAGGCCTTCGATAGAGCACAAGAAGTTAAGGTTAGAGATGTCGCTGTTGGCGAAGCTGCCTTTTTAACAACTGGCTTTACATCTATTTTTCAAAATAGCGGATGTGGCAATACTGTAATAGCTAAATTACGTAATTTTACTTTCTATGTTGCATATTGTAACGAAGAAAAACCTGAATCAACT
>CAUJDU010000041.1 GCA_963169585.1 Actinomycetota bacterium | reverse complement strand
ACCAACTCCAGTACCAGTTACAACACCAGCACGATCGGAATTAAAACCCGATTCTTTTAGCCCACTGGAATTGAATGCATCCATAGCAGCAGCAACACCTAGCTGTGTAAACCTATCCCAACGGCGTACTTCCTTTGGGTTTGCATAGTTTTCTATAGCAAGGTCTTCGTCATCAACTTCACAGGCTATCCGTGCAGTTAGCGCACTCGCATCGAAGTTTGTTATTTCGCGTGCAGTCGCATCACCGCTTCGAACTCTCGCCCAGAAAGTCTCGACGTCACAGCCAGCTGCAGATTTTACACCTAGCCCTGTGATTACAGCCCGATTGTCATCGTTTCGTTTTGACATTGTTGTTCCTGATTGATTCTCTTAAGGGTTAAGATACTTTGCTAGATACAAGGTCAACTGCTTGACCTACAGTAGCTACGCCTTCAACTTCGCTTTCAGGAAGTTCAACATCGAATTTTTCTTCCATTCCCATAACGAATTCAACGATATCAAGACTGTCTGCGTCAAGGTCTTCTTTGAATCGTGCTTCGTCATTTACTTTTTCAGCGTCTACGCCAAGTAGTTCGACAGCTAGATCTTTGATTGTGGTGAAGATTTCTTCACGTTGCATGTGTGCTCCTTTTTTTGTTTATAGATTTACAGGTATCGATTCACTCTACTAGTTTCCCATGCCTACGCCACCATCAATTGGGATGACAGTGCCCGTAATGTAACTAGCGTTTTGTGAAGCTAGAAATACTACCAAATGTGCTATCTCATTTGGCTGTCCAAACCTTGCTAGAGGAATGGTTGAAAGCATGGTTTCACGCCATTCCTCGGGAGTTTCACCTACCATTGCTGTTTCAATCACTCCAGGTGCAATCGCATTTGCGGTGATATTTCTGGAAGCGAACTCTCTCGCAACAGATTTAGTCATTCCGATTATGCCGGCTTTTGCTGCGGCATAGTTTGCTTGTCCTACAGGTCCAACGTACGCATTTACTGATGAGATATTTATGATCCGTCCCCAGCGGTTCTTCATCATATTCCTAGATGCGCGTCTCATCGTGTAAAAAGCGCCAGTAAGATTCGTTTGTATAACGTCGTTGAACTGTTCATCTTTCATTCGCATTAACAAAGTATCGCGAGTGATCCCTGCATTGTTTACAAGTATGGAAACTATTCCTAGTTTGTTTTCTATTTCGCTGAATAGCTCATCGACACTTTCAGGTGATGAAACATCGCTTTTAATTGCGAGTGGACTAAGTCCGGCGTCGCTAGCTTCGCTGGCAAGTTTTATTGTCTCGTTTGCTCCATCTACATCAGATGAATAAGAAAATGCACATTGGTATCCGGCTGCACTTAGTTCGATCACGCATTCGCGTCCGATTCCACGAGAACCACCTGTAACTAGTGCAATTTTTGTTTCGTTATGTTCTTCCATTGTTTTAACCTATTTGTTTTCGAACCAGCGTAAAATGCAAGTTCCCCATGTCATTCCTGCACCGAATCCACAGAATACTAAAAGATCTCCATCCTTAAAGCGATTTTGTTCGGCAACTTCCGCTAGCAGTATCGGTATTGATGCTGCTGAGGTATTCCCGTACTTTTCTATATTGGTTAAGGCTTTTTCTCTGTCAATGTCTAGACGTTCGCATATTGCATCGATAATTCGAACGTTGGCTTGATGTAACAGAAGCCAGTCGACATCTTGTCCTTTAATGTTTGCTGAATCTAGGGTTGTTGCAATTGATTTTTCTACAGAGCGTACGGCAACTTTGAATACTTCACGTCCATTCATCGTTAAATGTGATTCCGCATTTTCTTCAATCTCAGGATGGTTATTATTTCTAACTTCTAATATAGGAGCAAGCGATGAATCTCCACTTAGATCTATTCCTAACAAACCAGCTTGAGGATTTTCGGTTGCAGATAACGTAACCGCACCTGCACCATCTCCAAAGAGAATTACTGTTGATCGATCGTGCTTGTCTATGTATGTTGAGAGGGAATCTGCGCCGATTAGAAGAATATTTTCATACATATTTTGTGCAAAAAAACCACCAGCAACGCTGAGTCCATAAACGAATCCCGAACATGCAGCATTTATGTCAAAAGCGGGGCCGTGTATCCCTAACATTTCTGCAACTAGATTCGCAGTAGAGGGAATTGGCTGAATTGGAGATGCTGTTGCAACAATCACGCAATCAATATCTTTTGCGGAGAGGTTTGCATTTTTCATTGCTTCTAATGCAGCCCCAGCAGAAAGAGTAACAGTATTTTCAGTATGATCTTTTAATATTCGACGTTCTTTAATTCCTGTCCTTGAAGTAATCCACTCGTCATTAGTATCAAGATATAGGGCTAAATCGTTATTTGTAACTATTTGGCTAGGTATTGCTTTACCTGTTCCAGAAATATAAAACATTACTAGTCCTATTTACTTACTCTGAGCCAAGCAACAGGTTCATGTTTTCGTAGCCGTTCACCGCTATGTGCGATGAGGCCATGCAATATTCCTTGAAATGGGGAAACAACAGGGATTGATTGGCCAATCGTGTCAACAAATCCAATTACATCATCTATGTTTATGTCGGTACCGACGAGGTCTGTATTATCGTTCGTAGAACGAAAAACTCCATCTGCTGGAGAAACAATCATCCGCTCTGGAATAAGAATCCTTTCACCTTGCATATCAACCATTGATTGCTCCTTCATAAAAGGATTCGACGGGTAGATCTGGAGTACATCTTTTAGCCAACCCAGCTAGCGTTGATCCATAACCTACTTCTAGGCATTTTGTTGGCTCTAATAGGGTAATTGCATCCATGCAGTCACGCCATTTAACAGGGCTTGCCACATGCACACTAAGTTTATCTCGCCAAATCTCCCCATTATGATAAGCACGGCCATCATCATTTGATACAACAGGGTATTTAGGTTCAGAAAAAGTCATTGTAGATAGAACACCTTGTAATTCTTTGGCCCCTTCTTGCATATAAGGAGTATGGAATGCACCATTAACAGGGAGTTTTACAACTTTTTTAATTTCATAGTCACGTGAAATCTCAGCTGCTTTTTCAATATTTTCCAGATTGCCTGCAATTACTATTTGTCCTGGCGCATTATCGTTAGCTATCCATAGATCATCGAAATTATCGCAAAGTAGTTGTGCACTTGATGGGTCTGCACCTAAGAGTGCAGCCATTGCTCCACCAAATTTATCTGCACAGTTTTGCGTCGCGTTTGCACGCTTTGATGCGAAGTTAATACCTTCTTCGAAACTTAATACTTCCGAACAAATGAGAGCAGTTACTTGACCAAGAGAATGTCCTGCTAGGCCAACAATCTCAAAATTTTGCTTTTTAGAGATTTCAAAAGAAATGAGAGAAGTAAGTAATATGGCTAGTTGTGAGTCATGAGTGCTGGTTAATTCATCGTTGCAAAGTAAAGCGGTAGTGTCGATGTTTAAGATTTCACCAGCTTCTTTAGCGATCGAAAATTCTGGTCTATCTATAAATGGGCTACCCATTCCTGACTTTTGCGTACCTTGCCCAGGGAAAAGCATTGCGATCTGTTCAGACATAAGTAATAATACTCCCACGATAAAGAATTAAATATCTGCTTGTAGTGCTTGCACGAGTTAGAACCATTATTGACTAGATTGTTAGTTATGACTGAAACTTTTATCGATTTACCTCCATTAGAAAATTCTGATCAACTTGTAGAGTTACTTCCACATCGAGATCCATTCCATTTTGTTTCAAGAGTTCATGAACTTATCGACAATGAATCCAT
>CAUJDU010000040.1 GCA_963169585.1 Actinomycetota bacterium | reverse complement strand
AGCGAACTTCCCTCCAACAAAGTAAACAACTGCCGCTCCGATTGCTGAAATCAGACCTAGGATTGCAAATAGGTAGCGGTAATATAGTGCTTGTTGAACTCCAATGTCTGCAACTCTTCTAGCACGTTTTGCAAAATATTTGCTTTCGTCTTCGGGTCTGCCGAAAAGTTTGACTATTAGTGCTCCTGAAACATTGAACTTTTCTACGATTGTAGAGTTCATAGATGAGTTCAAGTCCATGGATTCTTTTGCTGTTGCTTGGAGCCTGTATCCAACTTTGCGTGCTGGAATAACAAAAAGTGGGAGGACTATTAATGTGATGATTGTTAATCGCCATTCCAGCTGAAGCATGACTCCTAGAGTTACTGTCAATGTGATGATATTAGATACAACGCTGCCAAGAGTTGAAGTGACTGCGGTTTGAGCACCGATAACATCATTATTTAAACGGCTCATTATTGACCCTGTTTGTGTGCGGGTAAAAAAAGCGAGGGGTTGTTTTTGTATATGGTTAAACAGAGCAACCCTTAAATCGTAGATTAGCCCTTCTCCGATTGATGCCGAAAAATATCTTTGAACAACTTGTAGCGTTGCATCGGCGATTGCAACTATAACTCCGAGGATAGCTAACCAAGTTATTACTCCAAGATCACCTGGATTATTTCCGTTTGGAAGGCCTTTATCTATAAGTTCACGAAAAAGAAGTGGCGGGATTGCACCAACTACGGCAGAAATTAAGAGGGTTATTAAAAAAAAGGTAAGAGATTTTTTGTAGGATCTAGCAAAACCCCATACACGTTTGAGGTTATTTTTATCTATTTTTTTACCTTTAACTGACTTTGGATCATTTCGGTAACTCATTGCTACTTGCCAGCTCATTTAATAATCCAACTCCTCGTTCTTGGATATATTTTACTTGTGTTAGGCGATAGTTTTTGTGTCGACGGGTTTAGGGTCTATATTTTTATTGTTTTATAGTGTAAATAGACTAACCTTTAGTCTTATGGCCGAAATTGTGAAATCTGAAATTATTGAAGACGTTCTAGTTATCACTCCACAAATTTTTAGTGATGATAGAGGCATGTTTGTTGAGACTTTCAGGCAAGAATGGCTTCCCGAGGATGCTCCGACAATGGTTCAAGGTAATCGTGCTACACGTATTAAAGGTTCGTTAGTAGGGCTTCACTATCATCTCTATCAGGAAGATTTTTGGTATGTTCCGTTTGGAACTGCACTTGTTGCATTGCATGATTTACGGGAAGGTTCTCCAACTAATGGTAAAAGCCAAACTATAGAAATTAGTGGCGAAAATCATAAAGGTGTCTATATTCCTCGCGGTGTTGC
Source organism: Actinomycetota bacterium (assembly GCA_963169585.1). Taxonomy (GTDB): domain Bacteria; phylum Actinomycetota; class Acidimicrobiia; order IMCC26256; family JAGPDB01; genus JAGPDB01. Next base: position 3,690 of record CAUJDU010000040.1, on the reverse strand, counting down.
TCACGGATTTTTGGCTTTAACAGATATGACAATCACTTATTTGGTTGATAATTATTACAACGGTAGTGATGAACTTGGTGTTTTATATAGTGATCCTGAACTTGGTTTTGATTGGCCGTTAGATGATCTAACTGTTTCTGATCGTGATAAAACGAATCCGTTAAGAAAAGATATTGCAGACAATTTACGTCCTCAAGCTAAATCGTTATATGAAGTAGCTCCTTAATTTAAGGTGATGTTTGCTATAGCTATTGACGCAACACCTTTGGGTTTGTTTATTGCGTTTTTGGGTGGAGTTGTTTCCATCTTATCTCCATGTGTGCTTCCAGTATTACCTGGTTTGATTGGTGTTGTTTCGGGTATGTCGATTTCTGAACTTCAGGATTCAGAAAAACTTAAATCGACAGTTATTCGTATTTGTACATTTTTTTCTATCGGTTTTTCTTCAGTGTTTATTGTGATTGCCCTTGCTACTACAGAGTTGAGCCAATATTTTGTTAAAAATACTGATGTTGCTACGAGGATTGGCGGATTTTTTCTTATTCTTTTTTCGTTTATTTTGCTGATGAGCCATGTAACAAATATTCGGTTATTTTCGATGGAGAATCGTCCTTTCTTAAAGAAGGGTGTAACAAATACTGGGGCTATTGGTATTGGTGGAGCTTTTGCGTTTGGTTGGTCTCCTTGTATTGGGCCAATACTTGGCGGTGTGCTTGCATATGCTTCGACGCAGCATTCTTTTGCCGCAAGGGTTTCTACAATTCTTTTTTATTGTCTTGGGTTGTGTTTTACTATGAGTTTTATTGTTTATTCTTCTTTTCGTTATGAGAGATTTACTAAATTCTTGCAACGAAATATTGGTGTTTTTACTTGGATTGCTATTTTGACGATGGCTTTTTTTGGGTTTATCTTATTTTTTAATAAGTTAACTTGGATAACTTCGGAGTTGACAAGGTTTTTAGATGCGATAGGGTTAAGTCGCCTGATTACGATCGGTTAGGGTAACGCTATGGAAGATTTTGTTTTTGCGACTTTTAATATTCATCATGGTAAAGATGCTGCAACTCTTTATTCAACTAAAGAGATGATTGAATCTGTAGCATCTATTGATGCGGATATATTATGTGTACAAGAACTTGATGTTTATTCTTTGCGTACCTATTTTGTGAATCAACCAAAAAGAATTGCTAAAGAGTTGAACTATCATTATGTTGATTGTCGTGTCAGATTTTTTGGTTTAGGTTATCAACATAACGCTATCTTTTCTCGACAGCCGATTTTGAAATCGAAAGAGATTGTTCTTCCTCAACATGGCAATCAACAACTTCGTAAAGCTTTAGTTGCAGATATTAAGGTGGGTAAGACAAAGTTGCGTGTAGGGACAACTCATTTACATACCCATCATGGTAAGACTAGGTATAACGATTGGGCTAGTAATCAACTTAGATTTTTTTTAGATAAGCAATCGAAGAAAGAATATTGTGCGATTGGTGGTGATCTTAATTTGTTGCCATCTGAAGTTTTACCTATCGCGCAAGATTATGGGTTTATTGCTCCAAGCGAATATTTAACTTCACCTGGTATTTCTCCTAAGCAACAGATCGATTGGCTTTTAGGAAAAAATATCTATTTTCAAGATGTGCATCCATCCGACTTGTTGTGTAGCGACCATAGGGCGCTTATCGCAACTGCAACTGAGGTTGTTTCATAGTTTTGTTTCGACAATTTGCTTAGACTTTTTTAGGTCGGTAGTCTTAAATGTCCAGTTATATTGGAGCAGTCGCTTAGCTGTAAACAATATAAACGCATTCGCCGCGGGGTGGAGCAGTCTGGTAGCTCGTCGGGCTCATAACCCGAAGGTCGTTGGTTCAAATCCAACCCCCGCCACCAAGTAAACCGTGCCTTTCGAGGCACGGTTTTTTGTTATAGGCCTCCATGTCAAACATGTGTCAAACCAAAAATGAACGCTGTTGGAAGATTGGTGCATGGTTTTATCCTTTAGTTCCCAAAACAACGTCTGCAATCAGTGAGGCTGCCTCTGCCTGCATGGTAGGAAGAACATGAGCATACTGTTTCATCGTAAATGAGGGAGATTCATGGCCAAGTCTTTCGCTAATTACTTTGATGGGTACGCCTGCTTGCATTGCAAGGGTTGCATGGGTATGTCGAAGATCGTGTAAGCGAATCCGAGGTATCTCGGCACGTTTGATGGCACGTTCGAAGCTTTGTGTTAGTGAGTCGGGGTGAATGGGTGTTCCATCTTCTCGGCTGAAGACAAGATCAAGATCAGTGTAGTTTGACGCCCAGATTGTTTTGTCACCGACTTGAGTAGCTTCTTGTTTTCTAAGAATTTGTATCGTTGAATCATCGATATCAATTATGCGTGTCTGATGATTCTTCGGAGTTGATTCAACTATTTCATATGCAACTGATACGAGAGTGTGCCGAATAATAATTCGTTTGCGGTCAAAGTCAATGTCGCTCCATCGAAGACCCAGTAGTTCTCCTCTTCTTATTCCTGTCATAGCAAGTACATGCCAAGCTGGTCCAAGGCGTTCATCTGCAGTAAAATGAAGAAAATTGTTTAAAGTCGTTGAATCCCACACATTCATTTCTTTTCTTAAAGATGCGTGTAGTCGGGGAGGTTTAGCGAGCTCGGCGGGGTTAGTTCTCAGTAGGCCTTCATCTCGTGCGTCAGCGAACGCTTTATGAAGCGTGGTATGAATGTAACGCACGGTTTTGGCACTAAGACCGCCACCACGAAAATTGCCACCCTGCAATAAAGCGGTATAGAGATTATTTAATCGATGCGGTGCAATTTCCGCTAGGGGTAGTGTGCCCAACACAGGTAGTACATGCTTATTGAGGTTTCTTTGATATGAATCGAATGTACTGATCTTTAATTGGGTTTTCATTGACGGTATCCATCTTTGGATGATCCAATCTTCAACAGTTAGTTTTGTTGGTTCAACATATGCACCATCGTGTACATCAACAATTAGTTTTGCTCGGGCTACCTCTGCTTCTTTGCGAGTATTAAAACCCCCATGCCACTTTTGTTTTCGTTTTCCACTCGGATTTCGTCCCACATCGAAAACAACATACCAACGTGTGGTGAGCTTTCCCGTCTTGGATGTATGTGTTCGTTTATGAATATGGCCTTGCATTACTAGGCCTGTTCGAGCCATTTTGAAAAAGCTGAAACGGGAACAAGAACTCTTCGACCTAGTCGAAGGGTTGGTAGTTCACCCCGACGAGCTGATTCATATGTAGCACTTCTTCCTAATCCTAAAATAAGTGCAACTTCTTCAACAGAGAGAACCGTCCGATTTTCCCATCCGGTGATTGAACGCGTAGAGTGGTTCATGTCAATGCCTCCTTTTTAGGCGTTGGCCATTCCCCAGAGTGTTAGCGCACTGCTGGGGGCTTATTAATGTTTACGAAAGTAGACTATCATGCATGTGTGACATTGTCAACTTATGTAGACTATTTATATGAGTCCAATGGTTAACACAAAAGATCTAATTGGTGCTACCGAAGTTGCTGAAATTCTGGGTCTTTCTCACCACAACAGTGTGAGTACATACGTGCAAAGGTATAAGGACTTTCCGCCCCCAATTATTGACAAAAGTAATGGTCGAATCCGGCTTTGGCTTAGAGGCGAAATCGAAGCATGGGCACGTGGGCACA
>CAUJDU010000039.1 GCA_963169585.1 Actinomycetota bacterium | reverse complement strand
AAAGGAATAACACCAATTCTCATCATGTCATATCTTGGTGAAGCAAGTGCTGCACCCATTTCGATTGCGCAACAAGCCAGTCCCCATTGGAACATCCATAAAGAATATTTTCTCGAATAGTTAAGCAACCATGTGATCGGTTTTACTTTTTTGTTTTGTAGAAAACCATTTGCAGCTAAGCCCATTGCAGCAATCCTTTACGCCAGTCGTATGCAAGACCAATAAGTAGCACAACTAGAAAGATTGTCATTGCGCCAAACCCAAACACACCTAGGCCTTCAACGTTTAATGCCCATGGAAATATGAATACAGCTTCAACATCAAAAATTACAAACAACAGTGCGAATATATAATATCTAATATGGCTTTGACCGAATCCCCCTATAGGGTTTGAACCTGATTCATAAACAATATATTTTTCTTGTTGCGGACGGACGGGCCTTAGCAACCGCCCTAACGACAATATGCCAACACACATCGCTATTGCTGCTAGCAAGAAGACGAGAACAGCAATATAGTTTCTATAATATTCGGTCATTGGGCTAGTTGCGCCCAAAATGTGCATTTTATTAATGTTAGCTATTGAGGCTTCTAAAAAACTGTACATATCCAGGAAAAAGTATATGCGCTCAGCGGTGTAAATATTGAAACTAGGTCAAAATTTTTTATTAACTATTTTAAAATATGTAGATTTGCTTAACTGACTGATTTATACCTTTTGCCGGGCCAGGCCTCCTGTTACTCCTGTTAGAATCTTGCGATGAGCACAAAGAGAGCATTTGTTTTATCTGGTGGTGCCAACATGGGCTGCGCCCAAGTCGGCATGCTTTTAGCCCTATTTGAGCACAACATTACACCAGACCTAGTAGTAGGTACTTCAGTAGGAGCACTAAATGCTGCTGCAGTTGCGACCAATCCAACCCTAGAGGGTGTACAAGAACTAGCCAATCTATGGCGTGAATTAACCAGTTCTGACATTTTCCCTGGAGGAAACCTCTCACGAGCATGGAATATTGCTAAACGTGGGACATACTTAGTTGAAAATACAGGCCTAGCAAAAGTCATCGAAAAAGCTACACCAACTAGGGACTTATCAGATCTGCAATTGCCTATTCGTGTTGTAACTTGTGATCTCAAAACTGGTGAAGAAATCGTCTTTTATCGAGGGCCAATCAAAGAAGTACTATTGGCTTCAGCCGCCCTACCAGGAGTTTTCCCTCCTATGAACTTAGATGGCAGAGTATTAGTTGATGGTGGTGTAGTTGATGCTGTTCCAATCTGGCATGCTTTAAGTGATGACATCGACGAAATCTATGTATTAAATGTTTCAGGTGGAGGGTTACTGAAAAACCTCAAGTCTCCCTTAGATGTAATGACCAGAGCATTTTCAATCTCTCGTAATCTACGTTTTGATGTTGAACTACGTAACGCGCAAGGAAAAACAAAAATCTATCAATTGCCTCGCCCAACAGATAGGCGTGACATGTACGACTTCAATGACTCTGCTCTTCTTCTAGATGAAGCATATAAACTTACATTTGCGTACTTAGATGAAAATAGATTGCCCGTTCCAGAGAAAAAAATCTCACTATGGAAATCTATTTTCAAATAGGTTATTAAAATCTATAGCGCGTGTGTAAAACCCGTTACCAGTGCTGGAAATATACCAACTAACAAAGTAACTGCTACACAAATACCGATTGCCGTAGAAGTAGTAATTGAAACGGTTAAAGGTACAGTCTCTGTACTTTCATTTTCTTCACCGAAAGATTGTGAATAAATTGCTAAAACCATTCGTAAATAGAATGCCGCCGAGATAACTGTTGCAATTAAAACTATTAGGCCGGTGAAATAGAATTCTTGTTCAAATGCAACACGGAACACATCAAACTTTGCAATAAATCCAGACGTTAAAGGTATTCCTGCTTGAGCAAAAAGCAAAATAGTAAGCGATCCTGCTAAGAATGGATTACGTTTTGCTAGCCCGGTAACGCTAGCTATTTAATCATTTTGTTCATCGGATCCGCTCAACAAAGAAACTATTGCGAATGTCCCAGCAATAATAAAAGAGTAGATAACTATATATGTAATTACAGCTTGTAATGAATCATCGGAATCGCCTTTTAAGGCTAGTAATACATAGGCACTATGGGATATGGACGAGTATGCAAACGCTCTTTTAATATTAGATTGGCGCAACGCGACAATAGAACCAAAAAGAGCTGATGCGATGCAAGTGATAGTTAATACAATTCGCGCAGCAGAACCTGAAGCTGAAACATCTATAGCACCACTTGAAATAATACGGACCAGAGCAACAAAAGCAACCAACTTAGTTATTGCAGACATAAATACTGTAACTGGTGATGGTGCACCTTGATATGCGTCTGGAGACCAAAAATGAAATGGCACCGCAGCAACTTTAAAAAGTAGCCCCGCAAGAATAAATACAGTTGCTATTACAGCAATAGAAGATGAATCACCTGGGGCAACTAAAGCTGTTGATCCTGATAGACCGTATTGAAGAGCTATACCATAGAGGAAAACAGCTGAAGAGGCTGCTCCCATAATGAAGTATTTGAATCCGGCTTCTATCGACCTTGTTCTTCGACGGTCCATTGCGGTTAAAACATACAATGGGATAGAAAGTACTTCTAAAGCTACGAACATAGCGATGAAATCGTTCGCCATGACCATAGCGAACATACCTATCATCGCACATTGCAACAAAATAAAAAATTCTGCTGCAGGAATATCGTCTCTTTCCTTTAGATATAAGACTCCAACCAAACAGGTAACTATTCCTATCGCACAGATAACAATTATACAAATGGCTGTTAATCTGTCTGTTGCAACCAACCCATTTAGAGTAGTTAAATCCTTTTCACCAAGTTTTTTAATATCGAATTGTCTCCATCGTGTGGCTTGACCTAGAAGCACAACGATAGAAATAGCAATCGTTGCATAGGCACCAAAGATCCGATGAGTTTCATAAGTTGTTCTAGAAAGCGATTTATACATCACCGTAATACAAAGCAAAACAGTAAAGGCAGTAAGTGGAAATAATCCTGCGAAAGAAATGTCACCTATTTCCATTAGTGACCTCCTTTTTCAACGTGAGATTTATCAACTTCATTAGATTTTGAATCGACTGTATCAATCGTTTTTTGTCCCGAATATTTAGATATATGCTCACTTAATTTATTAGATGATGGATTTATCCTCTCAATCATAAATTGTGGTGCGACTCCAAGATAAAAACTTAGAAGCAACATTGGAACAACACACATCAGCTCACGCGGTGTAATATCTTTCATCTTTTCGTCTTCTTCATTTGGTTCACCTGTAAACATTCGTTGATATGCCCATAAAAGATATAGTGCTGCAAAAATTACTCCAGTTGCAGCTGGGACTACATACCAACGATGAGTACTAAAGGCGCCAAGCATCGTCAAAAATTCACCTATGAATCCTGAAAACCCCGGCAATCCTATAGAAGCAAAAACTGCAATCAGGAATACGCCAGAAAGTACCGGGACAGTTTTCATCAACCCTGAATATGCTGCAATATCTCTAGTGTGTCTTCGCTCATAAAGCATGCCTACCACTGCGAACAATACGCCTGTTGTTAAACCGTGGCTTGCCATTGTAAATACAGCTCCAGTTATACCTTGCTGTGTTAGAGCAGCAACACCTAACATCACGAATCCCAGATGGGCGATAGAAGAATACGCAATTAGGCGTTTCAAGTCGGGCTGCATTGCTGCAACTATTGAACCATATAATATCCCTATAACGCTTAGTGCTAACAAGACCCATATCAATCTATGTGCTGCGTATGGGAAAAATGCTATGGCAATCCTGACAAAACCATAAGTTCCTAATTTAAGGAGCACTCCAGCCAAAATAATTGAGCCAGCAGTTGGAGCTTCGGTATGTGCATCAGGAAGCCATGTATGTAATGGGAATAACGGAACTTTAACTGCGAATGCTATAACGAAACCAGCAAACAGCCAAAGTGAGGCCGTATTAGATATCTCGCTACTTGCATAATTCATCAAAGTATCGATAGCAAAAGACCAAGTCCCTGTTTCTCGTGCATGTAATCCAGCGAGAGCCAACATTGAAGCTAAAAAGAAAATTGATCCCCCCATTGTAAATAGGAAAAATTTCATAGCAACTTTTTTCGTATCCCCGTGACCGAAACCTGCAATAAGGAAATACATAGGGATAAGTACCAACTCAAAACCAATAAAGAATAAAAATAAGTCACGTGCAACAAAAACTAGAAGTACGGCTGATTGCAATACCAATAACCAGGCAACAAAACTTCGTTGATTATGTTTTACAGATTGTGAAACCAAAATAGATATAGGAAACAAGATGGCGCTAAGCACTACTAAGAATAAAGAGATACCGTCAATCCCCAAAGAATAGGAAATCCCTAAATCTTTGACCCAAGTATGATTTTCTATAAATTGATAACCATCAAAGTTCTTATCGAACGCGAATAATTGCCATAGGGATAATCCCAATACTATAGAAGTTGTGACCAAACCAAAAGCGCTAGCAACCCAACTCTGAGATTTAGGTAACCCAGCAATAATTAACGCACCGACTAGTGGAATTAAAATCATTGCGCTTAAGACTGGAAAGGCCATATCGGCCGGCGAAGAGCTTACAGCAAGAATCATTGTGCATTCCCCCACAAGGCCAAAAGCAGAATAAGCAAGGTACCCCCCGACATATAAAGAACATATCTGCGGACAAATCCTGACTGAATTTTTCGAAGTATCCTCCCGGAATCTTCGATGCCTTTAGCCATATTTGAACTAGCTCCATCGATCACTTTATTGTCAACAAAAAAGGCAAGGGTGTTCGCAAATTTTGTACCTATGCCAGCAACCAGGTTCGCTACACCTGTATTGACGTAAAAAGCATTTAGCGAAAGTGGAACAACCGGGCCCAGTGCTTTTAATGGTTCATCATCACTATCAACAGGCCTAGATCTATAAACTTTAATGCCTATTAATATTCCAATTATTGCAAGCGCGAGTGAAATCCCTGCAAGTGATAGTCCGTTAATCTTAACGAACGTTGCGATTTCTGCATGTTTTGAACCATGAATAGCAGGATCTATAAACTTTGTTAATTCTTCTCTTGATTTAAGCGGAACATTAATTAGACCAATTAACGCTCCAAATGCACTCAAGATAATCAGCGGAATAGTCATAGTCTTTGGTGATTCATGTGGAAGATTTTCAGTTTCACCAAATCTCGGCTTGGAATAAAACACCATTTGCACTTGGCGTGTCATATAAAAGGCAGTTAATAGCGCAGCAAACATGCCGAGTACCCAAAGCCCGTAACCAAGTATGCCACCTCGCAAAAATGTTGCTCCTAAAATTTCATCTTTAGACCAGAAACCTGCGAACGGGAAAATACCTGCTATTGCTAACCAACCAACAAGGAAAGTTGCATGAGTGATTGGAAGATGTTTTTTCAACCCTCCCATGTTTCTCATATCTTGTTCATCAAAATGTTTTTCATGAGCGACCGGGTGCATTGCATGGATGACTGAGCCAGAACCCAAGAACAATAATGCTTTAAAGAATGCGTGTGTTACAACATGAAAGATCGCGCCAGAATACGCACCAACGCCAATTGCTAAGAACGTGAACCCTAATTGAGAGATAGTTGAATACGCTAGAACTCTTTTAATATCGTTTTGTGCCAGCGCACAAATAGCTGCATATAGAGCTGTGATAAGACCGACAATAGCAATAATGCTTGAAGCTTCTGGGCTTGCAGTTCCGATAAGTGGAGAGATCCTCACAAGCAAGAAGACACCTGCGGTTACCATTGTTGCAGCGTGTATCAGCGCAGATACCGGTGTTGGTCCTTCCATCGCATCTGGAAGCCAAATATGAAGAGGGAATTGAGCACTTTTACCCATTGCACCAACAAATAAAAGTAAAACTATTGCAGTTGCTGAAATAGTTGGGACCGCACTAACACGATCCTGAATGTGAGTATAGGAGAGTGAACCTAAACTTGGAGTAGCAATAATCAAAAACATGGCCAACAAAAAGCCGACATCGCCAACCCTGTTAGCAACGAATGCCTTCTTTCCTGCAGTTGCAGCACTTTTCTTTTCGAACCAGAAAGATATAAGTAGATAAGAACAAAGACCGACACCTTCCCATCCTAAGAACGTGACTAAAAGATTTTCTCCAAGTACCAATATCAACATCGATGCAGCGAATAGGTTTAAATATGCAAAAAACCTTGAAAAACGAGGATCACCCTTCATGTAACCAATTGAATAAACATGAATTAGAGTTGCAACCAAAGTTATAAATCCAACCATTACGATTGAAAGCGGATCAACCATAAACCTGAAATCAACAGAAAAATTACCTATCTGCATCCAGGTATAACCCTGGCTAGTCATCCTTCTAACTTCTTCGCCCTCAATGTTTTGGAGCGCACAAAAAGAAATGATCCACATAATAAAAGTTGAGCCCATTGCAACAGTACCGATGACACCAGCAACAATAGGCTTTAATCTTTTCCCGAAAAGTAAAAGAAATATTGCGGATACGAATGGTACAGCAGGTATTAAATACGAATATTCAAGGATGTTAGGAGACATTTGTCACCTCCGAATCATCGATTCGAACAATTTCTGCCATATTTGAGATTTCATCAGGTGATGTCTTATTTTTACGCCTAAATATTGCAACCATTAGAGCAAGACCAACAGCAACTTCTCCCGCTGCTACGACAAGAATAAAAAATACCACTACTTGTCCAGCTATATCATCTAGAGCTTGTGAATATGCAACAAAAGTTAAATTAGCTGCATTTAACATAAGCTCAATGCTCATAAACATAACTAATGCGTTTTTTCGAATAGAAACACCAGCAAGACCAATACAAAAAACAATTGCTGCTAGAACTAAATAATGAGTAGTTGTGATTGTCACTTCTCTACCTCACTCGAATCTATCACTAAATCAGGTTTATCTTCATCTAACAGATCCATCGTGGTTGTAGACCTTTTAGCCAGGTATACCCCGCCAATCACAGCTGCGACTAGAAGAATAGAAGTTAGCTCGAAAACAAATACATATTTTGTAAATAATGTAGAAGCAACGATTTCAATGTTACCTAAATTGTCTTGTTCTAGCGATCCAGTTACACTTCTTGCACCTTGTGCCCACTTAGTACCACCAGCTAAAAGTAAAGTAGCTGCCATCAGAACAGACACCGTCGTTGCAATGAGTCTTTGATGATTTAATTTATCCTCTACATCATCTAGTTGGTCAACTCCTAGCAGCATGATTACAAACAAGAAAAGAATTACAACAGCACTTGCATAAACAATGACTTGTACTGCAGCAGCTAAATCTGCGCCAAGTAAAACATAGTTAACTGCAACACTCATCAAGGTCATCACTAAAAACATTGCACTATGAACAGGGTTTCTTGCAGTAATAACACCGACAGCGCCTACGATCATTGTTAATGCAGCTAAGTAAAATATTATTGCAATCACTACTTATCCTCGTCTACTTGTTTCGTTTCAGCGCTTCTCGTACCAAAACCACGTTCGTTACTCCAAGAAACTTCACCAACATAGTCTGCATTTCCACTAGCAGAAGTAGCACGCATCCATCCAGAAGATTTTTCATCTTCGTGGCCATGCCACAGCTCCCAAGGCATTCGTTGAGCTCTACCATTTTCATCAACAACTAATTCATTTTTGGTATATATTGCATCATTCCTATTTGTAAATGAAAACTCGAATAATTTAGATTCCGTTATCGCTTCGGTAGGACAAGCTTCAACGCAAAGATCGCAGTGAATACATCTTAAATAGTTAATTTCGTATATATATCCAAATCGTTCCCCTGGAGATGTAGGGTTCTCAGGATCATTATCTTTACCGCGAACATAGATACATTTTGCCGGACATACACCTGCACAAAGTTCACATCCAATACACTTTTCCATTCCATCTTCGTATCGATTTAATACATGACGGCCATGAAACCGATCAGGTTTATCTCTCTTTACTTTTGGATATTTCGAAGTAAGTTTTTTCTTAAATACTTGAGCTAAAGTTATCTTAAAACCAGTGAATTGACCCATCAGCTATCCACCTTATCTCTAACTACTGGATCATATTGAGTCGCATTTTCATCTTCTTTTGGAATACACGCACGTAAAGTAAAGTAAATTGCGAAAGCTACTATCACAGAAATAACGGCAACAAATAATGAGGTGACTTGTCGCGAGTCCAAACCTAAAATTGAAACATTAATGAAATCCCAAGAATAAGCATTAGAAGATCGAAGTACAAGCATTGTACCTATCCATAAAAATGAACCTTCAATTAAATACTTCCAACCAACTTGCATAAGTTGGTCGTAACGCAATCTTGGTAAGGAAGCTCGAATCCAAACAGTACCGTATAACAAAATTAAGAGTTTGGCTAAGAAATAAAATACTGGCATAACCCAAGCATTTAACCAACCATTTTCAGGTGCAAACCATAGTGATGGTCCGCTAGGGCCTCCCAAAAATAGCGTCACAGCTACCGCACTCATTGTTATTACGTTCATGAATTCGGCCAAGAAAAACATTCCAAATCTCATACCCGTATATTCAGTATGAAAACCACCAACTAGCTCTTGTTCTGCTTCAACTAAATCGAAAGGCGGGTGATTAGTTTCTGCTATTGCAGATACCAAAAATAATACAAATGATATAAACGCAGGAATAATAAACCAATTGAATAATGGCCAGTCGCCAATATTGGCAAATCCCCATGTGCCTTGTGATTGCTGATCTACAATCGTTCGAGTTGAAAGTGATCCAGACTGGATAATAACGCCAATAATAGCCAACCCTAAAGTTGCTTCATAGCTAAGCAATTGCGCACTTGCGCGCACAGAGCCCAACAGCGGGTATTTTGAACCTGATGACCACCCGGCTAAGAGAATCCCATAAAGCCCAAGACCTGACATCATCAATAACCAAAGAATCCCCATAGGGACATCTATTAGTTGGAGGTTTATTTGTCGTCCTGAAATGACGACAGTTCCGCCAATTGGAATAATAGCAAATGCAAGAAATGCAGGAACCATTGCAAAATATGGTGCAAGCCTAAACATAGGGCGATCAGCATTATCGGGAATTGATTGTTCTTTGAAAAATAATTTTGTTCCATCAGCGAGAGTTTGTAATATACCAAATGGTCCGGCGCTCGAAGGGCCTATTCGGTTCTGCATATCAGCAATTACTTTACGCATAAACCAAACATAAAACATAACGCCTATAAGTAAGAAGACGAATACTCCAACGGTTTTACCCAAAATTATTAAAACTGATGTTAGATCTAGTTCACCGGCACTAACAGAATCGCTCGAAGCTAGCATTATGATGTCAGTCATCATATTGCCTCCAGCTGTAGATCTGTCACCAATTCATTTGTGCTTACTAGTTTACGAAGTGGATTTGAGACACTTGCGTTAGCAAGTATCGTTCCACGTTTAACTTTTACATCTGGTAAAACACGCACTTGTACTGAACCAGTATCATTTTTTAGCGAAATCAAATTGTCTTCTTTGATTGAAATAGATTCAATATCTTTTGGATGAACCCTAACCATATCGAAATTAGAATTCTTAACGTTAGATAGGGCAGATGAGTGACTATCTATTGTGCTGTCACTGTGGAATGAATCAATAAATATCAAACGTAATGCATATTGGTTTAGATGCTGACTATGCGCAGCAACACGATCAAAGGGCTGAGTAATTTTGTCATGGAAAAATACGTTTGCACTTGGATGGTGTTCTTCACGATCAAGTTCTATTAGTGGGTCATCATCAAAAGCAGCACGAGACACGATTGGCTCCCAACTTGGCGTATCAACAAGAGGAGCAACTGAAGCAGCAAGGACATCTTTGTTTTCATCTACAGGAACAATTGCCCCATCACGGGCCCTAGCTAATACACCAGTTGTTAAATGTGCATAAGAACTAACTGTGCAAGCAATAGCATTTGTGACATCATCTACAGATTCGAAATCAAATTCACAGCCAAGTCGCTCTGCAAAAAGTGCAGCTAACTTCCAGTCATCATAAACATTTCCTTGAGGGGCAACTACTTGACTTACTCTTTGCACTCGACCTTCAATGTTTGTAACTGTTCCATCTTTTTCATTCCCAACAGTAACTGGAATAAATATGTCAGCCAAACTACTTGTGTTGTTCTCAAAACAATCAAAGGCAACTATGGTTTCACAAGTCTCTAGTGCAGTTCTTGCAAATCTACTATCGCCAAAATGTGCGATTGGATTAGCACCAAATGTTAACAACACTTTTGTTTTGCCTTCTACCATATTGTTTAACACGTCAAATAGCTCTAATGTGTTTGACTCACCAGAATGTTCATTAGATTTAATATTTTCCCAATCATAAAATTCATCTACTGAATCAATTCCAACTCTTCCAGGGAGCAACCCAGGGGCAAGACCCATCTCGAAGGCTCCTAGAATATTACTGGTTGTAACGCTAGGCAACAAATACACATATTCATTTTCTAGAATATCTCGAACCAGCTCAACATAAGATCCACTATTTTGTGCTGAGCTAATATCACCAGCAATCAAAACAATTTTATTGTTACTTTGCTTTTCTGACTTTTCAATTTCTTCTATGGCTTGGAAGATCGCTTTTTTAGAGCTACTTTCATCGCCAGGTATCAAATCAATTTGTTGTGTAGATAAATCTTTTGTTGGAGTATGAAAAGAATTAACTTCGATCAAATCAATAGAATTTTCTGTTACGGCTTTACGCAAACGTAGGTAGAGGAGAGGTAAAGAGTCTTTAAGATCAGCACCTAAAACAATAACTGCCTTCGCCTGATCTATATCATTTATACGTGCTCGCTTTGAGGAAAGTATAAGATCAGCTGGAAGTGAATTTTTCATTTGTGCCATTACTTGGTTGGTACCAATAACACCTTTAGCTAATTTAGATATTAAATATGCATCTTCGTTTGTACCATGAGCACCACCTAGTACGCATATTGAATTCGGGCCATGGGTATCTATAGCTTCTTTAATTTTAGATACCGCTAAATCGACTGCCTTATTTAGATTAACTTCGCTCTTTTCGCCATTTTCTTTAATGAATGGTTTTCTAACTCGATCTGGAGAATCCATAAAATCAAAACCATATCGTCCCTTATCGCATAGCCACCCTTGATTGATAGGTTGAGAATCTATACCCAAAAATCTGACCATCTCATTGCGAGACGTTTGGGCTACGCCCTTACACCCAACAGA
>CAUJDU010000038.1 GCA_963169585.1 Actinomycetota bacterium | reverse complement strand
GTTGAAATGTCGACACTTGATGGTGCTTCTTCTGAGCTTGCTTGTATCTGCTCTGTATTTAGATCAGCAGGAGGTGCTTGAGCTGAAATAGTATAATTTCGCAAATCTGAATTGCTGGTAAAAAGCACTCCAGATTCTAAGAAATCAATGTCGTCATCCGAAACGGATTTAGTAGAGTAGAAGGTGGGTAAAAATTTTGCAGCTAGATTATCTAAAGTTATCGTCGCATTAAGAGTTCTAGTTTGAACACCAGCTGGTATAGTTTCAGGTTCTTGTTTAGAGTTAGAGCTAACACTCCAAGAGTCACCATCAAAGTCGTCAAGGACAGCAACTCTCCAGTATTGCATTTCATTCGCGCTAGCTCTAAACATGATTTGAGTTTCTTCATTACGAAGATGTTCGGACATGCCCACAAGAGGTGAAAGCTCACTTTGGGTTCTTGAATTATTCAAGAACCTGAAAATATCATTAGGCGCATATGAAGGTAGTTCAAGAGGTAGAACTGAAATTAAGCTCAGTATTATAAGTACCACGAAGGTTGTCGAATATGTTATTACATTTGAGATTCTTGAGGTTCCCGGAATTTCTACAACATGAGATTTTATTGATTCTGAACCAATCTCAAAGGCATACATGAAAAACCAAGAAGCTCCACAGATAATGATTGTTGTGAGAATTAATGAAGAAGTAGAACTCGTTGCAGCGAGTCCTGCATTTATCAGGATATACCAAATTAGCGTTGGAGCACTTGAATGGAGCCTTTGAGCAAGTGTTTCTCCAATCTCTGCAATTACCCAGCTCAAGACAATGGCTACTAAGAAAATTTCAGTTGAATAATTAAACGGCATACTTGATGTTCTTATAGCAATTACACCTGCTCGAGAATCATCTATTAGTGCGACGATTGAATCGATAGTTGGTAATGCGTTAGCAAATTGTCCATCTGCGTTAGTAATAAGCAGTATGACTAATAGTATTGCAAAACTGATAAGTGGAGATACGGGTTGAAGGCGTCGCCTTGTTGAACAAGCAATTGCAATCAAGTGAACGAAAATAACCACAAGGAGAAGAGTGCATATTTGCAGAAAATCAAAGTTGACTGCATTCCTAGCATGAATAACTGTAATGCAGCTGAGGATTAGGAGAGCGACTGTAATGAAGCGTGAGCGTTCCATTGTTTTATCCGTGTGTTGAAGTCAGAGCATTCGAAACTTTTTCGAAGCGGTATCATATTGAATGTGTCTGGTATTGAGATATCATTTGGTCCAAGTCGAAGAGTAAGTATTGCCGATGAAAATATTTCACCATGTGACCCTGTGACAAAAACATAGTTGTGATCAAATTGTGCTAATAATCGGTTTGAATCAGCTGTACTTTGAACATACGTTGAAGTTTCTGTGATCGCAAGCCGGTCCATTATTACTTGGTGTGTAGATAGAAATTCACCATTATCGTTACAAAAAAGTTTGCAAGGAATATCTTGTTGGGTTGAAGCATAACTCATGCTTGCTATCAAACGAGCTGCACTATCAAACTCATCACGGTCCGCATAAGAACGATCTTCGCAGTCAAGAATGATAATTAAAGGAAGTGTAGCTTGTCTTTCTCTATGTCGAACGAAAAGCTCTTGCGTTCTGCTAGACGTTTTCCAGTGGATAAGTCTGACATCATCACCCATAACATATTCTTTTAAGCCCATTAGGTCATCAGATAATGTTGAAGCATTCCTATCCATATGTCTAGATTGTTCGGAAGATCGAAGCGGGATTTTAGGGAGTGCGATATCGCTAATTTTTGGATATACGCGTAGTTGAGTTTCGTGAGGTATTGAATATTCATTGGCAACTAGACCTAGCATGTCGGTTGCCCTAACTATTAATGGTCCAATAGTGTAGAGTCCGCGACGATCAACATGAAACTTATATTGGGCTTGTGCCGAGATATCTTTCCCGATTCTATTGAGAAAAAATCTTGTTGTTTTCTTCCCATTATCAAAATAATCACGAATCGAACATTGGGTAACTACATTGTATATGTCGAGGCTAGCAAGTACATCAGAATCTTCATATACATATTCAGGTGTAATTGTTCTGTTTATAGATACCTTATCTTTGTGTAGTCCCATCCAAATTAGCGCCAGTCCTAGCGACGAGAAAAGGAATGCGCAGATGGTCAGAAGAAAGTTTGAAGCAAAAAGGACAGACCCCAAACCAGCAAGTACGCTTATTGCAAGGACTCCGTATCCACGAAGTGTCATCACTATCCAGCTTTCACTGTTGGGATGCTTACACGAGAAATAATTGATTGCAAAATATCTTTAGTCGTTGCTCCAGAAAGTCGAGCTTGGCTGGTAAGAATAATTCGGTGTTCCCAGACTTTTGCTGCAAGCATTTTGATGTCATCTGGAGTTACATAGTGTCGGCCCATTGACATTGCAAGAACCTGTGCTGCATGGAATAGTGCAATTGAACCACGTGGAGAAACACCAAGGGCAACATCTACATTGTCACGTGTTTCTTGTGCGAGAGAAACTATGTAATTAGCTAAGGATTCAGCAACATAAACTCGTTTTGAAAGTTTTGCTACATCTTGAAAATCGTTAGTAGACATCACAGCCATTAAATCTGGTGCTGAATCTGTACTTAACATGATTGCTACTTCATCTATATCGTCGGGATACCCAATTGATAAGCTCATCATAAATCTATCTAGTTGAGCTTCAGGTAAAGTGTAAGTACCGGAGAGCTCAACAGGGTTTTGAGTTGCGATAACCATGTGTGGATGAGGGAGGATATATGTTTTCCCGTCGAATGTAACTCTTCGTTCTTCCATAGCTTCAAGAAGTGCACTTTGTGTTTTAGGCGAGGCTCTGTTAATTTCATCGGCAAGGACGACGTTTGCAAATATTGGTCCTTCTTTAAATACAAATTCATTTTCTACTTGATCAAAAATGGTTGTACCAGTAACATCAGATGGAAGCAGGTCGGGAGTGAATTGGATACGGTTTTGAGATCCTCCCATAGAAGTTGCGAGAGCTTTTGCCAAAGTAGTCTTACCAACACCGGGAACATCTTCAATAAGTAGGTGACCGCCCGCAAATAAGCACACGCAGCTCATGTGGATTATATTATTTTTACCCTTTATTATTTGGGCAACATTGTTGACCAAGCTAGAGAATATCTTTGCTCCACTGATTACTTCTTCTTCTGTCGCAAGATTGTCCATGTTGGGATTGCTCCATTTCTAGTTATCTAATCTTGAGCTAAAACTCTAAAAGTTGTAACTTCAACGAATATGACCTATTGTCGACATGTCATGGTTAAAACTCGAGTGTTTTTTAGTTCGCTTTCACGTACTGTGATCGCACATCCAAGCTTAATAGGCACGGCGATTAGGCTTTATGGATACATGCGAGCTAAGCAATCTAGCGGGTTAGTCCGATTTCTTCCGTCTAGGCGATATATCAAGTTTCGTATTTATACCCAATATGGAACCGAGAGTATCGAAAAAACTATTCTCAGAGAAGATATATATAACTATCTAAAGTGGGTCAAAGAATCTAGAGCAAGTCTTTAATTAAATCTGCTATTTCAGATTGGTCGAATGCTCCATCTAAACGTTTAGAGATTTTTCCTTCTCCTGTAACGCCAAACATCCAAGGTTCGCTCGGAAGGTTCCAGGCACTAACAGAATCTAGAAGCGCATTAGAGACTTCGTCTTTGTATATTTCTACATGAATAATATTGATATCAAAATTTTTCGCTTCGTTTAGAGCAAGGTCCAGGACAGGCCCACAATATGTACTCTGACATCTTGCGGGGGTAGCAAATAAAACTACAAATGGTTTTTTAGTTTCTAAAAGAGAATCTACGCTATGGCTGTGGAGTCCACAATTGCCGTCAAATCTGCTACAAAGAACTTTTGCATCTAATTGATTTGAATCTGTTGGTGTTGGAACATTTGGGCAAGCGTCACCCATGGACGGAGCGATGTTATTTTCTGCTACTTCAAAATTGAGTTCGAGAGGTTTTGACTGATGGTTAGTTTTAAGCTGCCAAAAACCAATTTCATTCAAGGTTGCATCTATTGAGTAAATTCCTTGTCCGGGAATTCCTTTTTCTCTTAGAACAACGTCCTTGAACGTTTGTTCCTTCTTACTCGGGGAAATCAAAATTGCTGAATTGGAATTTTTTGCAACAATTTGTTTATTGGAATCAAAAATAGAAAATGCTAAGCGCTGAGGAGTTTGTGAAATGTGGAGATCGCTACTTACTCGCACAACGGCAAAACCATCATTTCCAGCAGTTGTCGTAGATGCTGCGTCTTTGCTCAAAGTATTGCTAGAACAAGCCGCTAGTAAGGCACTGCTTGATAGCAGCGTAATGCCTGCTCCAGAAAGAGTAATTCTTTTTATAAATTCACGACGATTGATGTTTTCCATTCGTCCATAATGTCACATTTCGCTTTTCGAAATCGAAAAGCTGACTTTTGCGATGGGCCTCTAAATACGACAAATACGGGAGTTAAAAGGCCCATCGCACACTGGTGGTGACTAAGTGGAAGAAAAATCCTGGAAATGATTGCAAAGTGGGTAAGAGTGGAGTAATGTGGCACGCAGTGGTTTTGAACTGGGTTTACAACCTGGATAGCAACACAAAGGAGCTAGTAACCACACGAGGGAAACTCGGATTTAAAAAATCCGAAATAGTAGTAGGGGGTAACGGTGTTTCTCGGAGAGTTTCACCACACGGTTGATGAAAAGGGCAGGATTGTTCTTCCATCAAAATTCCGTGACCTTCTTTTACGAGGAGCAATTGTTTCAAAAGGTGATGGATGTTTGTTCGTGTATACAGTGGAAGAATTCACTGAGGTAGCGGCAGGGCTCAGAGAGAAAGCCAAAACTTCCAAAGCGGCAAGAGAAGCAGCCCGATCTTTTTTTGCTGGAGCAACGGACGTAACTCCAGACAAGCAAGGCCGGCTAACAATTCCGCAATCACTTCGTAAGTATGCAACTTTGGAAAAAGATGTAACTGTCTTAGGTGTTTATTCTCGAATAGAAATTTGGGATGCAAACGTCTGGTCGCAACGTCAACTATCCGGAGACGCATCACTTGCTGATATTGAAACTCTTCCAGATATTGGAATCTAGATGAGCTCACAGTCTGCTTGGACGCTAACTAAAAAAATATTAGATCTTCCAGCTGTCCCCGCGACGTCACGGTTGAGGCCCCAACTCCGCCCGCTTCCAACCGCTCTGTTTCGGAGAGAAAACCGAGACAACTCCTTGACCCACGGGGACTGCTGGCAGATCTGGTGTGAAATATTTATACGTGAACTGAGCATAGCTAATGGGTGATTTTAAGCACATACCAGTTATGGCGAAAGAGATTATCGAAATCATTTCTTCAACAAAAGCTGATGGTGTGATTATTGATGCAACTCTTGGTGGGGCAGGGCATTCAAAATTAATTCTTGAAGCAATGCCGGATCGAAAATTAATAGCTTTCGATAGGGACATCAACGCAATTAACCAAGCAAAGAAAAACTTAGCTGAATTCTCAGATCGTGTGGAGATAATTCATGCTGGTTTTGAAACAATCGGAAAAGAAATCCGAAAACGAAAACTAGAAAAGGGGGTAGCGATCGTGTTATTTGATTTAGGTGTATCAAGTCATCAACTTGACGTAAAAGAGCGAGGCTTTACATATAGGCACGACGACGCGCCTTTAGATATGCGTATGGATTCTTCTGAAGAAATAACAGCAGAAATCATTGTTAATGAATATGACGAAAACGAAATTGAAAGAATTCTTAGAGAAAATGGCGACGAACGATTCTCTCGCAAGATCGCAAAAGAAATAGTTGCAGCTCGGCCATTAAAAAATGCAGGCCAGCTTGTGGCTGCAATAAGGCGAGCAATCCCACATAGATTTCAGCGTCTAGGACATCCCGCAAAACGAACGTTTCAAGCATTAAGGATAGAGGTAAATCGAGAACTAGATCAAATAGCAACAGCGATTGATGAGAGTGTCCATTTATTAGCACCAGAGGGAAAGATACTTGTTCTTTCTTATCATTCAGGTGAAGACAAGATTGTAAAAAATACATTTAAGAAATATTTCCACCAGGAGAAAGTGACTCAAGATGGCCGGATTATTCCTAGAGATTTTCAAACAACTAAACCTGGTTATGAGTCATCGGTCAGATTGGTATCGGTATCGGCAAAAAAGAAGCCTACTGCTAGCGAAATTGCTTCCAATTCGAGAGCAAAAAGTGCACGGCTTCGTGTTGTACAACGCCAAGAATTTCCAGCAGCAAGTGGAATGTAGGAAATAAATGTCAACTAGCGCAACTGCCCGCAAACCACAAAATCGAAAAGTATCTCCAAGCGCTAAATCGCGTACCCAATTCAGAGACGCACGCGTAGCACTTAGTCAACCTGCTCATGTGATAGCTGCGAAGTCTAGAAGCAGATATGAGGCTGCAGATAAGAAGGCTCGCATCCCGTCGAAAAAACCAAGGATTGTAAAAGCCCCTCAGAGGCAAGACAAACTAGTTATTTGGTCAGTTCGACTTTTCGCTCTCGGTATTGTTGTATCACTTTTCGCTGTAGTTGGAATCCAAACTACTATTGCAAAACGACAAATTGAGATTGATTCAATACGCCAAGAACAAAGTGCTCAGATTACCGAGTTTGAAAAATTAAGGAACGATGTTGCTGAACTCAAATCGCCAGAACGTATCACACGACGTGCGGAGACTTTAGGATTGATTCAGCCAACGAGATTTGTTTCAATCTCAATTCCGATGGAAGTCTCACCTAGGAGTGACCAGCAAAATGATGAGCTTTGGGCACAAGTGAAAGCAATCATAAATGCCACGTCATGATGCTACTAGCAGAATTATAAATCAATCGTTGAGAGATATCGAAGATGATATTTCTACTAAAACAAACCGCCGAACCAGGACAAATACGCGATATACTTCCTTGTCTGTGGACCGCTCGAACGTATCACCATTATCAAGAAATCGGAATACGTCCGCATCTCGTCAGGCTCGAACGAAAAGAAGCGCAACTTCAACCAAATACACTCGCAATAAGCAAGCACAAGTTATCAAACTTCATGATCCTAAAAGTCGTACACGTAAACCTCACGATTCTCGAAAAATTGGTGGAGTTGTAGATCTTGTACGGGATAAATATGAAAACTTAACAAAACCAGATAATGCCAGAGATAAGAAAGTAGTTTGGCGTCCAAAAAGGCGAGCAAGATTATTTGCTGCAATATTATTAGCTCCATTTTTGTTGGTTATGGTTCGTCTAGTAGACGTACAGCTAATAAATTCAGAAAAATATACAACTCTAGGTGTTCAACA
>CAUJDU010000037.1 GCA_963169585.1 Actinomycetota bacterium | reverse complement strand
GACCTCTTAAGGCCTCAACTGCTGTTATAACTTTTTCGTTACCTAGCCCAAATCCTATCCTCAATCCTGCGAGTGCATGCAATTTTGAGAATGTACGCATAATAATTAGATTCGGATATTTTTCTAAGAGGTCTAAACAATGTTGATTAGAAAATTCTGCATACGCTTCGTCAACGACTACAAAACTGTTACTTTTATCTAATATCTCAATTATTTGATCGTTGCTGATAGATAAACCTGTTGGGTTATTTGGAGAACATAAATATATAAGTGTTGCTTGAGCGCTTAATATATCCTCTACGTTTAAACTTCCATCTTTATTTAGCTCTACACCTTGCACTTGACGCCCATTAAATTTTGCAAAATACCCTGCCATAGGAAATGATGGCATAGGATTTAGAACTAAGTCACCCTCGTCTGTCAATGCGCGAACAATACAGTCGAGCACATCATCAGTCCCGTTTCCAACAATTATTTTTCCTGGGGTTTCTCCAAGATATTGTGAATATTTTTTTGTTATTGCCTCTTTTAAACTACTTGCATAAATATCTGGATACCTAGACAGCCCATTGAGATCATTACTTACCAAGGCCCTTATTTGCTCCAAGACTATAGGAGCCATCCCCCATTGACTTGTATTATCACTTAGATCATACTCAATCGGTTCACGTAACGGATCGTAAAGATTTACTTGGCGAAAACGTAAAGGAAGTAAATCCTCAACATTTATAGACCCACTCATGGGATGAGTCTTTCAATGTGCGAAACTAAAATTCCGTGTACTCCAAGATCTCGAAGTTGTGGAATCACATCATTCAATTTTGAAGCCTCAATAACTACATGTACGGCAACAACTTCCGTATTGCCATATAAATCCAAAACCGTTGGACTATCTAAGCCGGGAACTATCTCTTTAACTTTTTCAAGAGTTCCCTTAGGCACATTCATCATGACGTATCGCTTGCCCCGGGCTTCTAAAACAGAAGATAGCGCTTCACAAAAATTTCTTGCTTCAAAACTCAATAGGTTTTGTGCCTGCATATCAAATGATTTTGGTGCGATTATGCACGCTTGGACGTCAAGGATGTCTTCCAGAATTGAAAGTCCATTGGTTTTCATCGTTGTTCCCGTTTGGGTTAAATCGATAATTGCATCTGCAATTCCTAGCTTCGGGGCTATCTCGACAGATCCAGAAAGTGGAATGATCTTAATTTCGATCCCATTTTCTTTGGCCCATTGTTTTGCTAAAAGCGGGAATGATGTTGCTACACGAATATTTTTTGGTTTATTTTGTTCATATTCTTGCGAGAATTTTTCTCCAGCTGCCAACACGAGCTTGCATTCAAAAAGTGGTAACGGGCTTGCAGTTTGAACTTGTATACCGGACTCTAAGACGACATCGGTTCCTGTAACCCCTAAGTCAACTACTTCATCAGCTACCAGCCTGACGATATCTGTTGTTCGAACAAACATAACTTCAACATTCTTGGTTAATTTTGCAAATAACGCTTTGCCATCATTAGCTGGCCAAGAATATCCTGCCTCTTCACATAGCGGCTTGAGCTGTTCAGCTATTCTACCTTTCCTTGGCATAGCTATTCTTAGTATTTCTTGATTTTTATTTAAACTATTCATTAGAAGCACTCTCTTTGCTTTGATTTCTTGCAACAGAACTAAGGCCATGACCTATTAGTCCTTCCATGTCTGCAAATTCTTTAGAAGGTCCGCTAAGTTTCTCATAAGCTTGTCGACCAATCTCGATAGTTGAAGTCCGTCGGAAAAATGAAACAGCACTTAATCCAGATGTAAATCTTGCAGAGGAATTTGTTGGTAAAACATGGCTTGGCCCTGCAACAAAATCTCCCAAAGGTTCAGCTGAATAAGGTCCTACAAAAATCGCACCTGCATTAACAACTAACTTGGAGTCATCAAGAGCATTTTCTGTTTGTATTTCTATATGTTCTGGCGCGCAAGTGTTAGCTAGTTCAATAGCTTGGGAAATTGATTGAGTTAGAACGAGAAATAAGGAATTTTCCCATACTGACTGAAATCCAGGATTATCATCTAACTTGCTTTTTATTTTCTTAAGTTCAGTTTCTACCTCTAGAATTAATTCCATTGAGTCGCTCAATAACACGCTGGCTTCTAATCCTGATCCGTGCTCGGCTTGAGCGACCAGATCACAACAAATCGCATATGGATCAGCGGTTTGATCTGCAATTACAAACACCTCTGAGGGTCCTGCAACCATGTCTATTCCAACTGTTCCAAATAGTGCACGCTTTGCTTCAGCCACATATTGATTTCCTGGACCACAAATAAAATCAACAGGCCTAACAGTTTCGGTTCCTAGAGCAACTGCTGCAATCCCTTGTGCTCCTCCAACAAAAACTATTTCACAAACCCCTGATTGGAGCGCAGCATAAGCTACTGCCTCATTGAGTTCATCTTTACTTGGAGAAGTAACCATCACAATTTCTTTTACACCAGCAGCTTTTGCAATTGCAGCAGTGTGGATGACTGTAGACACCAATGGGAAAGAGCCTTGAGGAACATAGCAAGCAACTCGTTCAAAGGGCAGAAAACGTTCACCTAAAATTTGTCCATCTGGGCCAGTATCGCTCCAATCTTTAGGAATACTTTTCGCGGCACACCATGAAACATTTTCAATAGCTTTGTCTATTGCCAATTTTTGACTTGCGGTAAGTCTATCTATAGCAACATCATGACAATATTTTTCTAGTTCTTCTCGAAACATTATTCGAGGTTTTTCTCCAATATCTATACCATCGAATTTCAATGAATATTCAACCAATGCCGTATCACCAAAGCTTCTGACTTGATTTATTATACCTAGAACCGTCGAAGATGTGTCTTCACTTGTTCGAGCTAATAGTCGAGGTAGGTCTATATTGTTTTTTGTGGAATCTATTTTTTTCATTTTTAATCGTTTCTTAATTAATTGTGAATTGGCATGCAGGCATAAAAAAACCCGCCGACTTTGGCGGGCAAAAGATACATCAACTCAAAAAATTAAGCCTAACGCGTCAAGCACCCACCAAAATATGGTGATGATGATGCCCGTGGATATGTGTGCGTTGCATCCTTCCATTATACATAGAGCATTCAACAAAAAACAAGAAGTAGCTACATATGCTGTTTACGAGTATTTGCAGCGAGCAAGGAGACTTCAGTCTCCGAGCGTACCGAGCGATAGCAAAGGGCGTGAAACGCGAGCGAACAACATATGTAGCTGCTCTATTGCTTCTTTAAAATATATAGCTATGGCTTAAATTCGATTGATACTGGGCAATGATCAGATCCCATAAGATTGGCATGAATGGCAGGATTTGAGACTTTATCAACAATAGAGCGGCTCACCATCCAATAATCTATGCGCCAACCAACATTTCTACTACGGGATTGAGCAAAATTAGACCACCAAGAATATGCTCCTGTAACTTCTGGGTTGAAGTGCCTAAAAGTGTCTACGAACCCAGCTTCAACCAGGTTAGAAAAACCTGCACGTTCTTCATAAGTGAAACCATGTTTACCAACGTTTTGTTTCGGCTGGGCTAAATCGATCTCATTATGAGCAACGTTTAAATCTCCACAAAATAAAACAGGTTTTTTCGCTTCTAGTTTCTTCATGTATTCAAGCCATGCTCTATCCCAGTTCTTTTCACGCATTGAGATTCTTGTTAAGTCACTTTTTGAATTAGGAGTATAAACAGTGGCTATAAAATAATCTTTGAACTCTAATGCTAGGACTCTGCCTTCCGAATTGGTATCGCCATACTCGTCCTTAAGATCATATTTATCGACAATTTTATCTGGAAAATCTAGAAAAATTGCTTCTGGTTGCTTTTTCGTAAAGATAGCTGTTCCGCTATACCCTTTCCTCTCTGCGCTATTCCAATATTCAATATAATCAGGTAAGTCAAGGTCTACCTGTTCTCTGTGCGCTTTTGTTTCCTGCATACATAGGACATCAGGTTTAAGCTCATCGAGCATAGGATCAAGAGCATCCTTCTTTAATATAGCTCTAATACCGTTTACATTCCATGAAACAAATTTCATTTTTTACTCGCTTTTACAGGTTGATTTTCTTTCGAAGTTCTTAGATGTCCGACATTAAATGTGGGAACGATTTTTTCTAGCCATTTAGGAAACCACCAATTCCTATCACCAAGAATCTCCATACTAGCTGGGAGTAGAAGCATTCGAACAACAATTGCATCCACTAGCACTGCTACGCTTAGACCCAACCCGACAAGCTTTAACGCACGATCATCGACAAAAATAAAACTCCCAAAAACACAAGCCATAATTAAAGCGGCTGAAAAAATGACTCTCGCAGTAGATGAAAATCCATATGTTAACGCCAAAGCATTATCCCTAGTTTGAGAATATTTTTCTTTAATCTTACTTATAAGAAATACTTCATAATCCATAGATAAACCGAATACAATTGCAAATAACATCACTGGCGCCCAGGGTTCAATAGGTCCAGGTTCACCTACACCTAATAACTTGGCTGCGAATCCCCACTGAAATACTGCAATAACAACTCCATAAGCTGCACCTATCGACAAAAGATTCAAAACTACAGCTTTTATTGCAACAGAAATAGACCTAAACATAATAACTAGCAAAAAGAAACTCAAAATTAATACAACAGCAATAAACATCGGAGCCCGAGATGCCATCACGTCTGCAAAATCAATATTTCCAGCAGTGACACCGGTTAAATATATTCTTGATCCTGTTTCTTTTTCGACAATCGGGACTACATTGTCCCTCAGGTTGTGAACTAGATCTCGCGTCTGACTATCTTGAGGAGATGTTTTAGGAATAATTCGTATTGGTGTTATCGTTGGCTGGTCATCTCTTATATCTTTAATTACCTGATTCAGTTCATCAATGCGCGCTTGTTGTTCTCGAGTCAAATCTCCGCTTGTTGTTACCTGTATCTTTGAACCTTGTCTCAGAAAACTTATCTGCGCTGATGAAGGTAGGACTCGTTGGACTCCATCTATCCCTTCAACTTTTGTTACTAGTTTTTCCAAAGTCTTTGGATCTCTCGAATTGGTTAAATCAACAATAGCAACAATCGGACCATTCGAACCTTGGCCAAAACCTTTAGATAGTATGTCGTATGCTCGTCGTGTAGTTAGCTTTTCTTGAGAGTTACCTTCATCTGTAACACCAACTCGTAAGCTTAATATTGGACTAGCAAGGATAATTAAAACGGCTAGACCGAGTATTGCCATTAGGAATGCTCTTGCCTGTATAAATTTGATCCACCTAAACCATATCGTTGGTTTGTCTGAACTCGATGGCTTATTGAAAAAAGAAAATTTTTCAAGGTGCTTACCTATTGGGGATCCAAGCGCTGCAGGCACACGTGTCAACGCAACTAATACCATAACCACAACCGCAATCGACACACCAACACCTACACCCGAGATTAAATCGATGTTTAAAATTAACATTCCCATTATTGAAACCACTGTTGTGATTCCGGCAAACAGCACTGCCAAACCTGCCGTTGACATTGCTTCAATTACAGCATTCTCCCTGTCGCTACCCCTAGCAATAGATTCTCTATATCTAGTAACAATAAACAAGGCATAATCAATTCCAACACCTAGAGCAATCATGGCTGCAATATGTGCAGTCATATTAGGAACGCTAGCAAAATTAGAATATATAACCACCAAACTTGAACCGATTCCAATACCTATCAGCGCAGAAATAATAGGCAACCCCGCAGCAACTAAAGATCCAAAGGCAACAATTAGAATAAAGAGGGCTCCTACTATC
>CAUJDU010000036.1 GCA_963169585.1 Actinomycetota bacterium | reverse complement strand
CTTTTGAACTTTAAGAGGGTCGGACCCTCTTAAATCTTAAAGGGCTCGCTCGGATTGTGTTCGAGTTAAGCCAAGAGCTTTCCATGCGACAACATCTTGACCTATACCGCGCTCAATTGTCCTCAAAGTTTTCAACAATTGAGCATCCAGAAGAGCCGTACCATCCACTTTTATTGCAACAGTTGAAAAAGGAAACTCAATATTGCGATCACGTACAGTTTCCTCTGTCTGATCAATAGCAGGATGACCTTCACGCTTTGCAAATCTTTCCAACGCAACTTCTAAAGGAACTTGAATTTCAAAAATAAAAGTTTGCGCATCAGGCAAAGCATAAAGTAAACCTCTCCGATGTTCGAATCTAGAAAATGTTCCTTCCAAGACAATTGGCTTACCCATTATGTGTGCCTTCGTCGCACGCTTAAACATTTCATCGTACGACACCAAACGGTCTGCAAGATTACGATCTGACGCTGGAATAATTTCGGTCAAAATCTCATCTTGACTGAGAAGTTCTGCCCCAGCTAAATCTGCTAATGCGTTAGCAAGTGTAGATTTCCCTGAACATGTTGGCCCAGAGATAACTACAACTGCTTGCCTTTGCGAACTCGCCATTTTTACCTTAAAAGTTCGAATGCACTGATTGCTTGCTTTTGATAGAAAGTCGTTGCATCGGTTGAACTGTGCCCAAGCCCAATAGCGAATGCGTTGGGAAATGTAGGACCATTAGCGCCTTCTTGAATTTTTGCAAATCCCTCCTTGGTCGGTTTTGTTACATAATCCAGCGGTATATTATCACTATCAACAATCTCAACTTTTCGAGGCCTATAACCAGTTGCTTGGACAATCACAACATCTTGATCTATTTCACTTAATGCAACATTATAAAAAGTTCGAACCTGGTCTTCTAGCAAGCCGTTTCTTTCTTTTAACCACAGCTGCCTAGCATCTCCCCTAATCCCGTTAAACCTATTTAGATAACCTGTCTCTGGACACAATAGATCAGACTCACTAACTTCATAACCTAATCGGCCAGCTTCATCGATACTTTCAAAGAATGGTCGTGTACGAGAATTCTTATGAAAATCAACTCGTAAATTTGGATAAGTTTTCAAAAGTTTATCAGCGACCGAATATGCTCCATGAGAGTCACCGACAATCACAACACGAGGTTCTCCACGCAATAGTTCGTCAAGATCTTCTCGTCTTTTGTTACGAAATATTTCTCCTGAAGTAAAAGCTGGCTGGAGGGGATGCAATTCATTTCGTTTTGCAAGTTCGTCTAACAGAACCTCTACCCCACCTGGAGCTAACACAAGCCATTCGGCTTCAACAGTCCGATCTGGAGTATGAATATGATATCCATTTGGCAGTTTTGTCACACGGTTAACTTGAGCGCGTTCAACTTCAACCACTTTTTCACGAATAGCTTCTTGTGCTACAGATTCAAGAAGCTCTGCAGCCTTAGTTAGTTCAACTAAACCTGTAATCTTACTTAACTCTCTTGCTATTTCAAGACGAGCCGCGCCAGGTAACAATTGTGGCAATAGTTCTGTAAAGTCGCTACCTTTGGAGTTAGAAAGTATATCTAAACCATGCAATCCACCTGCACCAATCCTTTTGCTCGGATCAAATGCGAGGATCCCCTGCAATCCTGATTCGTATGCTGCCAGCGAAGCACCTAAACCTGCTGGTCCATATCCGATAATTACCAATTCTTTTTGATCAATTTGTGACACGATTACCCTTTACCATTCCCATCTTGTTTGGGAGATCTGAAAACTAAAAAACCCACCAGCCCGAAGCTGGTGGGTTCAAAAACTGCTCAGAATAGAACTAAGAAACCAGCCTCGGGCATAGCATTACCATACGCATCATCGGGGTTGTCATCAAAGTATTCATATACGAACATAGATTATAGATATTGTCCGTTTTTGTGTCAATTGTTCAACCGATGGTCTTGCTCTGGTGCGATTTTTATACACTATAAGGCAGAAAACCTCACCAAAACATGATTAGGCAGGCTTAAAGATTAGGAACTCACGTTCTTTAACTGTAACGGTCTCAACATGAATAAAACCAGCACCCTTTGCAACCGCTTGTGAAGCTAAATTATCGGGTGCGATTCTTAATAGAGGATTTTTTCGATCCTCTTGCCAAGCCTGACGGACTTCATTAAGTGCTTGTTGAGCTATCCCCTGCCCACGATATTTTGTGAAAATAAAATATGCGATATTTACGTCGCCAAAATTAGCACCAGGAAATATCTCTTTATTTAGCCCTCGTACCAAGTCGCCAGTAATAATGCCAACAGGGTTGAGATGATCGCCACCATCTTCAACACGCAAAATCAGAGAACGATCAGCAATGGTCTGTTTTTTCTTTGTACCTAATGCCCATTTTAGAAGCTCTTCTTTGGTTTTAGGCCAAGATTTAGGCATTTCTTGGGATTCTGGTTCTATGAATGGCCAAATTAGGTTTACCCACTTATCAGTAAGAGGTATGAATGATAGTTGATCTAGTGCGCTTTGATCATGCTTAGAAGGCATTTATACAGAGTAATGTATAAACGGACATCGCGCAAGATTTAAGGCAAGTTTTATTGTATGGGAAGACCCGCAATAGTTGTTATTGAACTACACGTACGTTATGAGCTTCGTCACCCTTTGCGCCGGCAACAACTTCGAATTCAACCTTTGCACCATCGTCGAGAGATTTGTGGCCTTCGCCTTCAATATTTGAAAAGTGAACGAATACGTCCTTTTCGCCATCTTCTCGGGAAATGAAGCCGAAACCTTTTTCCGAATTAAAAAATTTTACTGTACCTGTAGTCACTACATACTCTATTCACTAAGTGAAGATTCTTTTAATCTCCACTTGTGAGCATAGCGCAATACCTACCAAGCTGTCGTATCTCTTAGTTTATTCTTACGAAAAAAGAGTGCTACGAGGTCAGCTCAACTGCGAAAGCTTCCAACATATCCACATGAGTTTGGCAGTCCTCTTCGCTGTGTTGCACGCTAACTAGCCATTGCTCATCTAGACCCGGCGGAAGTAAAATTCCACGATTGATGCCATAAATCCACTGCGCATAAGCTATTTCAAAATCGGTTTCTTTATATTGCCTGTAGTTACGTATCGGTTCTTTAGCCCAAGTAATACATCCCTTAACGCCTCTATTGATAGTGTGTGCAGGTAAATCATATTCTGAGATTACTTCGTTAATTTTATGAATCATCGAAGTATTCAAAGCGGTTGCTTTATCAATAGCTTCAGGAGTACAAATCTCTGATAAAACAGCATAACTCGCAGCCATCACTAAAGGATTACCCACGTAAGTTCCCATATGTAGAACTTCTCCTCTAGTTATCACGTCCATAATTTCTTTTGAACCGCCATAAGCACCAATAGGTAAACCGCCACCAATGGCTTTAGCTAAACAAATAAGGTCTGGTTGAACACCGAAACGTTCTTGGGTAGTGCCATTTCCAGAAGTTAAACCTGTTTTGACTTCGTCGAAAATCAAAAGGGTTCCATACCTTTGTGTAATTTCGCGTACCTGTTTCAAATAGTCGTCGTCAGGCAAACAGATCCCAATATTTTCCATTACAGGTTCTAAGAAAAATGCTGCATATTCTCCGTTTGCTAATACTTTTTCGAGAGCAACAGGATTGTTGTAAGGAACGACCGTTACATCGTTTAAAACTGCTTGCGTAATACCTTTACTCCACGGAATAGAAACAGGGCTATCTTCTGGCCCTGCTACATCCAAAGAAGGTTTAACAGATATCATTGCATCATCGTGATGACCATGATATCCGCCTTCAAGTTTTACGATTTTATCGCGACCGGTATAGCCTCTTGCTAAACGAATCGCATCAAGCGTTGATTCGTTACCGCAGTTTGTGAAACGAAACATATCGAAACCAAAACGTTCGCATAGCAATTCAGCAACCTGGGCGTTGGTATCACAAGGTGTAACAAAAAGGGTTCCATGTTCTAGCTGATCAGTAACTGCAGTTTTAAGGGCCGGATGACAGTGCCCGGCAAGTAACGCGCCAAATCCCATATTGAAATCGATGTAATGATTTCCGTCCACATCTTCAAGCCATGACCCTTGAGCAGATTTAGCTACTACCGGGTTCGGATCATAATATTGCAACGAACTCGGAACTCCCAATGGCATAACTTTGGCTGCCCGCTCAGTATGTCTCTTGGACTCTTGAGTGCGTTTCGCATAGAGTTCTTTTTCCCTCTCAGTAATTTCACGTGCTTTTGCATTTAAATCGCGAGCCATCTCTCCTCTTTCCAGGGTCAAGTCCTAATATTAAAAAATAATCTATCTGATTCTATCCGCAATTGTGTCTTTATGGTGCCGATGGGTCTAAACTGTGTTTTCTCGCGAGCGTGGCGGAATTGGCAGACGCGCTAGGTTTAGGTCCTAGTGTCCATTGGACGTGAGGGTTCAAGTCCCTCCGCTCGTACTCTATAAAGACTAAGAGGGACTCCAACCCTCAGGGACTGCAACAATTCAGGTCTCCGCTCGCACTCTATTTAATTCCGTGCGTATATGTCATGAAACTCCCGCCAACGCGGAATTAAATACAAGTGAGTGCAGGAATCGTCGCTGTTAGGTGCTTAATCGGCCCATCACAGAACTCAAGAATAGGGACGTTATTTCTTCTCCTGCAAAAGTCGCTCGTGCATATACTCCGTAAAAAATCCATGCAAAATAAATCTACGTGTTAAATCGATCGGACCTAATAAATACAGTGGATGTTTATTGTAAGCATAAGTTTCAACTGAACTATCGCCAATAATCGCTCCTATACGAATTGCCATTGACTGATCTAAATTAAAACCGTTAATTGCTGCACGATATTCATCAGCTGTTAAAAATAAACAGAATATACACATGAACAACACGTGTGCTGTTTCAAAATCGATTCGTTGTGTAGGTTTTCCTTTCAAAACATTTTCATCAATATCAATCTCTCTCCAATTATCCCATTTCAAATCTGCCTTCTTTAGCGGCTTCTTAACTGGCGTAGAACTAGATTCTTTAAAGTATCGGAAAAGTTCTTGATCGTGATCAACAAAACTTGCTTGCATCATCTGTGCTATCGTATCCGGATATAGTTCAAGCGGAGCAATCTCATCAACAGAATCTGGTGCTTGTGGATCTTCGTTATCAATCAAAAAATTGATGATATTTGACTCTGCCCAGAAGTGTCGCAAAATTAAATAATTAGCTTCTGGAGTCACAAAATTCTCACAAAACCAACAAATTAATTTTTGTAAGTTGTTATGAGAACTAAATTGTATCGGGCACGCCCTCTTAATAGTCCATATCAAAATTAGTAATCCCGATAGCATCACCCGCAATACAGGCATAACAACCAAACGTAATGGACCTTTCAAATCCTTGACCCACATCCCAACAGCAATATCAGCGATCGGTAAAGATCTATCTTTAAGTATTGCTTTTATATATGGGCTTTCAAAATCACGTTGTGACACTGCCATCTTTTCCTACCTTTTTCCTATGTCTTAAGCAACGTAGTATTTCAGCTACATAAGGGAAGCCACAAACCAATGCAATAAAAACACCATATATTACATAATATTTATCTCCACCTATTGGAACATCTCGTAGTCGAAAATACATTGATCCTGACCATTGCAAAGTAAAAGTATCCTTTACCGTTTCCCAACCCAAAACACTTATCAACGCGATCAGATACAAAGGGATAGTTGCCAAATAATTATGTGCGTGCATTTCCCAGATAGTTATCTCTCGTTTAGGTGCCGAATAATGAACATCCCAATGTGCAACCACTTCGTGAGAAACTAAACATGCAAGCATTATCAAATATGTTAAAACCGAAAATTGAAAAAATATTCCGATAAGCATAGGAATAGCAATTTGTATACCCATTAATGCATGGATCAATGATTCTTTAAGACCAGATGTTTTCTCGATGTTAGATTTTTTGTGACACCACCAATCCCACAAACCAGAAAAACCCCAAAGTGGTAAAATAACAAACAGAATTAGATTGAGAACTAGCATCTCAAGTCTATTATCCATCAATAGTTTCCAATCTCACGCAACTGCAGCTCATAAAGTAAAGCAGTGATCTTTGCCGTCTTAACTATCTTTTCGCCCATTGACTCTATTTCTAAAATTCCTGAATTCAAGCTATGTTCGAATTCTTCCATATGCTCTGGATCGTTGTCTCCATGATAGATGTAGAACTCAACTGCTTTGTCGTCTAAATCAAGTTGATCCTTAATAGCTAAACCCCAGCGTTTAGCCTTCCTTTGTCCTAAACCTTCAATTATAAACATTGATCCAAGCAGATGAAACGGGTTTTGCTGGCTTGATTGTTCGTACATATAAGAATGAAATATTTCAGTACCAATGTTTTTAGGAGCATTTCGGATTTCCTCGAGTGTTCCACCAATTGCACAAAATTGGTTCTCTAACATTTCGTAGTCTCTATGTTCAGTTACACTGTGTTTTAAAAAGGTCGAACGTTGTTCAAGATAATCCGACGTAATGCTTGAAGCAGCACGTGCAATCCATCTAGACCCTTCAACAACTTGCTGGCGGTGATTGACTAATAGCTCTTTATAATCTTCAATGCTAAATCGACCATTATTTAATTTTTTCATTATAGGAACAGTGTTTAAACGTGATTCAAAATCTGTCCAGACAATCAATAAATTACGCATTACAGATTCGCTAGACATTTTCACACAACTTCCAAAAGCATAAATGAATTATAAGCCTGTCCACTTTCGGGGACATGACAAAGAACACTATCGCCCACTTTTAATTTGCCCGAATAGAATAATTCGTTAAGTAAAATAAAAATTGAAGCAGACCCAGTATTTCCTTTATAAGTTAAATTAGAAAACCATTTTTCTTCATCGATCATTACGCCAGCTTTCGTTAACAGTTTAACAACTTCTGCCTTTAAACTTTCCGATGAATAATGGCTTACTACGTGGTCGATTTTCTCTGGATCAATTAGCCCGTCTTCGACTAACGATAGATAATGACCCACCCAAACAGGGATCATTTCATATACGAGTTTTAGATCTTGAGATAAAGCAAAGCACCCTTTTTCAATAGCCGCTTGTAGACTTTCCTGGTTTCCCCAAGAAATAACCCTTCCTTCTTCTTTTATCGCACCACCAATCATGCAGGTGGAAAATCTATTGGCAAACGAACGGGCTTTGATCCATTTAACTTTCAATGAAATAGCATTTACATTTGGACGAGACTCAATTATTGCTGCACCTGCACCATCAGAAAGTGTGTATCGTAAAAATTCTTGTTCTAGAGGTAATGCATTTTCTTGTTTAAAGTGTTGCGTTCCTTCGTAAAATGTCGGACGAAAATGTCTACTGGCAATTTCTGACCCTGATACACACGCCAGCTTGAATTCTTCTAATCGTATTGCATTTACTGCACTTCGCATGGCCATAATTGAGCTACCACAAACACTTTGATGGCTTGAAATGTCAATGCGATCAGCCCCAAGTTGTCCGTGTACTAAAGATGCCAGCCCAGGAATAATTGAATCATGGATAGAACAGCTTGTTGCCAGGAACTCAAGATCACTAATATCTGCTTGCGAGTTATCTATCGCATCTTCAATTGCTTTAGCTGCTATTTGTGCAACCGTAAACTCAAATTGCCCATCTTTATTACACGCATAATGTCTGGATACAATTTTGTTTTGTCGTAACACCATCTTCTTATATTTAGAAATTTGATCACCGATAATTCCTATAAAATCTTCAATGTGATCGTTATCAACAGGCTCTCCAGGAAGATATTCTCCAAAAGCAGTGATAAAAGCATCTGACATTAACTGTCAACACCTTCAATTAAATGTCCAAGTTTCGCATTTTTGGTTTTTAGATAAGAAAGGTTTTCATTTGTGATGTTAGGAATTAAAGATATCCTTTTCGCTACTTTTATTCCAAAACTTTCGACTTCTTCAACCTTGTTCATATTGTTTGTTATTAACTCAATAGAGCCAACCTTAAATTCTTGCAGAATCAATGCCGCGATTTCGTAGTTCCTGTCGTCAACTGGGAAACCGAGTTCCTCGTTGGCTTGGACTGTATCTAAGCCTTGTTCTTGCAAACTATAAGCTTTTATCTTTGCACCAATCCCAATGCCACGACCTTCATGTCCGCGCAAATATATAAATATGCCACCATCTTTAGCGATTGCATCCATTGCTCTACCCAACTGGTCTCCACAGTCACACTTTCTGGAATGAAAAATATCTCCAGTAATACATTCAGAATGTATACGAACAAGAACATTTTCATTATTTTCAACATCACCTTTAACAAAAGCTAGGTGTTCTATTGCATCTATTTTGCTTTGGAAAACATGGCAGATGAAATCCCCCCAAGAAGTTGGAACTTTCGCTTGCGAGATTTTAGAAATCGCTTCTCGATTATTACTAATAGTCATTATGTCCATTCACGATATCAATTCGAATATCTGATCCTATCTGACTTATAGATTCAATTTCACCTCTCCACAGGTCATTAAATACTTTGTCCGTTGGACCACCAAAAATATTAGTACCAACTCCGCCCAAAATCGCTGGCGCTAAATAAATAACATACTTGTCAATCAGATTCGCTTCATGAAAAGCTCGAGCTAAAGTACCCCCACCTTCGACCAAGATCTGTAAAGTATTATCGTCAGTCAATTGTTCAATTATGTCTTTTATATCTCCAGATAGCTCAAGACAAGGTTGTATTTTTGATATTGGGCTTGCTTTACCAACGACAACCCGTCGAGGATTAATGTCAACGTTATTAGGATTAATTTCTGGCTTCCAATCTCTAACAGTCAAGCTCGGATTATCGAGGCGAACAGTATTCGCACCAACCATAATTACATCAGATTGAGCACGCAACTGGTGAGAATCTCCCCGTGCAAAATATCCAGTTATCCATTTTGAATTTCCTCGACCGTCTGCAATATTCCCATCAATAGTTACCGCCATTTTTAAAACTATATAGGGTTTCGACAATTTTCTATGTTTAATATAAGGAGCAAGTTGTTTAGAAATTGTTCCACTTTTAAGTCCAAGCTCAACCTCAATACCATTGTTTTCTAATTCTGCAATTCCAGCACCACTTACTTTTTTATCTGGATCAATAATTCCAACAAAAACTTTTTTTACTCCCGCATCAATTAAAGCTTTTACGCATGGGCCAGTTTTCCCCCTATGATTACAAGGTTCTAAAGTTACATATACATCTGCACCAGTCGCTTTAGTGCCAGCTTTAGCCAGGGCCACAATTTCTGCATGGTTTATACCATCCTCATAAGTTGCTCCTGTAAACACTTCACCAGTCAAGCTAACGATCACACAGCCCACCCAAGGATTTGGTGAAGTTATACAACGAACACTTTGTGCGATGGAAATCGCCTCTTGCATTTGTTGTCGGTGAAAATCTGACATTGATCAGCTAAGCCGCTCGAATTCGTATCCTACAAAAAGACCTGTATCGAATACCCCAGGAATCTCAATAATTTTCTCAGCAACATCGGCATTAAAACCTTCTCTAAAAATTACATCAGCAATTATGTTTCCTGATTCAGTAATTACTGGGCCATCCTTACCTTGACCTGTGCGAATACCCACAGAATCAAAACCGAATTGTTGTAATTCAGTAATAGATTCAATTGCATTTTCAGGTTTGATTTCAATTGGTGCAGGGAACTTTTCTCCTAATACCGAAACATCTTTGGAATTATCTGCCACAATTAATCGCTGTTTAGCTTTCGTAAAAACTTGACGCTCTCGATGCATAGCTCCACCTCGACCTTTTAACAAATTATTTTGTGGGTCAACCTCGTCAGCACCATCAAAACACCAATCAATTTCTGTACTTTCTAGATCTAAAACATCGATTCCTAGTTTTATGCAAAGCCATTCCAATTCAAAACTTGTAACTACAGCACTTATGGAGAGTCCTTCTTTTACTTTTCTACCGAATTCAAGCGCACAAACCATAGAAGTCGTTCCGCTACCAAAACCAATAACCTGACCATCTTTCGCACGTGAAACTATTTCTTTTGCAATTAATTCCTTGGCTTCACGATTAGAAACGCTGGCCCATAGCGAATTTGTATCGATTGGAAAAGTACCTAGATTTATTCCGTTCATTTAATCTCTTTTCTTTTTCTTACCAAAACGTTTTTTCTTCTTTTTCTTAGCGGCTTGATCTAAAGCTTTAAATTCAGCTAAAAGTTCTGGCGTAATTGCATTAACAATATCTTCAGCTTCATCTAAAGCTTTCGCTGCACTATTTTTATCTACTCCTTGCACTCCATCAACAGGAGTTACAATCGGAGTGGCTAAAGAACCATAATCCCAACCAACATCAACTGTACGCTTCTCAAATCCCAAACAATCCTCTGGACATTCCCATGGAGCGTTTGGAGCTAAATCAAGCCTACATTTTCGGACAACTTCACCGGTCGCATAACTACGCGAATCAAAGTTTTTACAGTCATACCGCATTGCCATGAATAAATTCTACCCTTACCAGCCGGCTTCTTTCACTCCACGTGCGAGTGAACGGAATGCCTTAGCACGGTGTGAAACCATATTTTTTTGAGCTGGGGTCATTTGGGCAAAGCTAGCGCCAGCGATATCTGGACCGGGGATGAAAACTGGGTCATAGCCAAAACCATCCGCACCATCTAGTTCATGAGAAATATGGCCTTCTATACTGCCTACGCTAACAATCGAGAGCGAATTAACTCGAACAGCTGTTGCACAAGTAGAAAAACGTGCTTTGCGGTTTTCTTTACCCTTCATTTCGTTTAATAACTTGATGCAATTCTCTTGATAGGTAGCATTTTGCCCGGCATAAATTGATGCATCTTTTCCTGGAGCCCCATCCAGCGCATCGATAAACAATCCGGTGTCATCGCTTAGAACTATGCAATCGGGATTTATATCTAACCAAGCATTGGCTTTGATCATCGAATTTTCTTCTATGGTATCGCCATCTTCAATTACTTCTCCAGGGTCGATACCAGATACAAATTCAATATCTTCACCAAGTGCATCTTTAAATATAGCTTCAATTTCTTTAACTTTGTCTAGATTATGAGTTGCGAGTAAAAACTTAGGCATTAGTATTTATTTTTCTAGGAGCAGGAGCAACACTAAGAATTTCATTTTGCAATTCCATGATTTGTTTAATACCATTTTCAGCCAACTCTAAAAGAACATCTAGTTCCGTACGAGAAAATGCCATTCCTTCTGCCGTACCTTGAACTTCAATAAGTCTGGAATCTGACATTACAACATTCATATCTACTTGTGCAGTTGAATCTTCTGGATAATCAAGGTCTGCAACAGGAACCCCATCGACAATTCCGACAGAAAGTGCAGCACATTGCGCAGTTAGAGGATTAAGACTAAGTACATTTGCTTGAACCAATCGGGTAAATGCATCATGGAGAGCCACATAGCTTCCACATATCGAAGCTGTTCGAGTACCACCATCAGCTTGAAGAACATCACAATCTAGAGTAATTGAAATACCAGGCATAAGAGTTAGATCTGTCACCCCTCGCAACGATCTACCTATTAACCTTTGAATTTCTTGCGTACGACCAGATTGTTTTCCTTTTGTTGCTTCACGATTCACTCTTTGAGGCGACGAGCCTGGGAGCATAGAATATTCCGCTGTTACCCAACCTTTATCTGAATCTTTAAGCCACCTAGGAACATCTGGCTCCATTGAAGCTGTACATAATACTTTTGTATTCCCAAATGTTACGAGAACAGAACCTAGAGCGTATTTTGTATAGTCACGCTCAAAACTTATCACTCGAAGTTGTTCTGGGGTCCTATTATCATGTCTTGTCATACGTCCATATTATGCGGACATGTAATAAAATTGCACTTTTTATAACAGATTCATCAAGATCTATTTAAAAACTTTTTTACTTTCAAAACCTTTTAAGTCGCGGCGAGTAGCTATCCAATGGATTAATAGGCTAATGATCAATGCCCCCATTGGCACTAATACGAAATAGTCAAGCATTCCTTTGCTAATTATGCTGTAAATAGAGAATATTGCTAACGGCAACAGGACAACTGCTGTTGTTACGATGTGATACGCAAGCCCTAGGTTCGATCTACTGTCACGTTTCTTGTCAGTAAAATAGAAAAGTAAAAAGGCAATAAACACCGTTGCAAACCAATAGAGTGGGATCGACGAAGTAATAGTAGTAGTACCATCGGAATTTTCGGTTGTATTTGTGCCTACATCGAGCATGGTCATCACGTAGAAAATAGTACTCACCAGTATGATAAATGCGGTATATACCTTTAGGTTTCTAGTTAGTTTCATCATATTCCTTTTCGTTATTGATAAGTTGTTGGACTTCTGGCTGTGAAAATAGCCTTATGTTCCTTTCAGAAAATTCCTTCAGGATTTCTAAGCCAGTTTTAGATAATGAATACAATTTCTTTTTCGGACCTAGATCATTATCTACTTCTTTGTAATCGACTAGCTCAAGTTCATAAAACTTTCTCAGACTTCGGTATAAGGCTTGCTCGGAAGTGTTATATGTCCCATTAGTTAGCTCACTTACTCGTTGCTTTATCTCGGAGACAACAAGTTGTTTTTCATTCAGGGCAACGAAAACCCAAAAGGTTAGCAACCCTTGCTGGTAGACGCTTTCCCAGTTAGATAGCACTTTTTCTTCATAAGACTTCTTCATAACACCCTGTACTATACAGCATGTATAATACTCTGTCAACTCTAATGTTTGTATTAGAGAGAATCTACAATCCTCGCAAAATGATTAGCCAGCTCTTCATAATTCCCATAACGATGAAAGCTCGGTGCGCCAGGGGCAAGCAGCACAATATCTCCAGGCTGGGCTTTACCAAGCGTGTATTTAACCCCATCTACCAGCTCATCACAATGAACTTTATTTTCCAAGCGGCTTTCAACCATATGCCCAGTTTCGGGTAAACAAATCGATAAAACTTTGTCTTTACGAGCATTAAGCCCGTGAATCAATTCGCTTTGATCCACTTGCCTATCTGCCCCACCTAGCAACAAAAAAATATGAACATTTGGATATCGCAAAATAAAATCATCTACCGCTGTTAAAACAGCACCAGGTGCAGTACTTAACACATCAGAGACATAGATAATTTCGTTCTTCCTAGAAATTATTTCTTGGCGATGTTTCAACTCGGCAAAAGAATCGAAGCTCTCATCTATATCCGTACTCGAAAGTGATGGTGACACCAATGCAGCGATAGCTCGAACAACTTCTTGATTTCTTTGCAACAATGATCTACCTGAACTTGGAACAAGCGTAATCACATCAGTCCGATTATTATTAATCTGAACTTTTCGTAAGTCTGCAAGCATCGGAGCGAAGTCGTCAATAGTGTCTGAAACAACTAATTCGCTAGCCCCATGTAGAGCCAAGTTCAATTTATCGGATCTATAATTTTCACTTGTACGATGCCAATCGATATGACAATCAAACAAAGAAGTAATAGCAACAACATCTGGAGATTTTTGCACATAGCTAGCCTGGAAGCTAGAGACCTCCAAGATACAAAAATCACATTCAAACAAATCCCGAATAGAGATATTCCCAACTGCAAAACCTAGGTTTCCTGCAACAATCGAATTAGGCAAAATATGTGCCAAAAGTGAAGCTGTTGTACTTTTACCTTTCGTACCAGTTACACCTATAAAACATTTATTACGTAAGGCTTTTTTATTATATTCAAGCCACCAAGCTAACGGTGTGGTTGCACGCGAACCCAAAGACCTAACAAGTTCGCTATATTTAGATATACCTGGACTGACGAAAATAATATCTGAATCTAAATCTTCGATTTTTTCTACAAGAGTAACCTGGCTTTCATCGGCTTCTAGAGCGTTGTCTTTTAAAATAGCTCCAAATTCTGGCTTGGTGAGATCTGGATTATTTGGGAGAAATACTTTGAAATCTGTTTTTGCTGCATTAGTTTTTAAAAACCTAATTATCGAACTTGTATCTCTGCCCAAACCTACAATTGCAATACTTTTATCTTTTAGCTCAGCGCTGAGCCTCGACCTATAAGCCTGAGTTTGTAAATCTGAAATGGACTCGACGATACCCTCATCGACAAAACTTATCGGTTTTGGAACAGGAATTGTTTCTTCTAACTCGCTAAGAGAATCCAATATATTTGCAAGTTCTATACCTACTGGGGTACTGCGTGCGTCATCGAGTTCCAAACAGTTTCGTGCAAGCATTCTTGATTCTCGTACAGTTCCCACACATTCAAAAGGTTTTAAATCATCTATTCCTATCAGGTCTTTGAACCCTTGTAATTGAGATAAGTCGTCAAACAAGTTCGCACCGATAAGTTTTGCAACGTGATCTATTCCTAAATATGCGCTTAGACCGAGAAATACAAATCGACATTTATCACAATCGCAACACCAGGTTTTCGACCTCTTTGTCGTATCAATTTTGAAAACGCGATTGCAGCTTGTAAATACAGAGTGATAAGCATTGAAATTTGCGAAAAGTGAAAATATTTCGTACTCACTTAAATTTCTTAATGCAGAAAAATAATCGACTCTTATTCCTAAAGAAAAAATAGCATCTCTAATAAGCATTTCTGCTTGGCTAGATTTCGACCACTGGTGATTCACCTCATAACCATTAACAGTTCTTGTTTCTTCATTAGCTGAAGATTCGTTTGACATAACGACTTTTCCAGCATTCACAACTACACCAGCAAGTATCGCCAACGCAGACGTAAGTGCAGTAACTGGAACATGCCCGTTAGGAAAACCTTGATTATTTAGCTCAATAAGCTCCCGATCTATTTTTCTTTCAACATGAATCATTTCAACTTGGGCAATTTTCGCACATCTGTTTATAGCTTCAAAATTGCCGACACTGAAACCAACAACATCCATACCAGTTCGTTTAACGATTTCTAGTGAAGTTGCTGAATCTTTACCTCCACCAATTGGAACTACGGCAAAATTGCTATCTAAAGATCCTGGAATTTCTTGTATTTCACCACGTACTAACGACTCTAGGTTTGGTTGGCTAGTTAGCTCAATATTGTTTTGAAATCTAAACTCTCCAAGACCTGGGCCTAGCAATCCTCGCATAAAATCTATTTGTTCTTGAGTTAAGTCGAACTCACATTCTATATTTTTTGCCAACATTGCTTTGTAATAGCTTGGCGCAGCTGCCAAGCTCACGAATTGAGCGGCAAGGTTAACTTCACGCTCATCAAACTTCCGAACGAACGCAGGGAAAGAGTATTTAAATGTCTCTTCAAATTGAAATTCTTCACAGCTATAGCTAACTTTGAGAAGTAGTGAATCTTCTCCCCAACTAATTTGAGGTGTGAGTATTGTAAATGTTTCTCTAGTTGAAAAACTATCCACCGTTCTTCTCCCACTGGCTTGATGCTTTTTTTAATCGGTCATTAATTGCAATACCAATTCCTTGCGCTTCTGGAGGAACCGCAAATATCGCCTTACAGCCTTGGTCTTGTGCTCTATGGAAGAAATCATAGAGTTCATGGGCATAAAGTTCATAGTTTAAAACCACTAAGGGGAACTTGAATTCCAGTTGTGTTTCACGGCCTCCGATATAAGCACATTCTTGTGTGTCAAAATTAGTAAAACTAGAAATTTGTTCATCATTATCAACAAGGAAGAGTGGAATATTTGGAGAATAATGGATTTGTTTATTACCTGAGACTTTAATCTCTGAACTTGTGCTTTTATCTTCAACCTCTACCCCAAGTATATTTTGTATCTCATTTTTTGTAATCGCACCTGTGCGTAAGATTGCCGGAGTTTCATCGATACAAGAGATAATCGTCGATTCTAAACCATAGCTTGATTGCTCGCCATCAAGAATAATTAGTTCATCATCAAATTGCTCTTGAACATGTGCAGATGTTGTAGATGAAACTTTTGAAAATTTATTAGCCGAAG
Source organism: Actinomycetota bacterium (assembly GCA_963169585.1). Lineage (GTDB taxonomy): Bacteria > Actinomycetota > Acidimicrobiia > IMCC26256 > JAGPDB01 > JAGPDB01. Next base: position 41,215 of record CAUJDU010000036.1, on the reverse strand, counting down.
GTGCTGCCACGAAAAAAGTACAACTGGAAAGAAGTTCACGAGCAATCTCATTAGATGGAACACGAATAGCCACGCTATCGTTACCTCCGACTGCTTCATCACAGATTGCATCATTTGCTCCACGTTTAAAAATCAAAGTCATCGGCCCTGGCCAAAATTCGCTAGCAAGCTTTTTTGCATAATCTGGCACATAAGGTGAAATAGCAAGTGCGACATCAATGCTTGCACAATGCATAATAAGCGGATGGTCTGTTGGCCTACCCTTTAGCTTAAAAATTTTTGCGATTGCACTAGGAAAATCAGCTCTTGCACCCAACCCATAAACAGTTTCTGTAGGAAAAGCTACTAATTCACCTTGTGTTAATGCGTTAATACACATCTCGATATCATCTGTGATCATGGGTTTACCAAAAGTTAGTTGATTTGGATTCTTCAATTACTTCTTCAATTCTGTTAGCCCAAATTCCAGCGGATAAATACTTCCAACCCGAATCAGGAGAAATCGCAACGATAGTACCCTGTTCCATCGACTGCGCTTGTTTTATTGCTCCTGCCACGATAGCGCCAGTTGATACACCAACAAAAAGACCACATTCGCTTAAAAGACAACGCGTAACTTCGATTGATTCATCATTTTTTATCATAAATTTTCGATCGATTAGATCTGCTTGAAATATTTCGGGCACGAAACCGTCTTCTAAAGATCGTAGTCCAGAAACACTTTCCCCTGCAGGAGGTTCAACCGCAACAATTTTCACATCTGGATTATGTTCTTTAAAATATCTAGAGCATCCCATTAGTGTGCCTGAAGTACCAAGTCCTGCAACAAAAACATCTATTTCTGGGCAGTCTCTAAGAATTTCCGGTGCAGTAGCATTCACATGGGTTACAGGATTAGATTCATTCCCATATTGATAGAGCATTACCCAATCAGGGTTTTGTTCTGCTAATTCCTTTGCCCTAGCAATAGCACCATTACTGCCAAGATTACCGGGCGAAAATTCTATTTTTGCTCCAAAAGATCTTAATAAATCTTTTCTCTCTTGCGTTACATTTTCTGCACACACAACTACGAGTTTGTAGCCTTTCAAAATCGAAACTAGTGCTAGACCAACTCCGGTGTTCCCACTTGATGGTTCAACAATCGTGTTTCCAGGTTTCAAGATACCTTTATTTTCTGCATCCAAAATCATAGAAAGTGCAACTCGATCTTTAGAACTACCGACAGGATTTTGTCCTTCAAGTTTCAAATATATTTTGACGTTTTTGTTTGGAGAAATCGAATGGATTCCTACCATTGGCGTATTACCAATTAGATCTAAAACCGATTCGACTTTCATGATTTTCCTTGAAGAACTTAAACGAAGCCACCAGCAACAGCAGGTAAGATCGTCAATTCTTTAGCTGTGCCGATCGGAGCTTCAAGTCCGCCAATATAACGGATATCATCAGACTCTAAATACATATTTACGTACTTATGGAGGTTATTATCCCCATCAAATAGCACATCGCCAATGTCTTTATGTTGTCTTACAAGGTCCGCAATTACCTCTCCAACGGTATTGCCTTCACATTCGACAGTTGCCTTAGTGGCTGTATTTGCTCGCATTACAGAGGGAATTCTTACTGTTATTGGCATGTTTTTTAGTTTAGATCATCTATTTCTCACATCTATACCCCAAGCGAAGGACGAAAATCCTAATAAATCTCCTAAATCGGCTTTAGTCACATGAAAAAACGGTCGAAAAAGAACGTAATGGATATCGATAAGGGAAACGGGCAGGATAGCGAATCTCCATGGGGACCAAGAATCCCTGTAACTGTTGACGTCGCTACTGGTGTAATGAGCGCGGGAGAAACAACACGTCCAATTGACGTCAGTGGAGATGTTTCACTCGTATTATCAACATATCTGTCTATGGTCTACGAACTCCGTTCTCAACCGACCGGTGTCATTCCACTTCGTAAAGAAGATGTACTTGCCTTAGCTAATGCATTCGAAATGGATGAAACAGCTATCGCCGAGCGGCTAGCTAGGTTAATGCACTGCGACGATCTACAAACTCATCGATTCATCCAAATGATCAAAAAAGGACGAGTACTTGTTCCAGCATCTATGGTTGCTGCTGGAACGTTATTAGCAGCAACACTAACCGTTGCCAGTACAGCACAAGTACAAAATCCAAAGGTTGATACAAAATCTCGAGCCAATGTTGAAATTGTTACAACTACCCTACCAGTTCCAACAACAGCTCCAGTTACGACTAAAGAGGTCTTGGTTGATGTTGGCGATGCTATACAAGTGCAACGAGTCTTTGTTGCGGGTGAATCTACACCTAGTACACCAGAGATACAAAGTACATCTACACAGGGCAATATAGAAGATGTTGGACCTGGTGAAGTAGTTATTGGAGAAGGAATCTCTGTTTCAAGGGATGACTAATTCGACATCCAACTCTTTTACTTCACCATTAATAATTTGAAAAAAATTTGATTCAACTTTTTCTTTACTAAGCGAAACGATCGCATAACACCAATTTGGATCAACAGCTTTTTCTATATCTGTAGGCGATGGATAAGCTTGTGTGTGCGTATGAGAATGGTATGCACCAATTATTTCCCAACCATTCTCATCAGCAAACCTAGTTGCCTCAAACATATCTCTGGTATTAATCGAATAAATTCGAGCTGACTGTTCTGAGTTATTAGCCGGATATACGAAACTTATTTCACCTGTTGGTTTACCATCATGATCCAAAGATCCTAAGAAAAGCCCACAAGCCTCAAGAGGAAATCCATCTATACAAGCATGCACCATTTTTTTATGGGATTCTTGGGAGATTGTCCATGCCATAAAGCCACTATACCCTTACTTACATAGCAATAAGCGTCAATCACTAGAATGTGTTGGCTATGACTAAAGAACAAACACCTGAGCAACGTCGAGGTGATGGCCTAATTGCAACTAATAGGAAAGCGAAACGCGATTTCCATATTCTAGAAACTTACCAATGTGGAATTAGTTTACTTGGACCAGAAGTAAAATCTTTGCGGTTAAAACATGTTTCCATAGATGAAGCTTTTGCTAGAACCGACGGTGATCAATTGACTTTATATGGAATGCATATCAAACCTTATGAATTTTCTCGTGGAGAAGTAGATCCAGATCGAAGCAGGGTTTTATTAGCTCATAAAAAAGAAATCCTTGAGATGTCTAAACATCTAGAAGAACGTGGAGTAACACTGATTCCTATTCGACTCGATTTTGTACGAGGAATGGTAAAAGTGACAATTGGTGTTGGCCGAGGAAAGAAACAATACGATAAGCGCGACGATATTAAAAAACGTGATGCAAACCGCGATATCGCACGTGCGCTTAAACAGCGAAACCGCTAAACACCACTGGGGGTTGAACCCTACAAAAGGGATAAAAACACATATGATTCCCATGTCGCGTTTTGTTCCTTTTGTAGGGTTCAACCCCCAGTAAAAATAACTTGACACGTCGAGGTACAATATACCTGCGGGGGTGCTTGGTTTCGACCTTGTACTTAGCCGTGAGAGAAGCGAGCCGACGTTGCAGACTGTCGTTAAAGAGTCTGTAAACATAATAAATGCAACAGATGAGAGCGAAAGCTCCAACTACGCACTAGCTGCTTAATTAGTTTTAAGCAGTGCCCAAAGCGGCAGGCACCGTCGCCGCACTGGGTTCAACTACGGTGCTTGCTCCGTAAGGCGTTAGCTACTTACGAGGACATATTTAGTTAACTAGGTATTTGGATGCGTGTGACTGGCGCCCAGATATTCGAAAACTTTCCAGACACTGCGCTCGGAGAAGGCTCATGAAAGGGCTCAAGGGACGGGGGTTTCGATACCCCCCACCTCCACCACTTTCTATTCACGTTGGGCCGAAAATGGTCGGTTTTTTGAGTATTTTCGACCATACGCAGCTAAAAATGTAAGAATGAGACCGAAATAGTCCTTACAAAATTACCTTAAAAATGTTACGTTAGTCCTAATGAAGACCTCCCTACAAAAAAGATCTAATAAATCAATATTTCTAAATTTCTATGCTTTAGCAATTTTTCTGAGCGCTTTTTTGGTCTTTCAAATCCAGCCTATTATCTCAAAAAATCTCCTGCCCTGGTTTGGAGGGACTTCTTCTGTATGGACAACCAGCTTAATGTTTTATTCCACACTGCTATTTGTTGGTTATGCTTACGTATATTTCCTAGGCAAGATCTCTACAATAAAACAGATCTATATCCACTCATCCTTAACAGTTCTTAGTCTGATATTTGTTATCTACTCAATATACCAACGCGATTCACTATCGATCCCGCTCGAATGGACATCAACTACGACTCTGAATCCTTCAGTTGCAGTACTTTCCACATTACTCCTAAGCGTAGGGTTGCCATATACGCTACTTTGTTCAACATCACCTTTGTTTCAACATTGGTTTACCAAAACAAACTCTAAAGAACCCTACAAGCTCTACGCTATTTCAAATGTTGGCTCGCTACTCGCACTGTTAAGTTACCCTTTCATATTCGAAAGAATGACAACATTAAAAAATCAAGAGCTAATTTGGTCAGTATTTTTCGTTGTTTTCACAATCATTTCACTTATCATTAGCTATCGACTATCGATCCTTACAAAAGTTAATGAAGCTAAAGAAGAACATCCTCTGAAAATAAAGATAAAGGACTACCCCATAACAAAATGGTTACTCTTTTCATCGATACCAACATTTATGCTTGTAGCAACTACAGCTGAAATTACACAGAAGATTACGGCCATACCATTGCTCTGGGTAATCCCACTTTGCGCTTATCTACTTTCTTACATCATCGCATTTACCGGAATTAAAATTAATAATACTTCATTATTACTCTTAGCCTGTGCTATTGCTGCCTCTATCTCGTCGTTGCTCAACAACCAAGGCGCAGTTTTTACAATAACTTCATATGTATTCTTACTCTTTATGCTCGGCTTTTTCTTTCATTCCCAACTTTATGCCTCTCGGCCAGCAAAGGAAAAGTCCTCCTTTTTCTATTTGTTTACTTCATTGGGTGGCGCACTAGGTACACTTTTTGCCAGTCTTATCCCTCCGATTATTTTCAATGATATCTACGAATTTCGAATTGGGATTTTAATTACACTGATATTCCTACTTTTCTACATATTCCAAAATTATTTATCAGACAAGACGACTAAGGTTAAAAATATTTCCATGCTAAGTGCATCAATATCATTCATCGCACTTCTATCTTTTACTCTTTTATTCGCTGACAATAAAGGCATAATTTTCCAAGAAAGAGATTTCTATGTTGTTACAAAAGTAAAAGAACAAAATAACTATAGATCAATGATCAACAATCATGTCGTCCAAGGAAACCAGCATCTAGATCCTGATCGCCAGTATGAACTTAGCCCTTACTTTTCATTAGATAATTCAGCGTTGAGCTCTTCTTTTGAGCATGTAAGAGAACGAGCAAAAAATGAAAAAATTGATGTTGCTGTTTTAGGTCTGGGAGCTGGTGAACTATCTAGTATGTGCAAGGGTAAAGATTCATATGATTATTACGAAATTAGTGAAACCGTTGCTAAGTCGGCAAAGAAATACTTTACATATTTAGACAAGTGTGAAGATACACATGTGAACATCGGTGATGGTCGGCTTCTTATGCAAGAAAGGCTAAAAGACCCGAAAGCTAAAAAATACGACCTCATTATTTTGGATGCATTTAATGGAGACTCTGCACCTACACATTTATTAACTGCTGAAGCATTAAAAATCTACGAAAAGAATTTGAAAGATCCGAATGGAATTATCCTCCTGCACATCTCAAGTAATCGACTGGAATTACGCTCGGTGATAGCTTCTATTGCAGAAAAAGAAGGCTATTCATACCTCGTATATATTGTGGATGACGTAAATATAATTGGTAACTCTGAACCTGCGAAATGGGCAATACTTACTAGAGATAAGAATTTACTTAATCAAAAGCCTTTTAGCAGTGTTAAACGAAACCACGATTTTCGCAAGGTTAAACCTTGGACAGACGAATATACGGATATTCTCTCAATACTCAAATAGTACGAACTACTAGAGGTTGAACCTTACAAAAGGAACAAACCTGACTTGTAACCCATGTGTGTTTTTATCCCTTTTGTAGGGTTCAACCCCCACTAACATGTATGCGTGACCAGGACACCAAATGATACGAAAGCATTAATACTAAAGGCCGCCTTAAAACGCTTCGCCGACCATGGATATGCTGGAGTCAGTCTTTCTGAAATTGCTGAAGACGTTGGGATAAAAAAACCTTCCATACTCCATCATTTTTCTTCAAAAGAGGCCCTATATCGTGCAGTGATTCTAGATGAGTTTTCAGACTGGGTGTTTTTGATGACTGACGCTATCGGAGACAACATTAACGGTTGGGATCAAGTAGAAAAACTGTTACGTGCAGCATTCACTTTCTTCGAACAGCACCCGTACTTTGTTCGGATAGCCCGTCGTGAAGCACTAGACCCAGAATCTCTCTTTTCTAGTGAACTTGGCACTGCACTTGGACCACTAGTTGATCAAGGATCTGCTTATCTACAATCAGAAATGGAACAAGGTCGTTTAAAAACATATGATCCAAGACAGCTCTTAATAACTGGCTACGGAGCTTCACTCTCTTATTTGTCTGATGCTTCCTTAGTGCGTGCAGTAATCGACGGCGATCCTCTAAGCAAAGCCGCGCTAGAAACTCGCAGAGAACATGTCATAGCCATCTTGAAAGAAGCTGTAGCTCCAAATTAATTGGTTGTATAGCGTTCTAAGCGTTAGCAGGGATTTGAACTTGTTGAGATTGTCTCTGTGCGAACCGAAGTGCGGACCAAACTTCTGAAATTGAACAGACCTTCGTATCTATAAGCGACTGAGAAATACCAGCTTCTTGAACAATATCGAATGTGAGATCAGTTACAATCCGTGAAGTTCTTTTCGGCCAGGCAATCCACAAAGCACCTTTTTCTCGCAACGAACGAGTTAGTACAGCCACCTTTTTTGTTAGATCAGAATTTCTTGTAGTGAAATATAGAACTATATCAAAATTGCCTCTAAGCGTCGTTGCGAACTCGTGATTAGGAAATTGCTGCGAAAAATATTCGAATACATCTGTCGTAGAACCAATAAGCGCAATACGCTGGCCGTCTTTAATGCCTAGCTTTCGCTCTAAATCTTGTGCAAACACCCCACCCACGACTGAATAATCTGCTCGATAAACTAGGTTCAAGTCAAATGCGAGATTCCTATGACCACTGCCAGTGGACTACTTATGCTTCGAAATGTGGCTATAAGTACCCCATTGGGTCAACAGGAGTACCGTTAGATCGTACTTCAAAATGGAGATGTGGCCCTGTGACTTGCCCAGTTGCACCGACATAGCCAATAATCTGACCTTGAATAACAGTTGCATTAAGCCCGACAGCAATCGAGCTTTGGTGAGCATACAGTGTTGATAGTCCGCCACCATGATCGACAATAACGACATTGCCATATCCACTCATCGATCCTGAAAATATCACTTTTCCATTTTGCGCGGCCTTTATTCCAGTGCCATAACTAGCGTCGAAATCGATTCCTGCATGCAATCTTGCATCACCATATATTGGGTGTGTCCTATATCCAAACGGTGACGAAATACCAGCTCCTACTGGCTTAATCATTTTCCCAGGCGCAACAACAACTGTTGTATTCTGGTTCTTTCTGATCTGTTCAGCCAATGCATTTGATTCTGCAACAAGCTGTGCTATTTGAGCATTATAACTGGATTTCTTAGATTTCAATGAGTTTACAATTACTGATGCAGCTGCTTCACTTTGTTTTGCCTTTTTCTGTGCTTCAGCGGATTCAAGCCTTAAGGGCACTAATGCCTCTTCTTGTTCCTTTGCAACTTTTTCAGCCTCTTCCGCTCGTATACGTGCATCTTCAAAAAGTAATTTTTCTGCAGATGCTTTAATGGCTTTTATTTTTGCTTCGTTAACAACACCAAGTTGGTTTGAATTATATTTTTTCAATAATAAAGATTTTCGTACTACTTCTTGTCGATCGTCTGGGGTAGCACTCAATATAGAAAGTTCTTCATCTGAATCGGTTGACTCTTTATAAAGTCTCACGACTGCTTTTTTCTTACGCTCTTTTGCATCTTTTGATTCTTGTTGAGCATCTAAATACTTTTGCTCTGCGTGAGCAAACTCAGCACGTGCAATTTCAGCTGCTTGTTGTGCAGCAAGTTTACTTGCTTCCACATCACGGATTTTTTTATCAATAACTGCGAGGTTGGCATTTGCCTTTTGGCTTTCAGATTTTAAAACTAAATACTTTTTAATCTCTTCTGCTTCTTGTTTGGATACGTATTCCAGTTCGTTCTTAAGTTTCGTTATTTCTGAATTTGAATTAGCCGGTTTAGAAGATGCTGGTGCACCTAAGATTGGCATCGTTAACACAACACAAAATGTTGCGATAATAATTCTCCCAAATAGTTTTTTTTGCACTTTACACCTTTCCCAACCCGTGTATTATTCGACACTTTGTACAGAAAAGTAAAGAGCCTGAAAAATGGTATATTTAGCACATGGGCGAATATAGCGAAAAACCTCACGAAATTCGCTAGCAAAAGGCTATGGATGCATTAAAAATATTTATTAAACATCTAGGTAACGTTTGAGTCCTACATAGGAAGAGACAACACCAATTGCAATACCTAACGATACGACCATGATAAGCGTTATCCACAATTGTACATTCGTAACAGCAAATCCTCTAAAACTTGGAGGGCCAAATTGCTCTTCAAGAATCAAACTTTTAAACGTAATTACGCTCAAAGAAGCTACTAGGCCACCAACCAAGCCTTGTGTTGCTCCTTCAGCCATAAATGGAACTTGAACAAACCAGTTTGATGCACCTACCAATTTCATAATCTCAATTTCACGCCGTCTTGCATACACAGCTAGTCGAACTGTATTGAAAACTAAAACACAACTGGCAGCCAGCAAGACCATAGCAAAAACAGCCAAGGTCCTATTGATCGTTTGAGCACGCCTAATCTCATCTGCAAAGTTTGCAAAAGTAACATCATCTACTCCAGGTCTTGCTTGATACTTCGCAATTAAATCTTTAACGAAAACATCATCAGGTTTAGATGGGGCTACTAAAAAACTTACTGGTAAATCTTCAGCTGTGATTGACTTAACGATATCTTTATCATCTTCAAATGATTTTTTGAAAAATTCAAAAGCCTCTTCTTTGGAAATGAAAGTTATCTTAGAAACATTTCCATCCTTCTTATCTTTTTCCAATGCTTGCTTTACGGCCTTAATTTGATCTTCCTGAGCATTTGGAACCATAAATATTTCAAAACGAACAGACTTTTCTACCGTCTTAGTTCCTTCTAAGTTCCAGAAATACACCAAAGTAGATACGCCTACAAGAGAAAGAGTCACAAATATTGTAAGAATTGCAGCTATCGTCATTGAGAAATTTCTAAATAGCGAAATAAATGTCTCTCTTAAGAAATAAAGAAATCTGGAAAGCATTATTTCACGCTCCCATCATTCTCATCTGCTTCAATTTGTTGTGCTGAACCATATACTCCACGTTGTTGGTCACGAACAAGTACACCATGCTCAAGTTCAATAACTCTTCTTCTCATCTCATTAACAATTCGCACATCATGCGTGGCCATAACAACTGTTGTTCCTGTTTTGTTGATTCGATCCAGCAGACGCATGATTCCAACCGTTGTAGCAGGGTCAAGGTTTCCTGTTGGTTCATCAGCCAAAAGGATAAGGGGACGGTTAACAAACGCACGCGCTATAGAAACACGCTGTTGTTCCCCACCGGATAACTCATTTGGGAAACGATTATGTTTTTCTGCCAAGCCAACAAGCTCGAGAATTTGTGGAACCTGTGCACGAATGACATCTCTGGGCCTACCAATTACTTCTTGAGCAAATGCTACATTTTCGTAAACTGTGCGATTAGGCAACAATTTGAAGTCTTGAAAAATACAGCCAATATTTCTGCGAAGCTGAGGAACTCTCCATTGACTTAAGCGACCGATATCTCTGCCAGCTACAAGCACTCTTCCAGCGCTTGCGACTTCTTCTCGTAACAATAATCGCAAAAAGGAAGACTTTCCCGACCCCGACGGTCCAACGAGGAAGCAGAACTCGCCCTTTTGGATCTCGATATTTAGATCTCTAATTGCCACCACGTTTGAACCGTAGTGTTTTGTAACATTTTCAAAACGAATCATGAGGTCTCCAGGCTATCAAAGTCGCCCTATACTTTGGTACTTATTCCATAAAACAGGCTAAAACTCTTTATTTCGTTAACCTATCTCTATTTTAGATATCTATGATTTTGTCCTTCGCCACTGGAGGAATGCTGATAGAAATCCATCGATATCGCCATCTAAAACCGAATCGACATTTCCAGTCTCATATATAGGTGTTTCTTTCCCATCAATAACTTTTGTTCGTTCATCTCTAATTAATTGGTATGGGGCAAGAACATAACTTCTTATTTGGCTCCCCCAGCCGACTTCCATTTTCTCTCCAGATATTTTTGCTATTTCAGCTTCTCTGTCTAATCGTTGTTTCTCGGCTAGCTTCGCACTCAAAATCGCAAAAGCTTGAGCACGGTTTTGAACTTGGCTTCTCTCATTTTGACATTGGACAACAATTCCAGTTGGTATATGAGTTATACGTATAGCTGAATCTGTTTTGTTCACATGTTGTCCACCTGCCCCAGAAGCTCTATATGTATCGATTCTTAATTCGCTTTCATCTATCTCAGGTATTTCTTGAGCTTCAAGTGCTGGTACGACTTCCATAGAAGCAAAAGAAGTATGCCTTCGATTCTGCGAATCAAATGGTGAAATTCTTACTAGACGATGGACGCCTTTCTCCCCAGTCAACATGCCGTAAGCATGTCTACCTTTAACCGTAAAACCGACTGAAGATATCCCTGTCTCTTCACCGGGTGATAAATCCGTGATAATCAATTCATAACCATTTCGTTCACACCATCTTGAATACATACGGAAAAGCATATCTGCCCAATCACATGCTTCTGTACCACCTGCCCCTGAATTTATTGAACAAATCGCATCTCGCTCATCATTATCGCCGATAAAAAGTGATCGTAATTCAAGCTGGTCAAGCTCTAAAGACAATGCAGATACCAATGAATCTATTTCATCTTCCAGGCTTTCATCTTGTGCCTCTCGCATTAATTCAGAAAGTGTTTTTATGTCACTAACTTTTTCGTTCAAGCTATCTAAGGTCTCAATATCTGATTTACATGAAGAAAGCTGGCTAGTTATTTGCCTTGCTCGATCTTGATCATCCCAAAGTTTTGGATCTCCAGCTTGAGCCTGCAGATCTTCCAAATTCATCCTGGCTTGGTCAACTTTTAGATACACACTGGCTTGTTCAACACGAACTTCTAGTTCGGAGATATTTTGAGAAAAGTCACGCATAAGTTATCCAGACACTAATGATTTAGAAAGTTCATTTTCCGTGACAGTGTTTATATTTCTTTCCGCTCCCACAAGAACATAGTTCGTTACGTCCTGGAGTTTGTTCTACATGTACGGGCGTTTGAACAACATTTTCAGAATTTTGTACAGCACCTTGCGCTGCCCCAACAATTGCAGGGTCAACATTTAGATTGTTATATGCACTTGATCCTTGGACAGGGTTCTCTGGTGCTTGATAAATAAATTGATCTTGTCTTATTTCTTTTGGCTGTTCCTTAACTATTTCGAGTTTCATTACGAACTGTACAAAATCATTCTCAACAACTTCCATCATGGATTGGAACATATCGAAACCTTCTCGCTGCCATTCAGTTACAGGATCTCGTTGTCCCATTGCGCGCAAGTTGATTCCTTCGCGTAAATAGTCCATCTCATAAAGGTGCTCTCGCCAATGCTGGTCTATAACGTCTAACATAACTCGGCGTTCTATCTCTCGAAGCCGTTCTGAACCGAGAACAGATTCTTTAGTCAAATAGCTATCCAGTGCATCTTGAACCATCACTTCTTGAAGTTCTGAAGTTGAAGACAAAGAAGCAATTTTTTCAACAGAAAGCGATATCGGATAGTAATTTCCGGCATCTTTCATCAGAGATTCAATATTCCAAGTTTCTGGATAATTCCCATCACAATAAATCTTTGTTAAGCGAACTATTACATCTTGAATTATTCTTTGTGCTTCTTCTCCGAGGTCTTCACCATCTAAGATTTGTTGCCTTCGCTCATAGATGATTTTTCTTTGTTGATTCATCACTTCGTCATATTTAAGAACATCTTTACGAATTTCAAAGTTGCGACTTTCAACAGTTTGTTGTGCGCGCTCGATAGCTTTACTAACCATTTTTGCTTCTAGAGGAACATCTTCAGGGAAGGCTCTATCCATTACCCAACCCATTGCATTATTTGCGAATAGTCTCATCAAATCATCTTCAAGGCTTAGATAGAAACGGCTTTCGCCAGGATCTCCCTGACGTCCGGCACGACCACGCAGCTGATTATCAATTCTTCGCGATTCGTGTCTCTCGGTACCGAGTACATAGAGACCACCAAGTTCTCGGACTTTATCACCTTCTTGGGTACATGCCTTTGCTATTTCTCCTTTGAGAGTATTGAACTCTTCAGAGAACTCTTCGATATCTTTATTCGCTGCAAGGAATTCTTGCTCTGCAAGACCTTCTGGATTTCCGCCCAGCAATATGTCAACACCACGACCAGCCATGTTTGTAGCAACCGTAACTGAACCAATACGTCCAGCTTGAGCAATAACTGGACCTTCACGCGTGTGTTCTTTAGCATTCAATACGTTGTGCTTAACACCAGATTTTGTCAGCATTCTAGACAGTCTCTCTGACTTTTCAACAGAAACTGTTCCGACTAGAACTGGTTGGCCCAATCTGTGTCGCTCAATCAAATCATTAACTACCGCATTGTATTTTCCAGCTTCAGTTTTATAAATATAATCTGCATTATCTATACGCGCTGCTGGCCTATTGGTTGGTATAGAAACGACTTCCAAGCCGTATGTATGCATGAATTCCCCAGCTTCAGTCAAACCAGTACCGGTCATACCAGAAATCTTTTCATAAAGTTTGAAATAATTCTGAAGGGTCACCGTAGCTAACGTTTGGTTTTCCTCTTGGATACGAACATTTTCTTTCGCCTCAACTGCCTGGTGAATTCCGTCGCTCCAACGTCGACCTTCAAGTATTCGACCAGTAAACTCGTCAACTATCCGCACTTCCCCATCTTGGATAATATAATCGACACCTTTTTTATATAACTCTTTTGCTTTGATCGCAGTATTTAACTGGTGCACATAATTTTGGTGAACATTTTCATATAGGTTCTCAATTCCTAAAGCTTGTTCAACCCGATCAATCCCTTCTTCAGTAGGAGAAACCGTAAATTTTGCTTCGTCAACCTCATAGTCTCGATCTATCTCAAGACCTTTAACAATTCCTGAGAACTGTTTATATAAATCACTTTTCTCGCTTGCAGGACCAGAAATAATCAAAGGTGTCCGAGCTTCATCAATTAAAATAGAGTCAACTTCATCGACAATCGCAAAAAAGTGTCCCCGCTGAGCCTGATGTTCTTTACGAACAGCCATATTGTCACGCAAATAGTCAAAACCAAATTCGTTATTTGTCCCATAAGTAATATCACAAGCGTAGGCTTTAATTTTTTCCTCTGGGTCATCGATATCGGGAAGAACCATTCCGACAGTGAGACCTAAAAATTGATGGACTTGCCCCATCCACATAGCGTCACGACTAGCTAGGTAATCATTCACCGTAACTATATGTACACCTTTACCGGCAAGCGCATTTAAATATGCAGGCAATGTTGAAACAAGGGTTTTTCCTTCGCCAGTCTTCATTTCTGCAACCCAACCGTAGTGAAGTGCAGCACCACCCATTATTTGGACATCATAATGGCGTTGTCCCAGCACTCTGCCTGCAGCTTCACGAACTGTAGCAAAAGCTTCAGGCAATAGGTCGTCTAAATCTTCACCATTTTCTAGGCGCTTTTTGAACTTATCAGTTTGTGCACGTAATTGTTCATCGGTTTTTAGTTTTAACTCGTTTTCGAAGGTGTTTACTTTTGGGACTAGGTTTGCAAGAGTTTTAACCTTTCGTCCTTCGCCAACACTTAATACTTTTTTTAATACAGCCACGGCATATAACGTTACTAGGAAAAGTGTTTACTAAAAGGATTCTTCTTAGCTAAACCGCTATGAATTTGTTATGAAGGTGAAATCAGGCCGAGATGTCCATCTTTTCGTCGGTACATAACCGAAAATTTATCATCTTCAGAATTATGAAACACAAAGAAATCATGGCCAAGAAGGTCCATTTGCAATGCAGCCTCTTCCGCATCCATTGGCTTTAAGTCGATCTCTTTTGTTCTTACAACTTTTGCCTCTTCGTCCTGGTCCTCTCCTTCAAAAATGAGTGCAGCCAAATCAATATCTGGAACCAAAGCATGTGTTTTAGGATCACGCTTCCGTGGGTGAAATCTAGAAACCCGTTTAGATTTAAGCTTTTGAGCTTGACGCTCCACCTTATCTATAACCAGGTCAAGGGCGATACCTGCTTCAATACCTTCTCCATGGCCTTTGATGACATTCCTTTTACAGTGAACTGTAACTTCACAGACAAATCGTTGCTCAGGATTTTTTGATGGCTGCTCAATAAAATCAACCTCTACCAAATGAGCATCACTTACGAACCTGGTAATTTTCTCTAATTTTTCAACTGCTAGATCTTTAATGTCTTGGCTTACTTGAGTGTGTTTTTCGTGAACTGTAATCTCCACTTGGCCTCCTAGCCCGTAATCTTTACTACATGATAGTCGTTCTACAGAGCTTGTGACCACGCAAGAATACGTAGAGCTAATTCCTCACTATCATATGGCACTAGACCATCACGGTAAGCACTTAAGACATAAGGAACACTATGGTGATACATAGAGTCATTATCAGCTTGCTCAAAAAGATCTGCTACTAAAGACTCAGCTGCACTCATTATTGTATCCGATTCATTTGACCACTCACTTTGTTCTGGATGCTGTGAATTACCTTGCATGTTGCACCCTTTCACCTAGATTTATCTCTTATGTTCAAATCGGATAGGAAGCAAAAAACCTTGAAGAGAATTTTTAACACATGTCTCAAAAAATACCGAAATTACGCTTGATGCGCGCGGAGACAAAAAGAATTTTTTACTAAAAATTAAAACTTAATGTTATGGCAATAATATTACGTACGCCTAACTTTTTTAAAGCCTGCGCTGCTTGAAAAACTGTTGATCTGGTTGTTGCGACATCATCAATAAGTATCACGTTTCTATCATCTAACCGTGAATGGCAAAAGAATTTTGGATTAGCTATTCGTTCATTTTTAGATTTTCCAACTTGTGACTGGTGATGTAATGGCGTAAGTAGGCTTATAGACTTTCTATCCAGATATATTGCAGTATTCTTAGCCAAGATCTCGGCATGGTCAAACCCCCTTTGTTTCTTATGTCGAGCAATAGTTGGGACAAACGTAATATCAAAAGATTCTTGACTAGCATTCTCGATATCTGCAACCACGCCAGCCAAAAGCTTTGCTTGATGATAATAGTGGCTAAATTCGCCCTTAAATTTTGATACAGAAACTAGTTCTCGAGCATCTAAAAATGAGAATAGCCAAGCATGGGCTTTAAGAATGTCTGAATTAAAAAACTCAATACTATAATTATTTTTCGACTCAATTAACGGTGTACAGATTTTACATTCCATAGCCCCAAGATAGCGTAGGCCTACGACAACAACTAATACCTATAGCTATCTGATTTAAATGGGCCCGAGATGTCTAGATTCAAATAGTCTGCTTGTTTTTGAGTCAATTGAGTTAATTGGACTCCAAGTTTTTCTAAATGTAATGAAGCGACTAGTTCATCTAGATGTTTTGGCAATACATAAACTCCGAGCTCATATTTTTTAGTGAATAGTTCAATTTGAGCTAAGACTTGGTTTGTAAAACTTGTAGACATAACAAAACTAGGATGACCTGTTGCACATCCAAGATTTAACAGTCGACCTTGGGCTAGAAGGATGATGCTATTTCCTGATTCAAAAGTAAACTTGTCTACTTGCGGTTTGATATTTTCCCTTGTAACGGTTTCTGATTCAAATAACTTTGATACTTCGATTTCATTATCAAAATGGCCAATATTACCAACGATGGCATTATTCTTCATTTTTGACATATGTTCATAAAGAATTACATCACAATTTCCTGTTGCTGTGATAAACAAATCTCCAGTTTGTAGAACATCTTCAAGCAATACGACCTCATAGCCCTCCATCGCAGCTTGCAAAGCGCAAATTGGATCTATTTCGGTAATGAGTACTCGTGCACCTTGCCCACGTAACGATTGAGCACAACCTTTTCCTACATCTCCAAAACCACAAACGACTGCAACTTTTCCTGAAAGCATTACATCAGTAGCACGACAAATTCCGTCAACTAGAGAATGTCTACAGCCATATAGATTGTCAAACTTAGATTTAGTTACCGAATCGTTAACATTAATTGCAGGAAACCCTAAGGTCCCATTTTCAAACATCTGATATAACCTATGAACTCCAGTAGTTGTTTCTTCACTTACACCTAAAAGTCCATCCTTAACTTTTGTATAAAAATTTGGATTGAACGAAATAGAATTAGCAATAGTTTCAAAACAATATTGTTCTTCTTCGCTTAGACCCTGGGAAGAAGGAACATTACCATCTAATTCAAATTTTGCACCCTTGTGAACAATTAATGTTGCATCGCCACCATCATCGAGAATCATCGTTGGTGTTGTGTTCCCCCAATCAAGTGCTCTTTGAGTACACCACCAATACTCTTGAAGCGATTCATCTTTCCAAGCAAATACAGGTACACCACTTGGTTGTTGTTCGCTCCCATTTCGACCAACAACTACAGCTGCTGCAGCATGATCTTGTGTGGAGAAAATATTACAACTCGCCCATCGAACTTGTGCCCCAAGATCAACTAGCGTCTCAATTAATACTGCAGTTTGGATTGTCATATGTAAAGAACCCGTAATACGTGCTCCTTGCAAAGGCTTGGATGAACCATACTTTTCACGCAAAGCCATAAGACCTGGCATTTCAACTTGTGCAAGTTCAATTTCCTTACGTCCAAATTCAGCTAAAGAAAGGTCGGCTACTTTATATTCGAACATCGCTGTTTGTGTTGTCAAAATATCTCCAATCTAGAGTATTTATATTTCGTGATTATTCTGCCAATGATACATAGCAATACCGGCCGCAACGGAAGAATTTAACGATCGAGTTGAACCTGACATTGTGATTTCTAGAACTTTGCTACAAGCAGCTACAGCCTCTTTTGTTAAACCGACACCTTCATTACCAAACAAAAGCATAGAGTTAGCAGGTAAGGTCTCCCCTTCTATTGGTACCGACCCCTCACAGCAATCTATTCCTATCAAATCTAAATCATGAGTTTTGCAATAATCAATTAAAGCTTCAATACTTTCATGATGATATACAGAAATATACCTGTAGGTCGCCATTGCACCACGACGATTCCATTTTTTTTCTCCAACAACGTGGAAGCCAGAAACATTAAAAGCATTCGCGCTACGAGTAATGGTCCCTAGGTTTAGATCCTTCTCCCAATTTTCAACCGCCACATGCATTGGAGCTCTCGATTTTTGCAGATCAGCAACAATCGCTTCTTCGGTCCAGGTTTTGTACTTATCAATAACGTTTCTTGGATCTCCATTATTTAGAAGATTCCAATCGTAATTGGAAGGAATTTTTTTTGTTTCCAACTCAAAAACCTATCTTAAAATCAATTTCTTAAGCAAGAGCATTTTTTAATTCCCAGATCACATCGACTGGACCTGGATCAACACTTGCTTTTAATGCCATGAACACGCTTGTTAGAGACCCAATGTACATAAGGTCACACAGTTGAGCAAACGGAGTATCTCCACTCGCTCGTACTTCAACTACATCGTGCAAAGTTTCGCGAATAAGCTCTCTTGATATCTCAAATCTACGTTGAACTTGTTTGTGTTCGTAGTCGTGACGAAATTCAATAAGAGTTAGAACTTGTCTTGTCAAATCACCGTTCTGACCAAAACCAACAATCTCATTGTGATTAAGTTCAGGATAGACATTCCAATAGGCAGGTGTTTTTGCATTTTCATTAATATCACATTTAAAACGGTATGCTGCAACGGCGCCTAATTGCCCACCACCATAAATCAAAGGAATAGTATTGCCAATTTTGGTGACTAGTTCACTCGCAGTATTTTCTGCATTTGGATCTTTGCATTCATCTCGTCGTTTCGTTAATTGCTTTATTGCTGACTCACAATCTGAAATGCCCTTTCCATAAAGCCCAAGCTTGTCGAGAGCAACCATAATTGGAGCAATCAATGCACCCATACCAGCTCTAGGTTGAAGTGCATCTGGCGCACTATAACGCACACATGGCGATACTGAATTTTGTGCAATGTCAGCCAAATCTCCACCGGAACAAACAACAATCATCGGTGCTGATTTCTCTTGAGCACTTTTAACCGCACTTAAAGTTTCTTCTGTCTTACCCGAATAGCTAACGGCAATAACAAGAGTTGTTGAATTAACAAATGCTGGAAGTTCGTAATTTTTTGTTACGACCACAGGAATAGCGCATTCAGGTGCAAGTGTTGCTGAAACGATGTCGCCGCTAACCCCTGAACCGCCCATCCCTAAAACAAGAATTGAGGAAAACTCGATATCAGCAAATGAAGCAAGGTCAACAGCTTTTGCTTGCTCAATGGCAGTGCTGAACTGTTCAGGTAATCCTAGTGTCATTCCAGTAAAGTTAATTGAATCCATTTTCTCTCTTTCCTTTATGATTTGGTTTTGCGAGTTAGCTTCGCAATATATCTTTCATGTTCTTCTTGCGAGACATCCAGTGCTTTTTCGACCAGCATTATTGGAATAGTGTTTTTTATTTCGTATTTCTTTTTTAATCGTTCGTTATATAAAATATTTTCTGATTCGACATATATCAATGCCTGATGATCTATTGGACAAACTAGCAAATCTAACAGCTCGCTACTAAGACAAGATGCGCTATCCACTAGTTGTTCCGTATCAAATCAAGAATCTCTCTAGTTTTCGTGTCACATAATTCTTTAGTTGTGGCTTCTACATTAAGTCTTACCAATGGCTCTGTATTACTTGGTCGCACATTAAACCACCAATTCTCACCTTGGACAGTAAAACCATCCAAATCATCAACCTCACTAGGATCAAACTGCGAAACAGCTCTTTGCATTGCTTGAGCAACATCATCAACCTTGGAATTAATTTCCCCACTTTGGAAATACGTTTCAAATTGTTTACGCAATTGTGACAATTTTTGACCAGACTTTGCGAGTAGTTCAAGAACTACTAAAGCTGCTATCAAACCAGAATCTGCTTTGAAATTATCTCTAAAATAATAATGGCCTGAATGTTCTCCTCCAAATATCGCTTTCTCATCTGCCATTACTTGTTTAATGTAACTGTGACCAACTCGAGTACGTATAGCTTTTCCACCATTTGCTTCAATGGTTTCAGGTACTGCTTTTGAACAAATCAGGTTATAAACAATAGATTCACCTGGAAATTTTTTAAGAAGCGATTGCGCTACCATAGCAACAGTTAAAAAGCCTCCCAATGTTTGTCCCAAATCGTCAACAAGGAAAACTCGATCGGCATCCCCATCAAAAGCCAAGCCAATATCTGCACCAGTTTCAACAACTCGCTGTTGGAGGTCTTTCAAGTTTTCGGGTTGTATCGGATCAGCTGGATGATTAGGAAAAGTTCCATCGAGCTCTTCAAAAATAACCTCCAGCTCACAGTCAAGAGATTTAAAAACATGTGGGACTACAAGACCACCCATTCCATTTGCAGTATCAGCTACCACCTTTAAATTTGAAAGAGATTTTGGATCGATAAAAGACAAACAATGTTCACGAAAATCATCTAGCAAATTTTGCTCTGTGACAGTACCGCTTTCTTCAGCACGTTCAATAAGACCATTAGCAGCAGCAGCTTTGATCTGGTTTAATCCAGTATCTTGTCCTATTGGAGCAGCAGAAGCCCTACACATTTTCAATCCGTTGTATTCTGACGGATTATGTGAAGCAGTAATCATTGCTCCTGCCATCGAAAGTTTCCCACTAGCAAAATAGAGCATATCTGTTGAAGCAAGCCCAATATTGACTACATCAACACCCGCAAGAGTAGCCCCCTCAATAAAAGCCTGCGCTAAAGAAGGTGATGTTACACGCATATCGTAGCCAACAACTATTGAATCTGCGTTCAGATAGAGAGCAAACGAGTTTCCGATAAGCCGAGCTAAGGTTTCGTCCCATTGGCCAGGATACAGACCCCGAACGTCATAGGCCTTGAAAACAGCATCGATGTCATAACTAGATTGTGTCATGATAATAAAGTCTAACGTTTCGGGCCGAGCAAATCCGATAGGTGGCGAATTTTCCTTTTCTCAGCAACTTTCATACCGACACAACCTGCAATACCCAGCAAAAATAGCAATATCGACAGCCATTCGACGTTATCTCTCTTAATTTCAAGAGTTACATCGTTTGAATTCGGTATCACAACCATAAAGTTAGGACTCGCACGATATATTTCACCAGCACCTGAAGCTTTAAATGTTGGGTAATAGGAAACTTTTACCAGCACAGGTTCACCGATTTTGTCGACATGAAAAGAAATCTTGTCTTGGCTGAGTTCTATGTCAGAAACTTTCACATTAGATTTTGTGATTTCTTTATCAGCACCTATTGGATTAGCTAAAGCTTGCTTTGCAGTTTTTCTTTCCCATTGGCTAGGACCACCATTGGTAAACACTGGATATTGGCCTGGAGCATTAAACCAGGTGTGTAACCATTTGTTTCCACTTTGGGTCCAATAATGTGAATCTATTTTGTCTTTGATGACAACAGGTTCAATATCTAATGCTTCAACCAAGTCATGGTTTTTAACCTCGAAGATTTCCCAACCTACAGGATTGAATCCATCCCGATCGGCGACGCTAGCAACAAGTTCAAGATCTGGATGATTCGCGGCTGCTTCTTTGGCTTCCTTGGAATGTGCCATAAAGTATCGTACACCCATCATTTGTAGATGCTTTACTCCCCTATCGAACTCTGACATATTCGAATAATCAGTTATAAAACAATCATCTGTTTCTATCAGATTTCCATCAGGACCGGCTTTACATTTTGGCCAGCGCATAGGGTTAGATGGAGTTAAAGATAACTCAGCAACATTTAAGAAGTGATAGCCCGTAGAACCCGCTGCTTCATAATAGAGACCTTCTTGAGAAGCAATTCTATGATTGGTAAAATATGGCAACAAAGTCAAAGCAATGGTTGTACCATAAGATCCATCGTGCGGTTCCCAAAGTGCACGTCCAGATTCAAGAGAGTCCATTGTTTCCATCAAAGATTTAAATTCGAGCGAAGATGTATAATTTTCTTTATCAGATCTCTCAGTTTTACAGGTATTATCTTGAGGTTTACGCTCTATCCCTTCAAAGTTATATCTTGCCCAGCCACCGGCTAATCCTCTTCTATCTGGGAATAATCTATTGTCATTCGAAGATGCGCAGTCAGTTGCAGAATCAATAGGTGCTTTGCCTAAACCAATTAAAGCAACTATGAAACCTACAACAAGGATTACGCTTATTCCTACAGAAATCAACCTACTAAATCTCAACAGCTCTCTGTTCTTAGTTGTATACGCCAACTTTGAGGTAAATGCTGTTGGGAGCCGGAGTACTTCACCATAGCCAAAGGCTGCAACAAAGAAAATAAAGATATACCAAAACGGCAAGAATCGTAAGTTCCAAGCATGACCTTCTGGCCATTGTATGAAAACCATTGCCATTGCAACAGCAGTTAACAATATTGGAAGTATAGATTTGCGTAAAAAGGTTGCCGACAGAATAAAACCTATCGCAGCGGGTAAAAATACTGTCCACCAAAAATATGTAGGTGCAATATATAGGTGAAACACCTCGTTGACGCCAATTGTTTCTGGCAAATCGACGAGTTTGTCGTATCGCATATTAGAGGTATACCCAAATCGCATAAGCAAAGGGACGAGCCAAATACTTGAAATCATTAAACCAAAAATCAATGGTAATGAATCTTTAAAAATATTAATAACATGAAGTCTTTTATTCCTATACCCAAATGCCAGGACTACAGCAATAGCTATCGAAGCACCAATCAAAATTACGGCTGCAGCCATCTCAGACGTTGAACCAGAAAGTTTATTGTCGAAAAAATATCTAGCAACAACCCCTATCCCAAAAGCTAAAGCTAATACCCATACGATTAATAGACCACCCAATTTTTGATATATACCATTACGTACGACATAGCTAACGCCCCAAAAAATTAATGCTGCAAATCCAGCAAAAATAGCTACAACCAAGTGGCTCATAATGGTTAGTGCTAACAACACCGCTACCCAAACTCTCCACTTGCCTTCTCGCAACATAACAAAAAATGTCCCTAAGAAAAGGAGAGAAAATGTTAGTGCTATCGAAAATGAAAACTCTCCAGCCATTGCGCTAAGCAAAGGCCCACCCATTATCCTATGGTTGAATTGCGCATTCTGGTAGTTGGCAAGGGTTGTTCCGGTTAAACCACCTCTAGGATCCCCATTGAAAAATAAGAATGCAGTTGCTGCAAAAGCCATTATCAACGGAATTGGTTTAACAGCTTTGATACACCTTCCAAGATAATATGCAGAAACTGGAAAGAATACAGAACCAAGGACAGTAACAATCTTAAAAGCTATGTTATATGGCAAAATCAGGTCTAATATCACCACCATTAAAGCTGGCACAGGGAAATAGTATTGTCCTACTGGAAATCCTGAATAAAAATCCATTGTCCAACCGAATATTCGCCCGCTAGGCAAGAGGTAGTCTCGCATGAATGCTGGCCACCAGACATGCGCACCCATGTCTCCACCCGTAGCTGTTGTACTAGAAAAAATTAGGCTTGGTTGAAGCGTAAGCCAAACAATGGTCGCACTAAATGTGACGCCAATAAATGTAATAATGTTTCGTAAAGAACCTAAAGGATTTTCAATAACTTTATGTGATGTCTTTTGGAAGTAGTTTTTACACTTATCCATCGTCTTTGAAGTCAGTGATTCTGGAATTGCCATGGATACATTGTTACAGAAAAACGTTCTCCATATAGGCTATAAAGAAATTCGAATAAAATTTCACTATTTATACTGCTAGGTTTTTTGCGAATTTCAATACCGAACTTAAATCTACATCTTTGTCTTCGCTTTCCCATTTTTGGGTTTCACAGCGCCCACATCTACGGAAAGCTACTTCTTTTTCTCCCAGAGTCATGTTAATTTCTACGAACGTATCGCTTTTACAATTTGGACAACGCATACTTGTGCTCCTGGCTTCAATTGGTTTTGTTATACGAATATTCGGCATAAACAGCGAAAAGCTTTAATGTAAGCGCGTTGGGCGGATTTTGGTCGGGAATCTAGCGGTTTACTACCATACACAGGAGGCCTGGCCTTCCAAAAACGACAAAACGCGCATTTACGGCTTATCTAGATGATTTGTTATGCAATTTGTCCGATTTGGAAGGCTAGGTCTCCTAAAGGTTGAGGACTCTTGTTAAAAGTAGAAAAAATGCTGTTGCCATATTAAATCCAATATGAAGACATATAGATCCGTCGATTCGTCCTCTATAAGCCGCCAACGCTGCACAGCCAAGCCCAACAATGAATAGTGATGTGATGCCCATTGTAGCTCCGGGGTCTGACAAATGAATTAAAGCAAACAATGAGCCAGAAATCACAACAGAAAAGATTGGCTGCATATATCTTGATAGGCCACGCTGAAATATCCCTCTAAATGCAAGTTCTTCTGCCACTGGGACAACGAATGCAATCAAGAGTAATAAAACCGTAAAAGCTATCCCTGAAGAAGATTTAAATGTAGTAACAACACCTTGTTCAGAAGAAGTACCTTTGATTATCTGAAGTGGAATTGATATCACCACAGCTACAAACTGTAAGCCAACTCCTACCAATATAAACCACAAACTAGAAGCCTTAAACCGTAAACCAAAATCATTAAATGGGTTTTTGCTACCTCGCAAAAGACTTACCACATATGCATATATAAACAGAGAGATACATTGAACTAATAATGCACCAACTAAAACCCACGAATCGTTAGCGATCTCTTTTAGGACTTCTTGTAGCCTTGTATCAGACGTTTCTATACTCACACCTTCACTTGTGAGCTTAAAAATTGCGACAGCTAACACTAAAGGGAGTGAACTCAAAAGATAAACAACAATGGCTCCCAATCCGGCAAACCATGAAAATCTCGGGATTTTTGTGATTTGAGTAGTTTTATTCTCCATAAGGGAAGTTTTATACATTTAGAAGCGTTTAATAGATTCGGGCGCGAAGTTTTGTGTGCAATTTTTTCATATTGTTACATGAATTTGAGCTCTAAAATCTGCTAGAAGGGTACAGAACCCCTAACATATTTAAACCAAAATAATATCTCCCACAATTATCGAACAAGGTTGTTAAATGAATAATCCTAAACCAACTCCAAAACTACCAAATAAAAAAGATGGAGACTCGAAAACACCAAAACAACCGACCTTTAAACGCTCAAACATCTGGGCTTGGGGAGCCATAGCCGTCATTACTGCTGTTCTGCTTTTCGGTTCAAACCAATTTCTGCCAGAACAGAAAACTACGTCACTAAAATATTCTGGATCTGAAAATAGTTTTATTTCAAAAGTCCAAAACGACCAAGTTGCTAGCGCAATTTATGAACCAACATCTGGAAATATCTCTGGAAAATTAACAGAAGAATTTAAGGGAACAAAACTTTTTAGAACTGATGGACCACTTAATAACCTTCCAGAACGAGAACTTAAATTATTCGAAAAACATAACGTTACTTTTAGCTATAAAAAAGCACAATCTAATTTTTTCTTAAATTTTCTACCTTTCCTATTACCTATCTTGTTATTGGTAGGAGTATTTACCTATCTTTCGAGAAGGGCCCAAGGTCAAATGGGTTCTGTTATGAATATAGGACGATCAAAAGCAAAAATTTATTCAACTGAAAACCCTCAAACCACGTTTGAAGATGTTGCCGGATATAGTGCAGTAAAACAAGAGATATCTGAAGTTGTTGACTTTTTGAAAAACCCGGCCAAATTCCGCGATATTGGAGCCAGAATTCCAAGAGGTGTACTACTTGTTGGGCCTCCAGGGACTGGTAAAACTCTTATTGCACGTGCCGTAGCCGGAGAAGCAGGTGTACCTTTCATTTCCGTAACTGGCTCTGACTTTATGGAAATGTTTGTTGGTGTTGGAGCTTCAAGAGTTCGAGACCTATTTGCAACTGCAAAGAAAAGTGCACCAGCAATCATTTTCATCGACGAGATCGATTCAATCGGTAGAAAACGTGGCGCAGGTATGGGTGGCGGACACGATGAGCGCGAACAGACTTTAAACCAGATGCTCAGCGAAATGGACGGGTTTGAGCCTACTGAAGGAATTGTCATGATGGCTGCAACTAACCGCCCTGACATTTTAGACTCTGCGTTGTTACGTCCGGGACGATTCGACCGACAAATTGTTGTTCCTCTCCCCACTCAAGAAGAACGTGCCCAAATCCTGAAAGTACATTTTGAAGGCAAAAAAATTCTTCCTGAAGTATCTCTCGAGACCTTGTCGCGCGCGACTCCTGGTATGAGCGGAGCAGAACTTTCCAACCTTGTGAATGAAGCTGCCCTTCATGCAGTGCGCAGAGGAAAATCTAGTATAGAAAAACAAGATTTCAATACTGCTATTGATCGAGTGTTAATGGGATTACGTCGACCTAGCATCATGATGAATGATCACGAGAAAAAACTTACTGCCTACCATGAGGGTGGACATGCAATACTGGCTTATCTTTGCAAAAATGCAGACCCGGTACACAAAGTGACTATTTTGCCTACAGGAATGGCACTTGGTATGACACAACAACTTCCTCTAGAAGAAAGACATTCATATAATCGAAATTACTTAGAAGACCAGCTAATGGTTTTGCTTGGCGGCCGTGGTGCAGAACGAGTCGTTTTTGATAATGTTTCAACTGGCGCACATAACGATTTAGTACGTGCAACAGAAATTGCTCATTCAATGGTTAAAGAATGGGGCATGTCTGATACGGTTGGGCCAATGGCTTGGGGCGATTCCAATATGGTGTTCCTTGGCGACGACATGATGCAATCGAAAGCCTATTCTGATGACACTGCAAGGACTCTAGATGTAGAAGCTCAAGGCATTCTTGTTAAGGCTGAGTCACGAGTCACAAAAATTCTAAATGAATTTGCTAAAGGTCTAGAAGCTATAGGAAACGAACTCGTAGAGAAAGAAGAAATCTCCGGAGAAGACGTTGCCCGTCTAGTTGACGAGGCTATGGGTAGAGAATGTGCTAACAGCGTTTCTGCAATCGACATAACAGTTTGAACATTAATTAATTGGTCTACCTAATAATGGTAACCCTGTCTTTACTCACGCTCCGTTTCCTTCGCTGCGCTCAGTCCAAATGTCACTTCGAGCAAAACCTGAGTTTCTATTCAAGCAAGATCCACTATTAACAAATCTGGTTTAGACGTTAGATATTGTGAACATTTGCAGCGAGCGAGGAGACTACAGGCTCCGAGCGTACCGAGCGATAGTGACGGGCGCGAAACGTGAACAATATCTAACGTTTAAAACAGGGTTTGCTTAAGTATGGCTGTCGCAACTTTGAATATCAGCTCCGCGAACTTTGGCTAATGCTGCCCAAAGATCAGCCGCTGTTACTGATCCAATAAATGATTCTTGCACTACTCCGTTAACATCACAGATAACAGTTGTTGGTACGGCTTCTATTTCATATTTCTTATGAAGTGCTTTCCCTTTAGTTGTTGTATAGTCGACATTCACGACATCCACAACATCGCTTTGCAAAACATTTGCTTTAGCAACAACGCCCTCACAAGAGTTGCAAGCCTGTGACGAAAAAACAACAACGATGTAAGCTGATGCATAATCTTTGAAGTCATTCCGATCTAATTTTATAGGTGCCTCAAAATTAGTTACTGAAATATCGTGTTTTTTCCTCCGCTGCACGATAATGGCAACGGCAGATATTACGATCAAAGTAATAAAATATCCAACCCAAATCATGGCAGTATTTCTATTGAAGGAACATAGTATGACGAATTCGAATTTGAAGAGGCTACAACCACATCTTGGGTTGATTCGACATAAAGCATAGATGTTGAATTTATTGTTAGATCGACTAAATCTATAATAACGAATGTTCCAGCTTTTACTGTTTTACTCTTGATTTCTTTCGATCCTAAAATAGAATACCTAACAGTTGCATCCTTCTTTGAGCTATTAAAGATGTTTAGCCTCGAATCTATAGTAACGCCAAGCAAATGTGTTTTAGAGTTCTGGCCTTCTTGTGAACCTGACGAAACTGCATTTACACTCGCATGGATCCATGCTGCATAGATATTTTTTGGCTTGTTTGGGCCGGCTTCTATACTCAAAGTTGCTGTTCGAGGCCCAAAATCTAAGCCAAGATTTTCTAATACTGCAGCAGTTCCTGGAGCTATCAATTTCGGTGATGGGCTCAACGATCTCTTATCTTCCGCTAATACCGTAAAGTTTATTGAGTGGGTGTTATCGGACCCATTTGTTGCTACGATTCTGGTGGGATCAATCCCTACCCAATGCAGTTGGCTTGACACGGATAAATTACGTGCGGCAGGAATTAGAGTTTGTCCTGTGAACTCGTGCGCTTGTGTATAAGTAATAAGTGCTTCTGCCGCAAAAAAACCACTCCTGGATACAACATCAACACTCACCACATCGAACCTTCCAAACAATGTTTGAAGATCAAGGTCGAGGCGACCTTTTGCTGGAATAATTTGACCTTTCACATCGTCTAAAACAGGAACACTTCCCTCTTGTGTACTATTCAATAACGAAGCTTGTACATCTACCACCACTGCTTCTTCATAAGGATTAGATAGGGCCAAAACTGAATTAGTGTTTCTAACTGTAATCAAGTTTGGAAAGCTTGCTATAGATCTCAAATCATTAATACAACCAATAAGTTCCTCACCGTCACTTAAATTAAGGCTCCTTGATACTGCGATCGGTGCTGAAAAACTTTCAACAAAAACGGAAGACTTTTCAGCTATACCTAATGCACTCGCATCCTTAACAATAAATGACTTCGGCTCGATAGTTAATGTGTGAGATTTAGCTTTTGTGCCTTGTTGATCAAAAATGGAGATTTCTACATTTGCACTTCTCGACTCATCCGGATTGGAGATGATAATTGAATCACTACCAGATCCACCACGAGTTATAGGGCAAGCCCAAGAGGTCGAGAGTGAGGATACTTTCACTGCATCAGCCGGGACGAACTTCGGCTGAGGCCTTTCGGTTGAGTCAAAGCTAGAGGTAATAAAAAATGCAGATAAAGCTATAGCTGCACAAACAAAGATAGTTATTATTCCTAACTTAGATGAAATTTTAAGATTCTGTTCAACATTTGCTTTTTCCTGGCGTTGCTTTTTAGTCAATCGATTAGAGTTAAAAGCCTTATCTTTCATGATTTTACCTTGCGATTAATATTTTCTTCGTTAATTTTGTCACTTGAGTTTTCTTCAGCGTGAATCTCATCACTTAAATCCAAAATTGCTTGTGTTTGTTCGTCGGCCATATTCAAAGCCTGTGATGATTTCCTTGAAATACCTAGGGAACGTGTACTCAATAGCTGTTGTCGCCTTGGCCACAACAGTAAAAATACTAGGCCTGCTGATGTTATGGCGATTATCAAGATAGAAGAGGCTGGAAATTCATTAGCTTTAAAAAGTTTAATTTCGTTGGTCTCATTAAATCGGTTTTCAAAAACTTGAGCTGGTTCGAGATTTTCTACGTATTTATTTGTCGGATAACCTTTGTCAAATGATGTACTTTTGTATACAGCTAGTCCTTCACGATCTCGTAACCTCACAAGATCAGTTTGGCGATCTAACGCATTAAGTAACTGTTGGTCTTCTGGTAATGTTCTTGTCCCTGGTGCTCTCGAGCTTGGTACTACAACAGTTCCAATGCTTAACCTTGCTAATAGATAGCCGGCATGCGAAGTTTCGCTGGACATCATCGCCGAATAAATAGAACGAATTTGTTCATCCAGAGAAGATGCGGGTCCCGCAAATGACCTTGATAATGTGACAGAAGCACTATCTCCAACAGAAAAGCTTCTATTTAAAGGTGCCAATATACTTCGACCAGGGATATTTCTAGAATCTCCAAGATAGAGTACTCGTTCGTTATCCCTTATTTCGATCTGATTCTCCCAGCTTCGACTTGGCAATCCGAATCTGCCATCTGGAAGGACGCTTATTCCTAGAACAACACTGACTATAACCAGCGAAGCGCTCAACCCTGAAAGCAAGTGAAGGATTCCAAATGATCTCAATTTCAATTCATCGTCAAACGCATTTATTACAACTCCTATGGAAATAGCAACACAAAGCTGAAGCAAAACAAAAAGTACACTAGCTTCGAAAACTGGTTGAGCAAAATGAATTGCGACAGATACCAATGCAAAAAGTAATATCGCCGAAAGTACAAGTAACCTAAGTTCATGAGTACGTTCTCTCCTAGCGACAATTAAAGCAACAGCAATCAGCGTTAAAGACAAGTAAAGGACTATAGTGACCTTGAGGTTCACAAAAAGATACTGAGAAAATTCTGACGTAGTATCTGAAATTCCAAATGCGCTACGATCAAAATTCCTTACCAAATCAAATATAAGTCCTATATTTAGAGTCAGAGCTAAACTCAAAGCTAACGCCAAAACTCTAACTTTGGAGCGAAGGTTAGAGCTAATACCATTTTCGCTATGATCAGCCAAAATCAAGAAGGCTATTCCTACAAGTGCCAATACCGGTATTGACGCTGGACAGAAGGCGATGATTACTGCAGCCGCAAAACCAGCTTGCCTTCCCTTCCGATTTGATAGAGCCCTTAAGAAGTAAGGTAACCCAGCTAGCATCACAATTGATCCAAAATCACCATTGTAAAAAGATTGCAAACCAAAAGCGAGCATCCCATAGGTAACTGCCCCAATTGCAACTGATCTAGTTCCTACGGCACGTTCTTTCAATAGTAATCGGACACCAAAACAACCTATTGGAATTAACGACACAGTAAATACTGTCTGAGCTAATCCTTCACTCATACCGAATATTAAAGTTACAAACAGGGCAATAATTCTTCCGAATGTTGACGCCAACATAGGATATTCTCCTGCTGGCAATCCACCTGTAAATAGAGAAGATATTTGTTCAGAAAACGATGGCCAAGTAACAAACTCACCAACGCTTGTTATTCCATTAATAAATAGTGAGCGCACAGCAACGAGATAGACAGCTAAAGCAGTTAAATATATTGGAGTTTCCCTTGTTCTCTTCGAATAGCTTGTGGCTGCTATCGATTTTGACATGTAAGCAAACTTCTTTAATTGACGATTTTGAATCACAGAGGTAACAAATCGCCGGAATCTTGCTGATCCTCCTACTTGGTGAGATGCAATAACTCGGTCAGAAACTTCTCTTGTTTTCTGGATTTGTTTTCGTTCTTTGACCGTATCTCGAATGTTTCTGAGGTTCCAGATCCAGCCAGAAAATAAAAGCCATGATCGTTTAGGGTTAAGCCGAACTAACCACACAATTCCTTCAAGCGTATGTAAAACAAATGCCAATGGAAGTATCCAAAGTAACGACCTCTTTGAAGAGTTTTTTAACACTGCTCGCATTCGGTGACGAGCAACGATTGCTGCTTTAGAGGTACGAAACCTCTTCTGACGATCAGAAGTTTCATGGTGCATGACAACCGCATCTGGTTGGACTAGTACACGTGCACCTACAAGATGCGCACGCCAAGCAATATCTATATCTTCTGCGCCTGGGAAACAAGCGGGATCAAATCCACCTAATGCACGGAAAAGATCTGCTCTCACTAACATCGCTGCACTTGAAACATAAAATACATCACGAACCCCATCGTGTTGTCCTTGGTCAACTTCATCTGGCTCAATGCCACTAAATGGAACACCAAATCGGTCAATCATCCCACCAACTTCTAGAAGCTGAGTTCTATTTTCAGTATCAATAATTTTTGGACCAACTATAGAAGCATTGGAAAGGAAGGCTTCTTGAATCATTTCTTCAATCGCATTTGCTCCGAGAACTACGTCATCGTGACAAATCAGAACATAAGTAGCACCCTCAATAGATTGGACAGAAAGGTTGACTGCCTCTGCAAAATTAATATCCTCTTCAATTTTACGTACGAATGCCGAAGGCATTGCTTTAGCTACACGCTCAGTAACATCTTCTTTAGATGCCACATCGACAACGAGCGTTGTAAGATCTGGATAATTTTGAGCTGCAACAGAGCTCAAACATTGCTCAAGCCACTCGCCGGGGTTATGAGTAACGATTACAGCGACAACAGTTGGCCAAGCAAAATCAGCAATTCCGCGCTCAAATGAACCATCCTGTTTACTAGCTGAAACTTTTGACTCATCAGTATTATTTACATTTGCCATAAGGTGAACATTCTACACCAAACGCCCTGCTTGCTTCAGCAAGCAGCTCCGAGTAGAATGCAACCATGACAGATATCAAAACAAATATTCGAGACGGCGCCTATGTTGCGATTGGGGCAGCTGCATTAGGAGTTCAACATCTTTCTAAAAAGAAAGACCAAGTTAAAGCAAAGTTCGAAGGTGTTTCATCTCGCTTTGAGCCTGCATTTAAAAATGCTACCGTTCGAGTGACTGAGTCAATGACCCCAATAAAAACAAGAATTACACCAGTCGCAGAAAACATTTATGAATCAGTCTCTACACATGTGGTTCCTGCTGCTAGTTCGGTGGCAGAAAAAATGTCAACAAACTTAGGTCCAGTTACCTCTTCTGTTATTAGCCAAGTCAAATTAACTTCTAATGCAGCGATTAGTTCTACAAAAAAAATAGCTGACGAAGCTAAACGTCGAGTTTCCTAGTCGATAAAAATCATATGAATATCGTCGTTCTTTGTGGCGGCGTCGGAGCTGCCCGTTTCCTTTTAGGTTTACAATCTTTAAAAGTTCTACATCCTGAAATTAACATCTCAGCGATTGTAAATACAGGAGATGACGATATATTCTATGGACAATATGTATGTCCAGACATAGATACAATCCTCTATCATTTATCCCAACTACATGATGAACAGCGTGGTTGGGGTAGAAAAAATGATACTTTTCATTTCGTTGAAACACTTAGGCAGTTGGGGCAAGATGCATGGTTCAATTTAGGAGATAAAGACCTTGCTTTAAACCAAGTACGAACAGATTTGCTCTCTAGAGGAAGCACCTTAGATGAGGTAACCACTACCCTTTCTAAGAAACTAAAAATAGATAATGTAAATATCATTCCAATGTCCAATGAACGAGTTACAACAGTAATAACAACCGATGATAATCAAAAGCTAAAAATGCAGGAATACTTTGTTCGAGAACAAAGCCAACCAAACATTGCACATGTCAGCTACGAAGGCGAGCATTTAACCGCAAACAAAACCGCAATAAAATCAATCAAAAATGCAGACAGAATTATCATCGCACCATCCAATCCCTTTCTTTCCATCTTTCCAATCTTGTCGATTAATGAAATTACAGATCTACTCAAAACAAAAAGACATATTACAACGGCAATTTCACCTTTGATCGGGAATTCTGCGATTAAAGGACCATTGGCCTATAACATGAAAACACTTGGCTACGAGATTAATTCAATAGGAATAGCGAGACTATATAAAGATTTCATATGTAATATCGTTATCGATGAATCCGATTCTGAGCTTGAAGATAAAATAAATGCACTTGGAATAAAAACTAGGATATGCCCAACATTAATGGATAGTGAAAATAGGCGGCTCAACTTGGCTTCATTCGTTACAGACATCGAGGTCCTGCGATGATTTCGATTATTCCCATTACTAACATCAAGAAGATTGTTGCAGGAGATGATTTAGCAAAAATATTCGCTGAACGCCTACAAAGCTATCAACCATTTGATGGTTCAGATTGTATTGTCGTAGCCTCAAAAGTAGTCTCTAAAGCAAGAGGAAGAATTCAACATTATTCTTCGATCGAGGAAAAACAAAAGATAATAGAACAAGAATCCTCAAGAATTTTAAGACGAAGAGGCAATCTAATTATTAGCCAAACCCACCATGGCTTTATTTGTGCAAACGCAGCTATTGATGAGTCCAATGTAGATGATAATACTTTAGTTTTGCTACCAAAAGATATTGATAGCGCCGCTAATGCTTTACGCCAAGCATTATTAGCTGAACACAAGATCGATGTCAGCGTCATAATATCTGACACCTTCGGTAGGCCTTTTAGAAAAGGAGAAACTAATGTTGCGCTAGGTATTGCAGGCCTAAAACCTTTTGCAGACTTAAAAGGTAAACAAGATTTTTACGGCAGAGAATTAAAATCAACATTAATAGCTATAGCTGACGAAATAGCAGGAGCAGCAGAACTTGTTATGCACAAAGCAGACGGTATTTGTTTAGCACTAATACGAGGACTACCCCAGAGCTATAGAGGTAACGGAAAAGGGCGCGAAATTATTCGTCAAGCAAACGAAGACTTATTTCGCTAATTCTTTCGATTCACCTATTTTGAGCACGATACCATTCGATTGTTCGCCCGATTCCATCTTCCAAAGATGTAAATGGAGTGTAACCTAAATGAAGTTCGGCACGCTTATAGTCGAGTAAAGAGTCTTGAATTTCGCCAGCTCTTCGCTCACCGTATCGAGCAGGGTCTTTATAAGAAGTCCTAGCAGCAATGGTATCAAACAGTTTTTGTACGGAAGTCGAAACTCCTGTAGATATATTCATTGCTAATCCAGAACCTCGATCGATACTTCGCACAAAAGCATCTACCACATCATCAACATAAATAAAATCACGTGTTTGAGTACCATCCCCATATATCATGGGGCGCTCTCTTCTCATCATTTTGGTTGCAAAAATTGAAACTGCCCCACCTTCTTGTTGGGCATTTTGTCTTGGTCCGTAAACATTAGCGAGTATTAATGCAACATATTCAAGACCGTGACTGCTCCTATATGTTTGAAGATAATCCAACACTGCACGCTTAGAAACTGCATACGGGGACATTGGTTCCATCGGATGTCCTTCACGTAATGGAAGGTTTTGAGGATCTCCATATACCCCGGCGGTACATGCAAAAATTATCTTCTCTACCCCGGCCTTAACACACCCTTCCAAAACATTTATAGACCCAATCACATTTGTTTCGGCATCAAAAGCAGGTTTTCCCATGCTACTTGACACATCAGTTTGAGCTGCCAAATGCATTACTACATTGGGCTTTATTTTTGCTATCGCATCAATCACACCAGAAGAACGAATATCCATACGATGAAATGAAAACTTTCTGTTGGAATTCTGTCTTGCTCCTGAAAGATTCGATAATGAACCGGTTGATAAATCATCAATAACGTCAACATCATGACCTTCGGCCAACAAACGATCTACTAAATGAGATCCAATAAACCCAGCTCCACCAGTAACCAAAATACGCATAAGGAAAATATTCTATACGACTGAACTTAAACGTTCGCCCTTTAACGATGTTTGAGGATCAATTTTTTTATGATCTCCAACCAGCGACAACTCGCAAAGGGTAACATTGTTCCCCAGATCACAGGAATTGCCTATGATACTCGATTCTATTCTCGAGCTATGGCCCAATTTTGTACCTGAAAACACGACTGAATTTATGATTTCGACATTGTCTTCTACAATACAACGTTCGCCTAAAGAACACGCCTCTAATACACACCCATCACCAATAATTGAACCAGCTCCAACTATTGAGGCAGATTTTACGATCACTGAATTTCCAATTTGGACATTGCCGTTAGAATATAGACCAGGAATGACCTCTTTAAGGTTTTCAGTGTCTAGGTAGCCATTTACCTTATCGAGAAAATCACTATGCGCCCGCAAGTATTGGATAGGTGTACCAATGTCTAGCCAGTAGCTGTCAGATTCTAAAGCATACATAGAACTAGCTTCTAAAGCTCTAGGAAAGATTTCTCTTTCGATTGAAGAGTTAACACCAGCAGGGATAAGATCAATAAATTCAGGGGTCAAAACATAAATCCCCGCATTGATCCAGTGGCTAGGTGCAGTTTCAAGGGGAGGTTTCTCAACGAAAGCAATTACTTTCCCATCTTCATGAGTTGGCACTACCCCAAACGCTGAAGGATCTTCAACGTATGTTAAAGCGATGGTCGCTATCGAGTCTCTTGAATGATGAAAGTCAAGAAGATATCCGATATCTAAATCAGTAAAAACATCTCCATTGCAAACCAATATGTCCTCATCTGTCGATCCAAGTGCAAATTTAATTGCCCCTGCTGTTCCAAGCGCCTCTTTTTCTATCGCATAATCGATATTTACTCCAGGTATTGGATTCGACTTAAAATAAGTTTCAAACTCATCAGGCAGATAACCAAGAGATAACGTGACTTCATCAACCCCATATTTTGCTAACCATTGAATTTGTCTTACGATAAATGCGACATTTGCAATAGGCAGCAAGGGTTTTGGTGTTTTGAGAGTTAATGGTCTCATTCTGGTGCCTTGTCCACCAACGAGAATTACTGCTTTCATAACACCTAGTTTAATCGAAGTTTATGAGCAATTAGAGCCAAAGGAAATCTTATCGAGATAAATACTGCAACAAATATCTTCATCATTAAATTATTGTTGTACTTCTTATTCGAATATATATACAAGCTTTTATGGTGTTCAACAAGAAGTTTAACAGGAGTTCTCGAAGTTGATACACCTTGAATATGGGTGATCTGTGCTTTAGGAAAATATATATTTTCCCATCTATTGTTTCTAAGTTTATTTCCCAAATCAATATCTTCGCAGTACATAAAATAGTCTTCATCCCATCCGCCTATTTCGTCTAATGCTTGTCGACGAAGAAATAAAGCTGCACCACTCAACCAATCTGTTCGCCTTGTTTGGTTTTCATCTGTATCTAGATTTTTATACCTGCGCGTATATCTATTATTGGGAAAAAATGCCCC
The DNA here is from genome assembly GCA_963169585.1 of Actinomycetota bacterium. Lineage (GTDB taxonomy): Bacteria > Actinomycetota > Acidimicrobiia > IMCC26256 > JAGPDB01 > JAGPDB01. The sequence goes on along the minus strand of CAUJDU010000036.1, from coordinate 4,747 downwards.
TAACAACCCATGGCCTACAGAGTCTAAAAGAGATGGTTCAGTTCTAGCAGATGGATAAATGTTGAAATCACAATCTAAAATTTGTGGCCCTAAAGCACCAACAAGATCATGCTCAGCTAAATATAAGCAGCTCAGTTCTGCAGCATCACTTTTCAATTCTGTGTCTGGATTTAATGTCAGAACTATTGGCGAATCCGTATTTGCTATCCCCAAATTCGCTGCTTTGGAATAACCTAAATTATTTCCAGGATCGATAAGAACAACATCTTTAAAATTGTTAGAAATTTTTTTTCTAAAGGAGTCTTCTATTCCGTTCACTACAACAACAATCTTTTCCGGCAGCTTGGTTTGTAGATAAATGGACTCTAAACACCGTACGATATGATCGGAAGAAAAATATTCAACCAATACAACTGAGTATTCCAAGGTAGTTTTGGGCTTATCGTTTTTTACCACTGTTATTTAGCAATCCTTTTTATATGATCATCTAAAGCATCTTGCCAAGATCTCATTTGTATTCCTGTAAGCTCCGTCAATAATCCCGTCGAAAGAGAGCTGTAATTCGGCCTTTGTGCTGGCCTTGCTAAAGATTCAGAAGTTATACCTTTGAGGCTCTCTTTTATTCCTAGTTTTTCAGCAAGGATCTGGCCCATTTCTAGCCGAGTTGTTTCACCTTCATTAGCAACATTAATTAATCCAAAAAGACGACTGGTTATACATCTAGATAACACTTCAGCAATATCAAAGTTATAAGTTGGAGTACTAATTTGATTGTCTATCAACGAATCTAATGAACCAGAATTCAAGCCATCTAACACCCAAGAAAAGAAATCTCCCTTCTCGTTCCCAAAAACCCAAGCAACTCGGAGTACAGTAGATTTAGAATATGCAAGTGCCTCTTGGTCGCCACCAAGTTTGCTTAATGCATAAACACTGAGCGGATTAGTTTTGTCATATTCGCTATATTTCCTCGTTATTTTTCCATCAAAAACAAAATCTGTAGATAAATGGATTAAGTGCGCATCAAGATGTTCGCAGCACTGAGCAAGATTACGTACACCAAACGCATTAATTGAAAACGCCTCATCGACTTGCGATTCGCAAAGATCAACATTAGTCATAGCGGCTGCATTCAACACCACATCAGGGGCAATTGTAGTCAATAAGTTAAAGACATCATTACGGTTAGAAATATCTAAATCTTTATGTGTCAATGCAAAAATTTCGTTGTGCTTGTTTTCAGACAACACCTGATTTGCTGCACTTCCAACTTGCCCATTTGCTCCAACAATCAAGATCTTCATTTTTTCCTTTTTTATGTACGATAGGTGTTAATCCAATGATTACCCCACTAAAACAGCTCCCATAACTCTAGGCGAATCTCACTAATCAAGCAGGACAGTTAACACTATCGTCTATGCCAGACTTATTAGCTTGGGTCTTTGAGACCGTAGTAGTTGGGGCATTCGACTGCGCAATGCTCGTAGTCGTAATAGGCTTTTGGCTAACCCCATCAAAATCACTACCAATAATTACAGTCACATCTGCCCCAGTAATTGAATCATCTAAGACAAGCTGCCCGTTTATATATTGCGCTACCGCAAGTGCCTTATTCCTATTGTTCGACGAAAAACGGATTTCCGTAGTTTGCCTATAGGTAGCATTTCCAGTTCCTGCAGTAGCAAAATCTAAATCTTGGAGTGATTGCATTACACTCGCCGCAAGACCTTTCGTACCTGTCGAATTTAGTACTTGGACTTTTACAGTACTTGCACGTGGCAGTTCGGTGGAATCTTCATTCGTGCTACCAGACTGCAAATTTCGGAATTCAGCTAATAGAGGTTCAGCTTCATCAACTTGAAGTATGTCATACGAAATTCCATTAATAGTTTTTGGCTGCACCGGGAGTGTCAAAAATGAAACATGCCTTGGATCATTTGGGTCAACACCATTAAAAGCGTTCATCAGCTTATATATATCCCCTTTAGATAATTCCTGATCGACTTGAAGGTTTTTAATGATTGAATCAGAAACATCTCTACCTTTTAGTGGATCTGTTAGAGATTTTTTTACCGCAACACCAGCAACTCGTTTCATGAATTCCTGTTGTCTTGCTATTCTCCCATAATTACCAGTTGGGTCAGATTGCCATTTGCCATCAATGTATTGTTGATAATAACGAGAACGGACATATGCCAATGCAGACTCTCCATCGAGTGCGATGCAACCTTTTTGCATGTTGGTATCTAACCCCGATTTGAGGTCTCGTGCTGGTGCTGGAAAATAAACATTGACCGTACCAAGAGCACCTACGACATTACGGAATGTATCAAAATCAAGTTCAACATAATGTTGGATTTCGATATCAAAATTATATTTGATTGTTTCTATGACTTTATCTGGTCCTCCACCCAAATCCTTATTGAAACTTGCATTAATTTTCTGCGTACCAACTCCAGGTATTTCAACCCGTAAATCTCTAGGGATAGCCATTACTAAGGTACGTTTTGCCTTCGGATCAACCCGAATAATCATCATTGTGTCAGATCGTTGACCACTCTCGCCTTGATCATCAGTAAAAGATTGTTTATCCTTTTCATTAGCAACAAAAGAACGGGTATCAGAACCGATCAAAAGAAAGTTAGCAGGTTCTGTAGCCCCGGTATCTTTAGCAACATTGACATTAGTTCTGTTTAAGTTTGTGATTCTTGAATCGATCATTCGATTTACAGCGCCTATACCAAATCCAGAAAGCAAAGTTATAACAACAACGGCAATCAACATTCTGGAGAAGAAGGTCTTTGCAAACAATACAAGTGTATCCACAAATAATATTCTATTAGTTCTTGGCTGAAAACACAGAATACAATGTAACCTATACCTGTGGATATCCATTTCCTTAGAGCGCTCAGTCTTTTCACAGGAGGCGCACAAGAGTACTGCATTTTAAGAAAAGATGATCAACTACTATTTTGCTCATCACCTAAAGCGTCTTATTCAAAAATATCGCAGGTGCCTAAGAATACCTTTGTGACCGGTTGGCAAAATTATGACGGTAAAACTGGACAGTGGAAATCATGGGATGCCATTAGGGTAATACCTGATGGCAAAACAGACAATATCGACCTTCAAGACCAAATGCCAAAGCATCAAAACAATTTAGCCACCTGGGAAAGTGAATTTTCAAAATTAGATTATGTAGATGCAGTCAAACAAATTCAAAAAGAAATGGCAACTGGGGAATATTTTCTCGCCAACCTAACTAGAACTATTTCTATAAATTCCAAAATCGACTCTTTCTACGTAGCTATAATGAGCTGCTTATATCACGACTCACCTTTTCGTTTCTTCAACAAAGAAAAAATGTCAAGTTTCCTTGGGTTGTCTCCTGAACGGTTTATGCATATAGAAGATAATCAAGTGACTTGTGAACCCATGAAAGGTACATCATCTAATCCACAAGATTTATTAGAAAACGAGAAAGAATTTAACGAAAATACAATGATGATTGATCTTTTAAGGTCAGACCTATCAAAGATTTGCGAACCGAGTTCAATTTCACTAATTGAAAGAAATGTAATCTCCAGTCATCCTGGACTAGCACAGATGTCAAACAAGATTTCTGGCACTTTAAATGTCGACGATATCCGCCAAGCAATTGAACTTGTGCTTCCCGTAGCATCGGTTACTGGTACTCCTAAACCAAGAGTTTTACGATGCATTGAACAATACGAGCCAGTCGAAAGAAACCAATATTGTGGAGTTTATGGATGGGTAGACACGCGCAATCAAAGTTGTGACTTGGCAGTTTCTATTCGCTGTATCATTTCAGATGATTCACAAACAAAAATTGGGGTTGGTGCTGGCATAATATTAAGCTCTAAGCCACAAGCCGAATTCGCCGAAACTGATCTAAAAGCTTCTCGACTTAAAGCACTGGTTGAAACTTGTTTAAAGCCTGAATCCAATGGTGTATTTACTTCAACTGCACTAAATCAGCAAAAGGAAATATTTGCGCTTAACTCCCACATAAATAGACTACTTTTACATTCACAATTAGAGGGCCTACATCTTGAACTCGACGAACTAAACAACTTAATCTCACATAGTTTAAATAAAAAATCCAATACACAAAATCAGTATATAAAAATTTCAATCGATCTTGATTCAAATTTGCAAGTAGAACATTTGGATATCCCAGAAACAAAGAAGTTCATAAATTTAGGTATCGGATTCCTACCCGACTTTTTTGAAACAGAAATAATAAAATCTTTAAATAGAGATCATTACGACTACGCACTCGGCTTAGCGCATTCACTAACAACCAGTACTATTGATGATGCCTTAATAATTGTTAATGGACATGTTAGTGAGACAACTAGAGCAAATATCTTTGTAAAGATAGATGGACAGTTAGTCACTCCTGCATTAGATAATCCAATGCTATCGGGAGTTGGGCGTTCAACATTTATTAATTATTTAAAGTGCAATGATATAGAAATAATTGAAACCAAACTTACTCTTTCAAAAATACTAGAAGCCGACGAAATAATAACTATAAATTCGGTCAGAGGCCCACAGCAGGTACAAGAAGTTTCTAGCATCTTGCTTGAAAAACAAAAAAAGTTTGACACTAAACAATTTCAACTATTTGAACTAGCCAAAAATTCTTTTGAGTCACAATTCAAAAGTATTACGAATTGATTCGGGCATGAATAACATCGCCTTCAACGACACGGTAGATTTC
>CAUJDU010000035.1 GCA_963169585.1 Actinomycetota bacterium | reverse complement strand
ATAACACTGCAGAAACAATCGCTCAAGCCAATGAACTATATTCTCGAATTGGTAAAGATAATGTAATGATAAAAATTCCTGCAACATTAGAGGGCATTCCTGCCATCGAAGCTGTTATAGCTAATTCGATTCCTGTAAATGTAACTCTAATTTTTTCTCAGGAACGATATACTCAAGTAATTAATAGTTTCAAAAAAGGGGCAGAAAAAGCGGATAACATCCCTCAAAGTGTTGCTTCGTTCTTTATCTCAAGATTGGATTCAAAAGTCGATAATGCATTAGATGATAATTCCAACCTACGAGGTAAGGCTGCTATTGCAAATGCTTCTTTGGCCTATGCGCAGTTCTGCGAACAATTTAATACAAATACGCAAACTCTTCAGCGGCCACTTTGGGCTTCTACATCAACAAAAAATCCTAACTATTCTCCTACCCTTTATGTAGATGGGCTTATCGCAAGAAATACTGTTAACACTTTACCTGGGGTTACAATCGCTGCTCTAGAGTCCTCAAGCGGTGAATATCCAAATACTGACCTAAATGACCAGCTTGCGACCTTAAAATCTACTTGGTATGAGATATTAGAAGTAGCACCGATTACGGCGATTATGAAAGAGTTAGAAGATGAAGGGGTAACTTCATTTGAGGCTTCTTACAAATCTTGTCTAAGTTCAATTCAAACTCGCCTGGCTCAGATGTAACAACTCAGTCTAAACTAGACATATGCTTACCAAGGACGAAGCATTTCGTCTAACACGTTTTTCCTTTGAGGATATAGCTGACAATGCCAGCGCGATACGTGATGAGTATGCTTTACATACAATTACTTATTCTCCAAAAGTTTTTCTCCCATTAACTCACCTCTGCCAAGATACTTGTTCTTATTGTAGTTTTGCTAAATCTCCAGATTCTCTTGAATCACTTTTCATGACTGCTGATCAGATTAGAGAGATCTGTACTCAGGGAGTTGAAAATAATTGCTTCGAGGCACTATTTACCTTAGGTGAAGCCCCTGAAAACAGATATGAACAAGCCAGCCTATGGCTAAGAGAACGTGGTTATTCAACCACTACTGATTATTTGGCCGATATGGCTCGGTTAGTTATTACGGAATTTTCTTTGTTACCTCATGTTAACCCTGGCGCTATTTCTGGCAAAGAGATCCGGCTGTTAAAAGAGGTAAGCATCTCACAAGGGATGATGCTTGAATCTATTGCTGGTCGACTTTGTGAGCCTGGAGGGCCACACTTTGGATCACCAGATAAAACTCCTGCTAGACGATTAGCAACTATAGAAGCTGCTGGACGTGCGCAAGTCCCATTTACTACGGGGTTACTTGTTGGGATTGGAGATACAAGACATGAGCGCATTGAAGGGCTTCTAGCATTACGCGATCTCAATTCTACCTATGGGCACATTCAAGAAATTATCATTCAAAATTTCATCCCTAAGCCTGTAACAGCTATGGCTAGCACTCCGGAATGTGACCACGAAGAGCATCTGTGGACCATCGCAGCTGCCAGAATGATATTTGAAAATACAACGCACATTCAAGCACCTCCGAATCTAGCAAGCTCGATTCCAGATCTAATTCGTGCAGGCATAGACGACTTTGGGGGAATTTCTACTGTGACTATTGACTATGTAAATCCAGAGAAACCCTGGCCTCATTTAAAAACTCTCGCTGATCAAATTTTAGAATTTGGGAAAAAATTAAAGGCTAGGGCAGCAATTTATCCTGAGTTTATTTCAAAGCCAGGATTTCTAGCAGATCACTTGCGTGTTTTTGTGAATGCTGTAACAAATGAAAAAGGTTATATCATTAACGATCCTCTAAAAAATAATGAACGGAATAATGTTTCAGCCACGAAACAATATAAAAGCATAGATTTAACTGAAGTTGCAGTTGAAGAAGAAATTCCGCTACTACCCTTGCGACAGAAACGTGGTTCTAACTTCCCTGTTTCAAAACCGCGCTCGTAAATGCACATATGGAACCCCGTAAACAACAAACTATTACTGGCATAGGTAATGCCATCGTCGATATTTCTGCATACGTTGAAGATGAAATGCTTAACACACTTGAACTGGTCAAGGGCTCTATGCAACTATGTTCAAAAGAATTTCATAAGAAGATATTGGATGAAATAACAGAATATGAAATATCACCAGGAGGTTCAGCAGCTAATAGTATCGCTACTCTTTCTTGTCTTAATATCTATTCGAGCTTTTTTGGAGCAATCGGAGATGATAATTGGGGTGAATCTTTCAAGACATCTTTAGTTGAACGTGGGGTAAACACAAATTTAGTTATTGATAAAAACCAACCGACTGGGAAAAGTGTAATTCTGATTACACCAGACTCTGAACGCACAATGAATACGTGTTTAGGTGCTAGCCAAGACAATATAGAAAATTTCTTTGAAAGCGATACCCAAAATTGCGTTGATTATTTAGTTATAGAAGGCTATCTATTGACTTCAGATGTCGCTTGGGATCATATCAAAAAGTCTTTACCTTATTTTAAGGAAAATGATACAAAAATTATTTTAACGTTAAGTGATTGCAGCTGTGTAGAAGGATATCTTTCCCGCTTTCAATACCTAGTTGAACAATCTTGGTTAGTTTTTGCGAACGCAAACGAGCTACAAACTCTTTACCCTAAAGAAAATAACATTGATTACGATAAGGCTTTCCCACAACCTCTACCGTGTGATTTAGTTGTGACAAGATCAGAATTAGGCGCAACAATATTTTCTGCATCAAGAACAGTGACATGTGGCACTTCGAAAGTGACAGATATAGTTGACCTTACTGGTGCTGGTGACCAATTTTGTGCGGGATATCTATATGGAGTTTTACAAGGTTGGAATATTGAATATTGCGCAAAATTTGGGAATGAGCTTGCAAAAGCAATTATTTCTCAAACAGGTCCCAGATTTTCTATTGAAAAACCAGAAATAATCTTGTCAGAATTCCTTGCCAACAACGAACTTCCCGTAAATATAGCTAATCTGCGCTAGTGTTTATGTCGATGAGCATAAATTATTCAGGAGATGACATTTAATGGCTAGAGCCCCCAGATATAGAACCGGTGATCCAAAAATTGATGCCATGATAAAGGAATTAGTAGACCTATCTGGAGGCAACAAAGAAAACTTTGACTTAATCCAAGATTCAATTACATCTGCTTTACGAATGTCAAGAGACAATGCTGACAGAGGAGATTTAAAAATTGCCAGTGCTGCTCTAAAAGAGATGCGATATGCATTCAAGATTTTTGAACCCTACAGAAAAAATAGAAAAGCATCAATTTTTGGTTCAGCTCGAACTTCAATTGATCACGAATTGTATAAGCAAGCTAAAACTGTTGCAGCCGAACTAGCAAAAAACAACTGGATGGTCATTACCGGTGCAGGACCTGGGATTATGACTGCTGGGATTGAAGGTGCTGGAACTGAAATGTCCTTTGGTGTGGATATAAAATTACCTTTCGAATCGAGTACATCACAATTTCTCACAGGCGATCCCAAGCTAATTAGTTTTCGATATTTCTTTACTCGAAAACTAATGTTTATGAAAGAAAGTTCGGGATTTATACTTCTGCCTGGTGGTTTTGGAACAATGGATGAAGCCTTCGAACTTTTAACACTTGTACAAACTGGAAAAATGATGTCTGTACCAATTGTGTTTCTCGATGAAGAAAAAGGTACCTACTGGAAGGGCTGGGAAGAATTCATAAAAAGAGATCTGCTAGGTGGAAATTATATTTCAAAGGATGATCTCTCTCTCTTTAAGGTTACAAATTCCATCATTGACGCCACTTCAGAAATAACATCGTTCTACAGAAATTATCATTCTCAAAGATTCGTATCTGGGATCCTTGTACTTCGCATGCAAAATGAACTTACTGATCAGACATTACAAGCTCTAAATAACGAATTTGGTGATATCATCGTCGATGGATCTATCGAAAAGTGTACAGCTAGCAAAGATGAGATTGAAGATAACGATCATCTAGAGTTATCAAGAATTCGATTCAAGTTCAATAAACACCATTGGTCACGAATTCGAATGTTAATCGACAGGATAAATGAAAGTTAGTCCAAGAAATTTGAGTTATTAGACATTTTGTCTAAATTGTCACACTCATAGATAGCTTTATCAATTGCGCGAGATATTTTTGCGCATTGACGTTCCAACTTTTTTGCTTGCTCATCTCCTCGATACAGTGCATCGTTTAATAGCGATAAAGAATTATCTCGAACTTTTTCTCTGATCTCTATAAGATCTTGCTTTACCTCTTCCATCAATACACCTAAAGATATAGACCAGGAGCTAAATCGCTATCTTGGCTTGCTGTGGCATGGAGATCACGCTCACGCAATATTAAATAGGGATCACCATGAATTTCCACCTCAAAACCGCTATCGGGAGCATACAAAACGCTATCTTGGGCCTCAATATTTCTTGTATTAGGCCCGACAGATATAACTCGACCCCATTTGAGTCGACGCTCGTTATTTGCTGTAGCAGGTATTACCAATCCGCCTCTTGTGGCTCTTTCACCATCTTCGTCTGAAGGGACCAACAATATTCGATCACCCAACATTTTTAAGGAATCCCCTATCGAATCAATATCAGCATACGAATCGTTTTTTGAATTCATGAATATATAATCTACTGTCATTTCGGGGTTAAACACTAAGCCAAACTACGATATTTGTTGATGTCAAGCGAGCATGAAAACCCACAGGCAAACAAAGCCCCTAAATCTTCAGTAATTTCTGATCTTGTTGCCCTAAGCAAACCACGTGTTATCGAATTACTTATCACTACTGCCCTTCCTGCGATGTTTCTTGCTGCTGGGGATTTTCCCGATGCAATAAAAATATTCGGTGTCTTAATTGGGGGGACGCTGGCTGCTGGTTCTTCGAATGCCATAAATTCAATTATCGAGCGAGACATTGATCCAAATATGAATAGGACTCGCATGAGACCAATGGCTCAACGTCGTCTTTCACAAAAAATTGCGTGGTCATTTGCAATACTTTCGCAGATATTGGCGTTCTTAATTGTACTTTTCACATCCAATATCTTGGCAGCTACTTCTACGCTCTTGGCTTCTTTTATATATGTCGTTATTTATACGATCTGGTTAAAACCTCGTTCGGATCAAAATATTGTTATTGGTGGTGCTGCAGGTGCCATGCCCGTAATTATCGGATATAGCGCCGTTTCTAATAGTATAAGTTGGCAGCCAATCGTAATGTTTTTGATTGTATTCTTTTGGACCCCAGCTCATTTTTGGGCACTTGCAGTTTTCCATAAGGATGACTACGAAAGAGGAGGTTTCCCCATGATGCCTATAACAAGAGGACGAGTTTATACTGCTAGAGCTATGTTCGTTTACACCTTAGCGACTTGTTTAACTTCTTTTATCTTACTTTTTGATAATAATCTTGGATTTATATATCTAATATTTGCTGTGCTCTTGAGTATTTGGTTTATCGTTGAAGCATGGCGACTAACTAAAGATTCTGAAAATATTCATAGAGGCAGATTTATGAGATTTTTTCATATTTCAAATGGATACTTAGCAATCCTTTTTATCGCAATAGCTATAGATTCGGTCATTTAAATGCGGCCAAAATATTATGTTCTGCTGGCTGTTGTTATTGTAATGGCTTTAGTTATTATATTTTCTGGTTATACAAGTGTTCTTAATAGAGATTCGAGTACTTCCACCATTGTTAAAACGAATACTCGGATACCTAAATTCGAGGCGCAAACTTTAGATGGGGATAAGTTCATTTTTCGCAACGAATCTAATATAAGAGTTTTTGAAGTCTTTGCAGAATGGTGTTTACCTTGCCGCAAAAGTGTTCCTGAAGTAATTGAATTTGCTAAACGGAATGATTCCATAACTGTCATTGGAGTTGCCTTTAGGGATGTCCCATTTAAAATCAAAGAATTTGAAGAAAAATATGGAAAGTTTGAAACGACACTTTTATCGAATGGAAAAATCGAAAAGTCACTAGGTATTACGAATGCACCTCAGACTTTATTTGTTAAAGGAGATGTAATTGTATACAGGACTTATGGGGTCACTAGCGTTAAAGAATTAGAAAAGATATTATCACTCATCGAATGAGAATTTTTTAGCTGCGATTAATGGCAGAGCTAGTGAGCACAAGATAATAGAAATGAGTGCAACTGGTGAAAAATTGCCAATTCCCCCTAAATATCTGAGAAGTGAGTGCAATGCTCCAGATGGAAATATAGTAACTATCGTATGCACAGAATCTGGAACTCTAGAATTATCGGCAAAACCAATACTTCCGATTCCGATCATAAAAAGATATAAAAGATTTTGGAGTCCAAGGTTTGCTTCAGCTTTGACATTGCCGGCAATTAATAGTGCAATCCCGGCAAAAGCACAGGAAGCAAACCAGCATAGAGGAATAGCTAATAGCCACTTAGGATCTGGCTGCCAGCCTAAAAAGACGCCTACCAAACTTAAAATTAAAAGTTGGATAGCTTGTAAAACAATGAGAGATACGATTTTTGAATATATAAGTCCCCGTCGTCCAAGTGGCGTGGTCCCAAGTCTCACTAAAACACGGAATCTTCGATCGAAACCAGTTGTGATTCCAAGACTAACCATACTTGTCGCTAAAACAGCCTGTAAATACACGAATGGCATCGCTCTTGTTATCCCAGTTGATGTATTTGCAAGAGCTACTAATACTGCTATTGGAACAAGTAGATTTAATATTAAGGCTTCACCTCTTCTAAAAGTTATTTTTAGATCTGAAACAGCTAAAGCAAGTATAGACTTCATTATTCTGTATCCATTTCGGGGTCAACATTTTCTGAAGTCATTTCAAAAAAAACATCTTCTAGCTTTTTATTTAGAGAAGCATAACGAATAACCATATTTTCTTCTTCATGAGCAAAATCGGCGATTTGTTTTAGTAGCAATGTAGATGATTGAGCGCCTATTGAAATACAGTTTGCTTGGGTTTGTCTAAAATCATATCCAATTACAGAATTCAATCTCTCAAGATCTATAGGTTTTTCAAACTCTACTTCTATTTCTTCTCCGATTGCCTTTGTTAGACTTTTTGTGTCACTTTGGACAATTACTTTGCCCTTAGAAACAATTGCTATCTCATCACATAACATCTCAGCTTCATCCATTAAATGTGTTGTCAAGACTACGGTAGTCCCATGTTCACGGAGATTTTTAATGAGCTCCCAAGTGCGTCTACGTGCACGAGGATCCATTCCTACTGTGGGTTCATCGAGGAATACTAATTCAGGTTTACCAATAACTGCTAGAGCAAGCGAAAGAGATTGTGCTTGTCCCCCAGAAAGCCTTCTGACATTTGTATTAACACCTTTAAGGTCGACTTGGACAAGCAACTCGTCGATATCAAGAGATTGTGGGTAAAATGAACTGTAAAGCTTAAGTGCTTCTCTGGGTTTAAGTCCGGGGTTTATCCCCCCTTCTTGAAGCATTGCCCCAACTTTAGGAGCTATTAGATGAAAGTTCTTTCCGGGATTTTCACCAAGTACACTAACATTGCCGCTATCTGAGACTCTCAGACCCAACATAATTTCAATGGCTGTTGTCTTACCTGCTCCGTTAGGGCCTAACAGACCGAAAATCATACCCTTTGGAACACTCAAAGAAAACCCATCTAATGCAATTTCTCCTGAATAACTTTTACGTAGACCCTCAGCCTGAATAACATTATTCATTGCTGTCTCCAACAAACATATTTTGCTAGATATTTTCCGAAAGATAGGCTATCTTTATCGAGGTGTAAATTTTCTAAGGCATCTATTGCAATGTTATAGAGTTCATCAATTTTTGATTCAACAGCCTTATAGGCACCACAAGTTTCAACAAATTTAACGATATCACTAATTTCTCTATCTGTTATATCGCTCTGACCTCTCCTGTTAAGCAGTGCTTGTTGCTTACTATCTGCTCTTTCGAGTGCTTCGGCAATGAGCAATGTATATTTACCTTCACGTATATCTCCACCAACTGGTTTACCAGTTAGATTTTCATCTCCAAAAATTCCAAGCACATCATCTCTAAGTTGGAATGCTTCACCTAGCGGTCTCCCAAAATCAGTCCATAATCTAGAATCAGCATTTGGATTAACTAAAACTGCCCCTAATTGCAATGGTCTTTCTATCGTGTATTTTCCAGACTTATACTGTGCGATACGTGATAAATCTTCCTTAGTGATTGATTTTTTATAAACAGCATCTAAATCCATTTGTTGACCTGCAATAAGCTCCACCTTTAGGGCATCATAAACGTCTAAACACTGTGATGGCAGTGATCGAGCAAAACTATCCGCGTAGGTAAAAGCAAAATCCCCTGCAAGTATGGCAACACTATTAGAGAAATGTTCAATATCTCCTACATACGAATTTTGGCTATACAATTGTTCTAAAAATTTATGTATAGTCGGCTTACCACGTCTTGTATCTGCACGATCCATAAAATCATCATGTACTAATGCAAAATTATGAAGCATTTCAAGCGTACTACCAGCCATGATAATCAATGGATCTATTGTTGTTGCTCCTTGAGTACGATACCCAAGAAAACAAAATGAGGGACGCAACATTTTCCCTCCACCTTTTATAAAATTACGCAATGCCTCAAGAGGTGGAGAAATTGATGGATCCACTTGCTTCCAAGTTCGTATCTCATTATCGAGAAATTTCTCTATATAATCAGAAATTTCTGTTACATAGGCACTCAAACCGGGAGTATCATCGTGCTTTTGGTATGAATCCATCACACTACGTTAGTCTTTTAAGATGACAAATGATCAAATATCAAACAATTCGATTATATCTATAGAAGTTCTAGATAATACGTCTCTAAATTTCCTTTTCGATACCCAAACAGGTGAGCCAATTATAAATACCAATGCTAGCGCTTCCTGTAAAATCACTTTGAACGAATTATCATTTGAGAGACTAAAACAAGGTCAAAGTACCTTTGAACAAGAAGTTCAATATGGCCATCTAAAGATCGAAGGTGACCATAAAGTGTTACGTGCGTTTGGACGCTCGATCCGTGAATAACTTGCTTAGTTAAGCAACTCGACAGAGAGAGACACTAACTTCCATATTTGAATTTGGGACACCATGCACAATACCTTTAACAGGCGCGATATCATCGTAATCACGACCCCAACCCACCAAGACATGCTTTTCAGCTACAGGAGTATCATTAGTTGGATCGAGAGAATACCAATCTCCAAGCCATACCTGAAGCCAAGCATGAGATTCTCCTGAAACAACCTCACCAATTTCACCATGATCTGCAGGGTAAAGATATCCAGAAACATATCTACAAGGGATTCCTACTTGTCGAAGTATTGCTAATCCCAAGTGAACAAAGTCTTGGCATACGCCCATTCTGTTACTCATAATATCTGGAGCGGTAGTTTTTACATTTGTAGAGCCTGGCTGATAAAAGATATTGCTGCGTATCCAATTACCAAGGAAATCAACTGCAAGCCCAGGGGTTTCAAATCCATTTAACTTCTCTAACAGCGGTTCATACAATGGGGAATATTTAGTGTATTGACTGAATGATAGATATTCGCAGAGCTTGTCCATTACGGATTGAGATCGAAGTAAGTCCCAACCTACAGGTGCCTTTGCAACATGAGGAGCCCCAGATGCAGTTTCTACTAATGAATGTCCTTTAACGCTAAGTTCTTGGTGCTCTTCTTCGATCGCAAACACACTTACTCGCGTACCGAAATAATCGGTATATCTATACAAATTAGTTGCTGGCTCTATTACTAAAGAATGTTCAAGTGTAAATTGCCTTGGTGTATCCCTCGGAGAAATACGAAGTTCATTATGCTGAGAATATATTGGTTTTAGATATGAATATGTAGTTTCATGTTCTATAGATATTTTCCAAGACATTATCGCCTCCATTCAATTGCAATCGTATGGTGGAAATACTTATCAACCATGACTTTATTTATACTCATAACTCCCTTTTGAAGATAAAATACCTCTTCTAAAAGATTGTCATGAACATCTTCAATAGATTTAAATTCGATTTCAGCGCAAAGCCGACCGAGCGCGAACCTAGGATCACTTTCATTTCCAATACTTTCTGGATTTCCAGAGAGCTGTTGCGCACTGGCTAGTGCGGCACTTGCACTCGAAAGAATACTTCTAGGGAAATGAGAATTTCTCAATAAGAATTCGATTATTTCTTTTGTATTATGGGTATCACCCTTAAAACGAACAAAAGCTTCGAATGCACCACAACTTCTTAACATTGTTATCCACCCTGGAGCATCATCGTCCATCGCACAACGAACTGCAACCATTCGTGCCGACATATCAATTCGCTCTAGACATCTTCCGATGTTTAAGAAATGGTAACTTTCATCTCGCGCCATAGCTTCATCTATAATTCCATGAATCAACATACATCGGTTACGTACCCATTTAAATAATTCATGATTACTACAAATATTTTCATCAAAATAACTATCTTGCAGCTCGACGTATGTAGCATGAATAGCTTCGAAAAGTTCTGCTGGGATTGTGTCCCTAACTCCTTTAGCATTTTCAGCTAGTTGCATTATCGAGTCTGAAATTGAACCAGAAAATGATACATCAAAGCCAATATAATTTATTGCGTGATCTATATCACCTATTGGTCTGTTTGGAATGGTACCCATCACAGAAACTAGATGATTTGCTAATTCACCAGATTCAGTCGGATGATTTTGTAAAAGATTATGGTAGTGGACATCAAGTAGTCGGGCCGTATAGTCAGCTCGTTCGACTAACCTTCCTATCCAATAACACGATTCTGCAATTCTAGATAACATGATTACTTTCCTATTGCTGTTGCTGCTGTTGATATTGTTGAATTTGAGTTATAGCGTGAGTATTCGTTGCCTTAGATTCTTTATCTTGTAGAACCCAAGTATCTTTACTTCCACCACCTTGCGACGAGTTGACGACCAGAGACCCTTTGGGTAATGCAACCCTTGTAAGACCTCCGGGTACTGCCCACATTTTTTCTCCATCATTTACGACAAAAGGACGCAGATCAACGTGTCTAGGTGAGATTCCTTCACCGTCGTAAGTTGGAGAAGTTGAGAGGGAAACGACAGGTTGTGCAATATATCCACGAGGATCTGCCTCGACGTCTTTTCCAACTTGTTCAAGTTCATCTTCACTTGCATGTGGACCGATCACTAACCCATAACCGCCACTAGCATCGACAGGCTTAAAAACCAGTTTACTTCTGTTTTCTAATGCAAACTTTCGTACATCTTCATCATCTAACCGATAGGTTTCAACATTGTTAATTTTAGGTTTCTCGCCAAGATAATATTCGATAATTGCAGGTAGGTATGAGTATACGAGTTTGTCATCTGCTGCCCCATTCCCAACTGCATTAGCTATAGTCACTTTACCAAATCTCGCAGCATTTATAATCCCTGCGACACCCAGAGTTGAGTGTGGAAGAAAATGCAATGGATCTATAAAATCATCATCTATTCTTCTGTAAATTACGTCGACACGTTTCGCCTTCGAAGTGGTTTTCATGAAGACTTCGTTATCGTGAACGATTAAATCTCTACCTTCTACAAGCTCGACACCCATTTTGCGTGCTAGAAAAGTATGTTCGAAGTATGCTGAGTTATGCACGCCAGGAGTAAGTACGACAACTGTTGGGTTTTCTATTCCACGTGGGGCACTTGCGATGAGTGCATTTTTCAACTTCTGAGGATATTCATTTACGGATCTTATGGAATTTGACTTAAATAGTTCAGGAAAGACATGACTTGTTGCCCGACGGTTTTCTAACACATATGAAATTCCGGATGGACAACGAAGATTATCTTCAAGAACTAGAAACTCTCCATTCTTTCCTCGAACTAGATCTATACCAGCTACATGGATCCGAACGTTATTACTAGGAGAAAAGCCGTGTACGCTTCTATGAAAATGTTTTGAGGTTGCTATAACTTTACGAGGGATTATTCCGTCTTCAAGAATATGCCCTGTAGTATAGATATCGTTTAAGAACATTTCGAGGGCTTGAACTCTTTGTGTAATTCCTGCCTCGATTGTTTCCCATTCATTTGAAGTGATAATTCGTGGGATCAGATCAAGTGGCCATGGTCGTTCCTCGCCAGAATATGAAAAAGTTATACCTTGATCTCGAAAAGCTTGGTCTCGTAATTCGCCTCTAGTATCAAACTCATTTAAACGTAAGTCATTAAATACCTTCAAGACCGATTCGTATGCAGACCTTACGATACCGTTCTCATCAAACATCTCGTCATACGTGAGAGATGAATCATATCTGGAAACAAAATCTGTCATAGTCATTCCAAGTCCCTTAGTTGATTGTCTTAGGCCTCCTACATCGACATTGACCTTGTCAACCATTACAGTGATACCACTAGGAGTGACGATTCAGTTAAGCAAATGCCTTCTTACCACAATAAGAATTATGCAAACTTGATATAATGGACAAATTACCTAATTCTTATGACTCCTTAAAGTCCTTAGATTATTAACTTTGATAGAGACGAACTCAATGAAACAAGATTTAGCACTCCAAATAATGTTGTCCGGTGAAAATGTACTGCTAACAGGAGCTGCTGGTGCCGGCAAAACATATGTTTTAAATAAATTTATTGAAAAAGCAAAAAAGAATGGTAGATCCATTGCAACAACCGCAACAACTGGACTAGCTGCAACACATTTAAACGGTTGCACTATCCATTCTTGGGCTGCAATCGGCATTAACGATGAGCTAAAACCTAACTTTTTCGATTATCTACCAAAATCAAGAATCAAATCAATTGTTAATGCTGATGTATTAATTATCGACGAAATTTCGATGTTACATGATTACAGACTAGACATGATTGATACTGTATTAAAAAATGTTCGCGGAAAAGATGTGCCATTTGGCGGAATCCAGATACTACTTTGTGGAGATTTCTTCCAACTACCTCCGATAAGCCGTAGCAATTCAGGAGAATCCAATTTTGTAATAAATTCATCAAGCTATAAAGATTTAGATCCTGTAATCTGTTATTTAGAAGAACAACATAGACAAGACGATGAACAATACTTAAATATACTCAACGCAATACGATCTGGTGAAGTATCAAAAGATCACTATGATTTGTTAATGAGCAGGTTAAATGCTGAGTTAAGCACTGGCGATGATGTTACTGCTCTGCATACGACAAATATAGATGTAGATGGGTTGAACTTTAAACGTCTTAAAACAATTGATTCACAAGAACATCATTATCAAGCTAGTTATACAGGTAAAGCCAGCTATGTAGAAAATCTAAAGCGTTCTTGTTTAGCTTTAGATGATCTTGTATTAAAAGAAGGCGCTCTTGTTATGTGTATTAAAAATAATCAAGAGAGACGTTTTGTTAATGGGTCTTTAGGAAGAGTTATTGGTTTTGATGAGGAAAATAATTATCCGAAAGTAAAACTCGTTAATAATAGGATTGTTACGATAGCCCCAGATGTTTGGGAGCTACGCGATGGCGATAAAAAGAACGCAAGTTTAGAACAAGTCCCTTTAAGGCTTGCTTGGGCTATGACTGTTCATAAAAGCCAAGGAATGACTTTGGATGCAGCAAAAATCGATTTACGTAAAAGTTTTGTTGCTGGTATGGGTTACGTTGCTCTTTCAAGGATTAAAAATCTTGAAGGTTTAAGTCTCGCGGGGCTTAATAACATCGCATTAAAGGTAAGTGATGAAGCCCTAGAGATAGACGATAAATTAAGAACTAAATCTGACAAAGATACGAAAAAGTATTTAGATATACTTAACTAGTGCACACTTAGGTTATTGTCTCTGCCCATAATTGCGTTAAGCCAATAGTTAGTTGCTGTGATAAATAAGAGAGTCGCTAGGAGAACATGTCCTAGAACCATCCATGAAGGTACGCCCATAATATATTGTGAATATCCCCATATGCCTTGATAAATGATAATTCCTCCAAGCCACTTTAGTGATTTGGATTGATCTTTGAAATATAACAGAAGAACAATAACAGTTAATAACAATATCCATGCAGAAAGAGAATGTATCCTCGCTACGCTCTCCACAGAAACTTCAAGTCTTTTTGTCCTTTGGTCTCCTGCATGTGGGCCAGCAGCAGTAACTACTATTCCTAATACAACAACAATATAGGTAAGCACCATAACAAGTAGATGTCTAGATGGTCTAAATAGATCTCGAATTTGGGGAACGATTTTACGCTTACTTATTACAGCTAAAATTACGGCACAACTTAAAATGAAGCATGAAAGAAGCATATGTGCACCTACACTAAGCGGATGTAAATCTAACCAAACGGTTATACCTCCTAATACAATTTGGGCAACTACACCTAAAACTAGCCCCAAGGAAAGTACTATTAAAGTTTTTGATCTAGGTGTTCTAAATATTGAACCAGCAACAGCACCAATAACACTCAAGGACAATAAACCTGTAAAAATTCTGTTACCAAATTCTATTAAAGCATGCCCAGTTTGCACATCAGTTGGAGTAAATGAATCCGATGAACATTTTGGCCAGGTAGGACAACCAAGACCCGAACCAGTCACTCGAACACTAGCTCCAGTCACAATAATTGCAGCAATAAAGAAGCAAGCAATCCACGTAAGCTGTCGATATTTTTCAACAGAAATCGAAAACTGACGTTCTGGTACAGCCATACCTATAGTTTCGCAGGAACCTGAAGATCCGATCGAATTGTAATTAGATTTCTGCCTCATCTTCAAACTGCAAAGAAGCACTATTAGTACAGTACCGTAGACCAGTGGTAGCTTTCGGGCCGTCTGGAAAGACATGGCCAACATGACCTTTACAATTATTGCATCGAATTTCTATACGCTTCATACCATGAGAATTATCTTCGACTTCCTCAATTGCATCTGGAGTTGCTGGTTGATCAAAACTTGGCCATCCTGAACCAGATTCAAACTTATTATCTGATTTGAATAATGGCTCATTACATCCTGCACATCGATAAAGCCCATCTTCTTGATGGTCCCAATATATGCCGCTAAACGCAGGTTCAGTAACGCTACAACGCAGAACATCATATTGTGTCGAATCTAATTTTTCTTTCCAGGCACTATCATCTAATTCTTGAACATTTTTATTCTCACTCATGAGATACCTTTCTTAGACTATATCGATATTCGGATAAAGAGGGAATCTTGCTAGCAACTCATTGATTTGCGTTTTAATTTTTGCTGAGAATTCACTATCTAATTCATATTTAGATGGACTAATCTTTCCATCTTTTTCTACCGGTTTTGTTGCGCGCAGAACTTCATCAATCATACGAGCTACTTCTCGGAAGTCATCTTCTTTCATTCCCCTACTTGTAAGCGCAGGGGTACCGATTCTAACTCCTGATGTGTACCAAGCTCCATTAGGATCATTAGGGATCGTATTTCTATTCGTTACAATTCCAGAATCAAGAAGTGCACTATCTGCCTGTCGACCATTCAAGCCATAGCTTGTACAATCTAGAACCATTAGGTGGTTATCTGTCCCTCCACTTGTCAGTGTTGCCCCGCATCGCATTAACTCATCTGCTAGCGCAGCAGCATTTTTAACTACTTGTTGTGAATATTGCTGGAATTCTGGTTGAAGTGCCTTTTCGAAAGCAACAGCTTTTGCAGCCATCATATGTCCAAGCGGACCTCCAAGAACCAGCGGACAACCACGAAGAACGTATGGCGCTAACCAGTCTTTACACAAAACCATTCCACCTCGAGGACCTCGAAGTGTTTTATGAGTAGTAGTAGTAACTATGTCAGCGTGACCTACAGGATCAAAATCTCCAGTAAATACTTTTCCTGCAACCAACCCTGCGAAGTGAGCCATATCAACCATGAATACTGCACCAACTTCATCAGCTATCTCTCTCATGATGCGAAAATTAATTTTGCGTGGATACGCGCTGTAGCCACCCACTAACACAAGTGGCTTTACTTCGTTAGCGATCTTGCGCATCTCTTCATAGTCGATAACACCAGTATTTGGATCGACACTATATGAGTAGTGTTCAAACATCTTCCCAGAAATATTTGGCCTAAAACCGTGTGTTAAGTGCCCGCCTGCATCTAGAGAGAGACCCATAAGTCTTTGATTGCCAAAAGCTTTACGAAGTGCATCCCAATCTTGGTCGTCCATTTGGTTTACGTTTTTCACATTTGCTTTATTCAAGGCTGGATCTTCGACTTTTGCAGCCATTATCGCCCAGTAGGCAACTAAGTTTGCATCGATCCCAGAGTGGGGTTGCACATATGCATTTTCTGCACCAAAAAGCTCACATGCTTTCTGCGAAGCTATTCTTTCTACAGTATCAATATTTTGACATCCTGCATAAAAACGGTGACCAACAGAGCCTTCAGCATATTTATCTGTAAGCCAATTTCCCATTGCTAAAAGAGTTTCTACATCGGCATAGTTTTCGGAAGCAATAAGTTTTAGAGAATTTCTTTGATCTCTGAGCTCATCGACAATCGCTTGTGCAATTTCAGGAGATGTTTTTGCCACAACGTCAACGGCACTAGCAAAAGAAAGTGTCTCGGCACTTATTTTTGAAATTATGTCTTCTGATACGAATTGTTTTAAATAGTTCTCTAGATAAGCCACAGGTTGTAACTTCCTTCCCGATATTTGGTTTAAAGTACGGCAATAGCCTAGTGCAAAGCGGTAACATATTTAAATGGAAACAGTCGATAATTCAGCTTCTACTTCTACTGATGAAGAGATTCGTCAGCTTCGATTAGATAAGGTACAAGAACTTCGGGACAAAAACGTCAATCCGTACCCTACAACTGGTGAAAGAACTGTCTACGCCAAAGAACTACACGAAAAATATGATGATTTAGAGCCAGAAAGCCATACCGGGATAATCCAAAGTGTCGCTGGTAGACTTATTTTAAAGCGAGATATGGGTAAATTGAGTTTCGCAACACTGCGAGATTCGAGTGGCACCATTCAACTTTTTGTTTCTAAAGCAGATATGGCTAATAATTTTGATGCTTTCGTTGACTTGGATCTAGGAGATTGGGTCAGTGCAACTGGTGAAGTTATTACTTCCAAAAAAGGTGAGCTTTCCATCAAAACTAGTTCAGTAGTTTTACTTTCAAAATGTTTACGACCATTACCAGATAAATTCAAGGGGATGACTGATGTTGACCAGATTTATCGTCAACGTGAACTTGATTTGATAATGAATGAAGAATCTAGGAAACGCTTCGAGATACGACATAAAGCCATAGCAAGCGTTCGCAGATCTTTAAGTGAACGTGGATATGTGGAAGTTGAAGGCCCAGTATTGATGGACGAACCAGGTGGTGCGACTGCCCGTCCTTTTGTTACCCATCACAATGCTCTAGATATGGATCTTCATTTACGGATCGCGCTTGAACTACCTCTTAAACGCCTTGTAGTTGGTGGAATAGAAAAAGTTTTTGAAATTGGTAGAGTTTTTCGCAATGAAGGAATTTCAACACGTCATAATCCTGAATTTACGATGATGGAATGTTACGAAGCTTTCGGCGACTATAACACGATGATGAACCTTACAGAATCTATTGTTGAAAATGCAGCAAAGGATTCTATTGGCAGAACCGATATCAAGATAGATGATTTAGAAATTTCTTTGGCAGCACCTTTTAGAAGAGCTTCCATGATCGATCTAGTTCAAGAAGCTATTGGTATTGAAATGCATCCTTCCATGGATAAAGATGAAGCAATCAAAATAGCGAAAGAGAACGGTTTAGACAAGATCGAAGGATTTTGGGGAGTAGGCAAAATTATTGGAGAACTTTATGAACTCCATTGCGAAAAGAACCTAATTCAACCTACCTTCGTATTAGATTACCCTAGAGAAATATCTCCTCTTGCAAAACAAAAACCTGACGATCCTGAAATTACTGAACGTTTTGAACTAGTTGTTGCCGGTAGAGAGCTGGGTAATGCTTTTTCTGAGTTAAACGATCCAATAGAACAACGTAATCGATTCGAAGACGAACAAAAGGCTCGTGATGCTGGAGACGACGAAGCTGGAACAATCGATGAACCATATTTAAGAGCTTTAGAGTATGGATTGCCCCCTACAGGAGGTCTAGGAATAGGAATGGACCGTTTAGCAATGCTCTTGGCAGAGACCTTGACAATTAGAGACGTCGTCCTATTCCCTACTTTACGTTCTGAAAAGTAAATCTTTCATTATTTAAATGGTGAAAAACCAACCTTCCAGTCTACTGCTGCAAATTCATAGTTCCCTACACTATCGATTTTAGCTGTTACATCAGCAACGACATAAAGAAAACCTGAACGTTTGAAATATAGACGGGCTTTTAAAGTTGAACCATTCCAGCTTGTTTCTTTGACCTTTTCTAAGTCATATTGCTTAATCATATGGTTAATAGCTATTACCTTGTTATTAACTGTAGGAGGTTGCACTACTGGTGGAACTGTAGCCGGAGGAACAGTCGCAGGAGGCTGTACAACTGGCGGAACTGTAGCAGGAGGAACAGTCGCAGGAGGTTCAACAACTGGCGGAACTGTAGCCGGAGGAACAGTCGCAGGAGGCTGTGTTGGGGTACTTTCTTGAGAAAGTAAGGCCCCACGATGAGGAGTTGTTCCCCTTGTAATCCCAATTGCATCAGATACTTTATCTGGCAGTCTTCTACCTTTATTAATTAGTGCTTCACTATTAGCAGATAAACGGTAATCATCACTAGCGATATCTACAAATGGATTCGCTCCTGTCTGGTTAATTTCAATAGAGTCTTTTTCTAGCCAGGATAAGTTTGTTTTTGTTCGCAATTCCGTTAGATTCGATATTTGATCAAAAGTCCCAAAACCGTAAATCTTTCTACTGGTGCTCTTGTAATAGATGTTATTGTCTATAACACATTCCCCACCTGTTACATGTGGTGCTGGACAGAAGAATTCTTCAGCAATAGTGTTTCGTGGGCCTTTTGTTCCTGAAGAAAGGATGTTCATTATTCTTGGACCGCTAGCTTGTACTGCAACAATAAGATTATTTGCGAATTCATTCCCAACCGGGTTAGGTCCAAGATCGGCTCTAGACGGCGACCAGTATGGCCATGTTTCTCCCCTATCTGGAGCTTGTCTGCTGTCGTCAAATATCCAAATAGCCTGAGCATTATTTTGTACGACCGTATTATTATAAATCTTGGTATTTGCAGCTGTCACAGCTATTCCAGCAGCAGACCCTGAACCGGTAGCATTATGATAAACCAAGTTGTTCGCAATTATTCCGGTATTAGAAACTTCATAGAAAATTCCGTGGCCACCATTATATCTAGAAATATTATTTACAATAATGCCTTCTGAACAGTCCAGGTCACACCACATACCTGGCGCTTTACCATTTGTATTTTCAAATATATTGTTTTTAGCAACAAATCCTCTCATATGATTTAGCTTTACCCCAGCAACCCCACATGAGCGAGCACACTGAAGATCAAGCATCGCTCGATTATTCTCATTGAAGACATTTCCCTCAAGAGTTAAACCATCTCGAACATTATTATTAAAAGCATTTCTATCGTTTGCAAAACCATTACCACTCAACCCGCTGGTGTGATTGAAAGCAAAAACCGAATTTTTGACATAACTATTTAGCTTTGCTCCACTAAAAGTAATATTACTACCTGCATTTTCTGTGAAAACTGCATCTTCGATCTGGACTTGACCTGCATTAGGAGTAGTTGAACCTCCTAAGCCGGCATAAATTACCCCAGGATTACCTGCACCGACACCGCCATAAGTAGAGGCAAAACGTTTAAAACCGACACCTTTAATAGCAAAATTGTAGGCTCCACCCAGAACCGAAAAGCCAGGACGTACAGCGAGTTCAACACTTCTTTTTGCTGGGTCTTCACTAATGTGCATTCTGCGTGCCGCCCAGTCATAGTAGAAAGTGTTAGTTCCTGGTTGTACTTTACTTAGTGCATCAACTTGGGTTAGTTCTCTATCACCAGAAAGAGTACCATCTCCTATGAAAACCATTTGGGGATCAACCCCCATTGGATATGTTGGACTAATGCTATCTGCCCATGAACAAGGCGAATCGACACCTTTTTCGCTATTTGCAGGATCAGACTTGGTTTTAAAGTCTCGAAGCCTAACGTCAAAAGGAGCAACACCTTCATTTTCTAATGCAGACCCATTAAAGCCTTTAACTTTCTCGTAATATTTTCCATTGCAGAACTGTGGTGTATTCCAATTTTCTAGCGTCCAAATACTTCCACTTTTTTGCCATCCTAAAGCGACATCAGAACCTACGAACCAAGGTTTTGCTCCAGGTGCAGCTTGAATGGTAACAGATTTTGAGATGAATTTGGCAGAGATATAGCCATCACGATATATACCATCGTGAACGATAATTGTTCCATTGCTTGGTACTAAAGAAGCAGCTCGCGCAATCGTTTTAACCGCATTGGCTAAATTCGTACCATTTTTCGAATCATCACCGTTAGGAGACATATGGATCACATTGCTCGATGGGATCGTGTATTTATTTGTGTCAGGAATGGTTTTACCACTCGGATCAAGTGCTAAGACACTTGCATTTACTACTGATTGAGAAGAGCTTGTTGAAGTACCTTGTGCATAGGAAATTGTCCCAGTCGCTATAACTAAAATTCCCATAGCTAATACTAATAACCGAGTTTTTAGTTTTAATGAGGTAATTGATCGTAATAGCGTCGTATGATTCATTATTCCATCCATAGAGTCAAAGGGGCAGGCAGCCAGTCGAAAACTAGCTAGTTACTATTATGACTGGTCCTTAAGAACTAAGATAGCCTGCTTTTTTTATATCGATTGCGCCATATGCGGGTTATGAAGCTTTAGTTCCTCGGTGTTATTGAGGAAAAGCCGATTGGCAGTATTTACACATTTTTACTCTAATTGTCATTAGAACTTATCTACTAGCGTGTAAACTAGACCATCCGCGAGTGGTATGGGCATTAAGGGAAGGATCACCTTGCGTAAAATAATATGGCTAGTAAGCGCTATAGCTTTGATTGCTTTTGTAATTTCTATATTTACATTTTGTAAGTATGATGACGTCTCAGCTAAACAGGATACACATCTAGCTAACGGTTCTATTAGGGCTAGACATTTGGACCCTAAGCTCAATAAAAAAATTGATGCCGCAATAAAAGTAGCTGGCGCATTACCTGTTGATGATGATAATGAAAGGATCACTTCTTGCGATAAAGGGCAACTGCTAGCTTTTCAAAATCAGAAATTTGTTTGTGTAACTTCTGACGCTAAAAGTATAAATGTATCAGACGTTAAGATAGGTCCTGCCGGGGCAACTGGTCCTGCCGGCGCTACTGGAGCAACTGGTGCTACTGGTCCTGCCGGCGTATTGTCCACGAGCTTTGGTGACGGACTTTCTGGCAGTCTCGCATTACAAGTACTCACTGTCAACATCGTTACAGATACAAATGGCGGTATTACTAAGACTAATAATGGATTAACACTACTGACATCATGTTCTAATAACGAAATATTGAAATTTAATGGTACAGCATGGAATTGCGCAAACGATAATACCGGATCAGTAACAACTGGAGATTTAACATCCTCAACATCTGGAATATCTATTGTCGGAGGAACAGGTTCTGTCATCGGCAGCGGCACAACTTTGAACATAGCAACAGCAAGCGGATCTTCAAACGGATTACTATCATCTGTAAATTGGACAACATTTAACAACAAAGAAAACGCATTAACATTTACAGGAAATGGTTTATTCTCTAGGTCAGCAAATACGATAAGTAGTCTAACTTGCAGTACGTCAGATCAACTTAGCTATAACGGAACTAACTGGGTTTGTCTTACCCCATCGGCAAGCTTAAGTGTAGGAAATCTTGACGGACAAACAGCTGATCCTAAAGGTGCAACGATTTCTGGAAACGTTCTCTACCTTCAATCTGCCTCAGATACACAACCAGGTCTTGTCAATACCAGTTCTCAAACATTTGCAGGAAACAAAACATTCAAAGGCGACGGAATCACCTCGGGAGATGTCGCTTCAGTATTAGCTGATAATCTTACCAGTGGAAATGGATTCAGGGTAGCAAGTACCTCTACATCTTTAACAGGAAATCTTGTTAATGTAAGCCTGACCGGCAATAATGCAGGCAATACTGGGACATTGTTGAGCTTAAATGCTAATGGTAATGCAAATGCGATTGCTGGATTAAAGATTAACGTATTAGGTAGTGGATTAGCTTTAGATGTAACAGGTTCAATGGCTTTATGACCTGGTACCAATTACACTTCATCAGGAACACAAAATAATGTGGATTTTGGACCTAATAGTAGCTATCGTCTAAACCCGGCAGCGCCTTTGACCGTTACTGGTATAGCCAACGGAGTAGATGGAAAACTCTTAACATTGATGAATACAAGTACATCAACAGTTACGCTAGCTAATCAGTCGAGTTCAAGTACGGCTGGTAATCGTATTATAACTGGTAATGATATTGATCTTATATTAAATCCCAATAGCTCAGCCTTGCTTCAATACGATTCAACTAATTCTAGATGGAGAGTTATAAGTACCAATACGTTTACAGTTAAAACTGGTTCATCTACACTTGCATCTAATTTTACAACGGGCTCTGGATCCTATGTTGATACTGGAATGTCTGTTACTTTTCCAAGTGCAGGAACATATGTCATCACGTATTCTGTAGCTTCATATAACAGCTCAACGAATTTTACGAACTATTTCCGGTTAGCAGAAGGGGCATCACGCACACATGTTCCAAGTTCAATTTCTGTATCTCAGAATGCCAACAGCTCATATAATGCCGGTGTATCAACAAAAACGCTCATATTGACCGTTTCTCAACCCACAACATATTATCTCCAAGCGAGTACATCCAAACCTACGATGACAATTGAGACAATACATTCGCCCTATTTATTATATTATTCGTTAAATTAGACAAATTTGTAGTTAAGATAGCACATGAATACAGAAACAAATAATACTAATCAGAGTAAGTTTGAGATGAAAAACCCATCATTTAAGATAAGCTCAACAAGCGTACTTATAGTATTAATAGGGATACTACTAGTATCTACGATCTATTTTTATCAGAAAGCCAAATCTACTCAACATCGTACTAACGTTGAAAATAGCTCTGCTTCAAACTCTGTAATAAATAAAGTTGGTAAGCTCATGATATTACCTACAGATGAGACACCTACGATTGCAATAATTGAAGACCATGAAAAGTTAAAAGACCAACCATTTTTTAAAAATGCACGTAAAGGCGATACGTTATTGGTTTACACTAAAGCTCAACAAGCGATACTTTTTAGAGAAAAAGCAAACCTTATCATTAATGTTGGTCCTGTTGCACTTAACGATATGCAATCTGTTACATCCAAAGATAAATAAGACGATTCTAGACGCATCGACTAGAACACCCGGTTGGTTATTCATTGAACTGTAAAGACATCTTAAAACATGGGATGTTTCTAAAACATATCCACTGAAAAGTGCCTATAGATAGAAGACATCCAGTTTGCATGCAATGCCCGAGCATCATTTGCCCAAGTCATCCGAGGCATTGCAGCAGGGTTATTCGAATCATAGTAACCCTTTGGCATTTTTTGACCATTTTCCCAATCACGCAAAAACTCAGAGTGCAAGTCATATTTATCGTATTCTGGATGCCCTTGAAGAAAGATATCAAAACCATTAGCAGTATTTTTATCTGAAGCTAGCAGCCAACCTACTTGACCGTTTTCTGCCAGAATTTCAATACCGTTATTTTTCAGTTGCGAAGAATCCATTGTCCCCCACCTTGAATGTGGTGCCATTATTGCATCATCCATACCTTGAACTAAAGGGTTCGTAGAATACTTCTTTATTTCATGTTCAAAAACACCAAATATTTTTTCGCCAGGAATTGATCTGTCGATCCCATAAAGATGGTTAAGTGCAAAGTGGCTACCAAGACAAGAGTATATGGTTGAGAAAACATTTTCTCTCGCCCAATCAATTATTTCTTTTAATGAGTTACCATAAGTGATCTCTCCAAATTGGAGGGCTTGGATTTCTCCTTCTGGTAGGTCTTTGCGAAGCTCTAGATTATCTCCAGTAACTATCAAACCATCAAGCCCATCTCTTCTAACTTCGCTAAATGGTATATATCTTTCTAAAATTTTCTGGCGCGATGCGCCTGGACGTTCTCGTGAATCCTCATCAAATTTAAATAATACGGGTTCAATTTGCAGAACCGTATTGCTGATATAGCGTAACCACTGATTTTCTGTTGACTCCATCGCAGGTGCTGGCATTAAATTCAACAGGCCAATCCTCGCAGGACGTATATCTTGTTTTAAAGCTTGATCTTCGTCTAATACGACTGCACCAGCATGGCGAAGCCTGCTTGATAGTCCTTGAAGTTCATCATTAATAATTATTGGCACTTGAACATTCTAAGCGACTGCGAGAGCCGAGCGGTCCCCGTAAGCTCGAAAGATGACAATCACAAGGAGCGAACGGAGGAGCGACTGCGAGAGCCGAGCGGTCCCCGCAAGGCTCGAAAGATAACAATCACAAGGAGCGAACGGAGGAGCGACTGCGAGTGCCGAGCGGTCCCCGCAAGGCTCGAAAGATGAATATAGTGTCGAAGGGGGGACTTGAACCCCCACGCCCTAACGGGCACAAGCACCTTAAGCTTGCGCGTCTGCCAATTCCGCCACTTCGACTTACTCGAAATCCTAGATGTTCGAGAGGAAAATCTTAGTTCAAATGTAGCCTTTATCGTCGAGTTCAACTAGTTTTATTTGTGCAGTTTACTCAAATTGACCCTGCCATAGAGATCAAAATTATATCCACTGATTTCTTTTGATATTGTAATTATTTTCTGGAAATGCGCTACGGGCCTAGTTAGCCACAAGTCCTGTAGACGTTTTTGTATGTCCTGGCTTGATTTTAATTTCTGCTTTTCTGTCGTGTCTGCAAGATATTGGTTAATTTCGCCTTCTAGCTTCATATCCACCAAGCCAGATACGTTTTCTGTTGAATCAATTTTGAAGCTCTTTACTAACGGGTCTGCACCTATGGGGACTTTTGATATCCATCCAAATCTAAACAGCTGAACATTCCCTCGTGCTATCTCATTAGATAGATCTCCTGGTGTCAAAGCAGTTGAAGTAGCTTTAACCCCTATGTCAGCTAATCTTTCTATCGCTAAAATCGCTAATTCTTGTTGAACTAAATTATTTTCAATGTGAATAGTTATTTCAGGAGTATCACCATTTGGATAGATCTCTTTAATAATTCTTTTTGATTCGTTTAAATTGCTTTTACAACTATTAGAGCAATCTATTGAATCGAAAGTGTCCGCCGTAAATTTCGTAGGTTTAATAGCCCTATTTGCAAATGCCTTTATTGATTCTTCTTGGTCTAATGCACTAAGTATTGCTCGTCTAAATTTTATATTGGAAAATGGTGAATCTGGATCTTTTACATAAATATTCCAGGATGCAACTGCTAATTGTGGAATTGATACTAGGTTGAAATTTATAGATTTTTTTGTTTCTCCAAGGACTATGTCTACATCTTCTTTTCTTGGTCGGGTCATAAAGTCTTCATTTGATTTTCTAACTACGTTAATAATCGGTAAATCTTTTGTTCTCGGCTTAAATACGGTGGTTGCATTTATTTCATTTGAAATTATTTCAGCTCGATAGTTTCCAGAATGAACGTTGGATGTTAACTCCCCTTTTAAACCTATAGAGGACGCCGGAATGATTGCTGTTGCTGGGTGTGTTAATCGATAAATAAAAAATGGGTTTGGTTCTATCAGATTAATAACAATAGTTTTACTGTCGGGAGTAGATAGCCCAAAGAAGTCGGAGCCACTTTTTGCTTCGCTAGATCCTTTTATTTCTGTTAATAGGTTTACATAATCTCCCCCAACCAGCATTATTCTTGATAATGTTGCTTTTACATCTAGAGCACTTACCTTCGTACCATTTGAGAATGTATTTTCATCTAATGATATGGATATTTTTTTACCATCCTTAGAGATTTCGTAACTTTTTGCAAGATCACCTTCAATTTTTCCGCTTGAATTGGTTTTGAATAATGTTCTATTCTCGAGCGAACTTAAAAAGAAATGGTTCGATTCTTTTGCCTGTAAGGGGTCATGAGAATAATCAAAATCAGACCAAATAACTAATATTTCTGGCTTATTATCTTTTGACTCCTGCTTTAATTGCGAACATCCACCGGCCAAAACAATGCATATCAAGATCAAGGCCATAGTTTTTATCAACTGGCCTAAGGTTTTTGATAGCCGAATTGTCACATTGTTTTATCGTCGCTTTAACACCTAGATAAAGGTTCAATAGGGAAAATGGCAAGCTATAAGGCGTCCGTCAGTCATTTTAGCTAACGGGGGCTTCTGCAAGCATTCATCTGTTGCTTTTTCGCATCGTGTGCGAAATGGGCATCCTTGCGGAGGATTCGTCGGACTCGGAATTTCACCTTTCAAAACCCTGACAGGTATTTCAGAACCAACATGTACATTTTCCTGTTTTTCCGCTTTATACCCTTTCGTCCTTTCATGGAGCTTTGCCTTAGGAATCGAAGCAATCAAAGCCTTTGTGTAGGGATGTCTAGGCCTAGAGAAAAGCAATTCACTCGAGGCATCTTCCATTATTTGACCAAGATACATAACAATTACACGATCACAAATATGTTTAACAACACGTAAATCATGGCTGATAAAGAGCATAGCCAATTCATTTTCTTCTTGAAGTTTTGCTAACAGAGAAATTATTCCGGCCTGCACACTAACGTCTAGAGCACTCACCGGCTCATCTAATATAAGCAAATCAGGAGATGTTGCTAGCGCTCTTGCTATGCCTATCCTTTGGCGCTGACCGCCCGAAAACTCATGAGGGTAACGTACACTCCATTCTGGTCGGAGTTGTACAAGCTCTAAAAGTCTTGATGCATATGTCTTTTCAGCCAAAGCTCTTTTAGATTCAAACTTTAAAAAGAATCGCTTTAAAAACCCGCGTGGAATCGTCGTCCATTCTTCCTCGGGTTTTTCCTCATAGATTTTATCAAGCTTCACTTTGAGCTCTTCTTTACTTAATAAATGCATGGGCTCTCTGACGCAAGAAGCAGTAGACATCCTTGGATTTAGACTTGCATATGGATCTTGGAAAACCATAGATATCTTTTTACGTAATGCTTTCGTAAATCTCATTGGCATATTATTAAAGGACATTGATCCTCTCGTAGATGTTTCAAGTCCTGCAATCAATCGAGCAAGTGTAGATTTTCCACAACCGGACTCTCCCACTATTCCAACAGCTTCACCCTGTTTAATGCTGAAACTAACTCCTCGCAATGCATAGGTAGAAATTTTGCGGCCACGGGATCTAGTTACAAAAGTTTTATGTAAATCATCAATTCTTAAAATTGAATCCAAAGACTCACTATTAACTCCTTCAATATTTACCCCACTCATTTAATTTGCGCCGTTTCGATTTCTATTAGCGGATGTATGCATGCACATTGCATAGTTTCATCCTCACTTGATACTACTTTTAGCTCTGGCATTGCTTCATCACATTGTTCTGTATGCAAATCACATCTAACCCCATACGGACACCAATCAAATTCACGATTCAAAGTAGGAGGAACTCCAGGTATTGAATGTAGTTCTCCACGTGGTGCGTTTATATCTGGCATCGCAGTTAGTAGTGCATTTGTGTACGGATGTGATGGTGTGGTCATAAGTACATTCGTACTTCCAGCTTCAATTATCTTACTGGCATACATTACATTGACGCGATCAGAGACAACACTAACAACTCCTAGATCATGAGTAACTAAGATCACAGCCATACCCATTTTTGTTTGAAGTTTTTTTATTAAATCAAGAATTTGTGCTTGGACAGTAACATCAAGTGCAGTAGTTGGTTCATCACAAATCAATATATCTGGCTCATTTGCTAAAGCCATTGCGATCATTGCACGTTGACGCATACCACCAGAACATTCATGAGGATATTGCCTTGTACGCCTCGTTGCATCAGGAATCTCTACCAGTTCAAGTAACTCAATTGCCTTTTCTTTTGCTTGTGACTTTTTTGCTTTGTTTTTAACATAAATAGCTTCTGCAATTTGATCACCAATTCTTTTTAGCGGATTTAGCGAAGCAAGTGAATCTTGAAAAACCATCGCAATTTTTTCACCTCTAATTTTTTGCCAATCTTTATATGACATCTCACTTAAATCGTATTCCTCATCATGGACCGTCAACTTTCCCTCTACCTTTGTTCTAGAATCAAGCAGCCCCATAAGCGCCATGGCAACCGTCGTTTTCCCACAACCAGATTCTCCAACAATAGCCAGCGTCTCACCTCGTCGTAGCTCTAAAGACAAATCTTGAACAGCAAATGTTTTATGGTTCTTCTTACCGTATGTAACGCAAAGATTGTCTAAACGTAAAACAGTATTTGAGCTACTCATGACTGTTCCGATCTCGGATCAAAAGCATCTCTTAAGCCATCGCTAATAAAATTGAATGCCAAAACAGTAAAAAAAGTTGCTAGCGCTGGAGATAAGAAAAGATAAAAATATTGGCCAATAGCAAAACCCTTAAAATCATAGAGCATCCTCCCCCATGAGGTAAGTGGAGCTTGAACACCGAAACCTAAAAATGAGACAGTGGACTCAAGTAATATTGCCCCAGCAATAGTAAAAGCCGAACTAACAGCAATAACACTCCAAGAATTTGGAATCAAATGTCTAAACACGATGTAAATGCTACTGCGACCATTCATCTTCGCGGCATCTATAAACTCTCTAGACTTTAACGAGAGCACCTGTGCACGAACTAAACGAGCAGTAAACATCCATGAGATCAAAGAAATAATCAATACCATTGCAATATATTCATCACCAAATTTCTTTAATGCTAAAGCTAAAATAACTAATTGTGGGACAACCAAAAATAAATCGGTTACTCGCATTAATAATGAATCTATTATCTTATGAAAATACCCCGCAATAGCTCCCGCTAGTGAACCTATAAATGTAGAAATAATTCCAACTGCTATTGCAATCCTCAATGTAATCTGACCTGCATATAACAACTCAGTCAAAATATCTCGACCTAATAAATCTGTCCCTAACCAGTTAGTAGAGTTTGGTGGCAATCTTTTAAAGGCAGTTTGTTCATTCTGTGAAAAATCAGTAATTAGATTAGGGAAATAACATAGGACTATAAGTGCGACAAGAAAAACAACTGAAATTGTAGCTGCTCTGTTTGCATAAAATCGTTTAAGTGCACGAAACTTTATTGGAGGAGGGATAGATTCTACAATTGTCTCTTTAATGTGTTTCGATGCTTGCTTTGACACATCATTTTCTTTCGTCTCTTCTAGCCCACTCATGTTGTTCGAATCCTTGGATCAACAACAGGTAACAATAAGTCGGCAATCAAATTAGCAAGTATCACAAATGTTGCAGTGACTAAAGTCCAACCTGCAATGGTTGTGGCATCCCCTACAGAAAGAGCGTCGGTAAATACTTTTCCTAAACCAGGTATCGAAAAAACAAATTCAGTAATGATTAAACCTTGGAAGAGCAGCCCTATATCAAGTGCCATAACAGTAACCATAGGAACTTGAGAATTTCTTAGAGCATGCCGCGTGTACACTCTATATTTACTCATTCCTTTTGCGTGAGCAGTCCTTATATAATCACTTTGTAGAGCTTCAACCATGGAAGCTCTTTGATAGCGACTCCAACTTGCAATTAGTTGGACAGAGAGTACCATGATAGGCATCAACATGTGTCTAATGTAATCACTTATACTTGCTAACGACCAAAGCCCATCATAACCTCTGGCAAAACTCCCTTGCGTTGTTGCTGTTGTAAAAAGCCACGGTTCAGAAGAACCAAAATAATTTGGCAACCATAATGCAAACATATTCATCAGCACATAAGCGAAAGCAAAAGTTGGCACTGCAATACCAAAATACGAGAAAGCAGTCACAGCATAGTCAATGGGCCTGTTTCTCCGTATGGCTGCGACAATACCAAATGTTATTCCAAAGCATGCTGCAACCAGAGCTCCCCATAGGGCTAATTCAAAAGTTTTTGAAAACCCTTTTTTTAATTTATCTGCAACCTGTTCAGAACCAATATCTTCTCTCCCGAAGTCGCCTTTAATAACCCCGGACATCCAATTCTTATATTGGACAATTAAAGGCTTGTCTAAACCTAAACGTACCCGTTCGCGTTCCCTTGCTTGTACATCCTTATTCTTTGATAATCGTGCAGTGGGATCAAAAATTGTTCTCACTCCACCGAACACAAGAAATGAAGCGATGATGAGCAGGATGAGACTAGCTATTAGTCTTCGCAAAGCATATATAGTAACCCCCATGGTCTAATTAGGCTAGAGCCTTTAGACAAAAAAAGTGGGGACCCTTTCGGATCCCCTCTTTCACAACGATGCTACGTGTATTATTTCAATCCCCATTTAGACAGTGTCCAGAATGGACCCATTATTGGATTCTCATCAATATCACCTGTAAGTTTGTCACTCCATAAGAAGATATTTGGAAGCGGATCTAGCGGGTATGATGTTGCATCTTGAGCTAGGAACTTCTCAGATTTCTTACTTGCTTCGATTCTTTTATCTCGATCGAGTTCATTGTCTACTTTTGCCAACTGAGGATCTGCATCAGGAATGTTAGTTCGTGTCCAGTTATTACCTGAGTTACCGTTAGCAGCTGTTGGTATATTCTTTGAACAGAACAATAGACAGTTACCTGGATCTAGGGTTGTAAGTACTTGAGCATATAATGCAGCTTGGAAAGTACCTTCTGGTCCTATTGTTCCAAAAAGGTCTCCAGCCGGGACAAATTTCAGCTCTACTTTCCATCCAGCATCTTGTAATTGCTTTTGCAGAGTTTCAAGAGTCAATTTTCGACGTTGATTTCCTTCATTTGTATGAATAGCAAATGATAGTTCTTGTCCACCTTTTGCATAAATACCTTGGCTATTCTTTGTGTATCCAGACTTACCAAGTAGTTCTTCTACTTTTTTGGCATCTGGCTTGAATTTCTTAAAGCCTTCAGGTTCAGAGAATTCTGAAACAACAGGGGCTAAGAAACTATGTACAGCTTTTTCAACACCAATATCACCAAACAGGGCTTTAACAAGAGCATCTCTATCCATTGAATATCCGAGAGCTTGGCGGACATTTATATCGTCGAAAGGAGCGGCTTCATTATTCAACCAAAGTGCTTCCAAGTTTCCGGTCACGGCATTAATTTCTTGTTTTCCAGGAAGCCCTCCACTATTTATTGAATCAATTACATCAATTTGTGGTTGCGGATAAATCGCTAGAACTTCACCAGCCTTATAGGCAGTGAACTGAGCCGTTGTGTCTGCCTGGAATCTAAATACAACTTCATCTAATTTTGCTTTATCACCCCAGTATTTATCATTTCTTACTAGAGTAATCGATTCGCCCTTCTTCCATCCAGCAGCTCCACCTTTAAGCTTAAAAGGTCCTCCAGAAAAATCATACCCATCAGCAGTCGCTTGGGCTCTATCTTTTCCTTTAAGAATATGAGAAGGTAACACTCCGTAGTTTCCACCAAACAAACCTTGCCATCCAGCAAAGTTTTCGCCTTTCTTATAGGTTACAACTACAACTTTGTCATCATCCTTATCTACAACAACAGAATCGATACCCTCATATCCTGTCTTATCGTAAACGTCATCTGTGTTTGCAATCTGATCCCATGTATAAACAAAGTCTTGTCCCACTATTGGTTTGCCATCCGACCATACTGCATCTTCTGAAATTGTATACGTAATTTTTTGAACCGGATCGGTTTCAAGTTCAGGCTCTTTCGCCATCAGGTTAGTAATTACATTTTCCCATTCGTCCTTATCACCAACTCGTTCAACCGAGTATACGCGTGGCAAAGTATTTACAGCAACAGTCCAGTAACCCCAAGACGCACCCGAACAACTACCGATAAAGTCAAGACAATCCGGTTCTTGGTCTGCACCAATTGTTATCTTCCCACCAGTTGAAACTTTCTCGTCACTTCCACTACTGCAAGCAGCCATAAACAATGCAACCAGTAGCAGCAAAGCCAAAGCCAATTTGCGAGATCTATTCGTTGTCATCACAACGCGCCCCCTTGATATGTTTTATTTACGCTCAGTCTCGCGGAATTGGTCCGCTCTGAGTAAAAGTTACTTTAATCGAATTCCGAGCATAATTGTGGTAAATGTGAAAACAACTGCGCAAATAATGGTCAAACGGTCCAAATTCTTCTCTGCGAGTGTTGATCCTGCCATTGAACCACCCATAGCACCGCCACCAAATAAGTCTGAAAGTCCTCCGCCTCTACCGGCATGAAGTAACACAAAAATTACCATTAAGACAGAAACGATTACATGAATTGAAATAAATACGATATCCAACATAGGCAATATAATAGTAGTCTTTACGCTTAAACCTGCGGTATTACAAGAAATTTATCATTATTTAATGGCAGAAAGTACCAATCTAGAGAAATCGTCAGCTTCTAGGCTTGCGCCACCTACCAATAACCCGTCTATACCATCTTGAGAGAGGAATGTTTTCGAATTACCTGGATCTACACTTGCCCCATAAATCACCCTAGTTTGCTCCCCTGACCCAGAGCTCAAAGTATTTAGTACGCCT
This sequence comes from Actinomycetota bacterium, assembly GCA_963169585.1. Lineage (GTDB taxonomy): Bacteria > Actinomycetota > Acidimicrobiia > IMCC26256 > JAGPDB01 > JAGPDB01. The sequence continues at coordinate 20,039 of CAUJDU010000035.1, read as the reverse complement.
CTAATATGAAGAATCATCTCGTTAGCTTGATCGATGGTTGCAGGAGCCCCAGCACCAATAGCCCACACTGGCTCATAGGCAATAATACAATTTTCTATATCATTTTTTGCAATATTAGAAAGTCCTTGGCGAACTTGACTCTCTACAACTGAAGTAGTTTCACCATTTTCACGTTGTTCTTTAGTTTCGCCAACACAAAGGATTGGAATCATTTCGAGTTTCCTGACAGCTCTAACTTTTGCAGCAGTGACTTCGTTTGTTTCACCACAGTGTTGTCTGCGTTCGGAATGTCCAACTAGGACATAGCTACAGTTAAGTTTTTTTAGCATGGCTGCAGAAATCTCGCCAGTAAAAGCACCTTTTTCATTCTCATTTACATTCTGGGCGCCTAAATCAATTTTCATCTTGTCAGAGTCAATAGTTGTCTGGACGCTCCTAAGTGAAGTAAAGGGTGGACAAACAACAACTTCACATAGATCAAAAACATCTCCTTCTAACCTGTAAGAAAGTTTTTGCACTAAAGCAATTGCTTCTAAATGAGTTAAATTCATTTTCCAGTTACCAACAATAATTGGTTTACGCATTATCTGTCCTTTGTCCTCAACGCGTCGACTCCGACTAACGTTCCTTTTTCTAAATATTCAAGCGTTGCGCCACCACCGGTAGATACATGGTTTATTTGTGATTCTAATTTAAGCCCTCTAATAGCTGCTACTGAATCTCCACCACCGATTACGCTATACGCATTGCTAGTAGCAACGGCTCTTGCAATTTCGCTTGTCCCATTTGCGAACTGATTTTTTTCGAACACTCCCATTGGGCCATTCCAAAGTATTGTATTTGCTCGAGCAATAACTTCTCTAAACTTCTCTACTGTTTTTTCTCCTATATCAAAGCCAGCATAACCATCTTCAATATTTCTAACAGTTTGAGTTTTGATTGAATCTATAGATTCTGCAACAACATTATCTAAAGGTAAAACGATCTTGCCCGTTTCCATCCACTGGGCAGCCTTAGTTACATAGTCGTCTTCACACAAAGAGTCGCCGATCACTACACCTTGACTTTTCAGAAAAGTGTACGCCATTGCTCCGCCGATTAGCAGAAAATCTGAACGCTTTACAAGTGCTTCAATAACACCTAACTTGTCAGAAACTTTCGCTCCTCCAACAATCGACACGACAGGTTCTTGGCCATTTTTTAGGACATTTTCAAGAGCTTTTACTTCTTCTTCTAGACAAACACCAGCAAAGGAAGGAAGAAACTTGGTTATCGCAACTATAGATGCCTGTTCACGATGACATTGGCCAAATGCATCATTGACATAAAAATCAGCAAGTCCAGCTAAGTTTTTTGCAAACTGTTCATCATTGCTTTCTTCTTCTGACCAAAACCGTAAATTCTCTAGAACAACACATTCACCATTAGATATGGAATTGATAGCATTTTGAACTTCATCACCGAATACTTCACTAACATAAACACAGTTTTCGAAAACTTTACCAGAGTAATAATCTGCGACGCATTGTGTTGTTAACGCTTCGTCTCTGTTACCCTTAGGACGACCTATTGCACCAGCAAGGACAACTTTTACTCCTCTGTCTCGTAAAAAAATTAAAGTCGGAACTACCGCATCCAACCTAAAGGCATCTGCAATCGACCCATCCTCATTTAAAGGTACATTACAATCGATACGAACAAAAGCTACCTGCCCTGGATTGATCTCCCGTTTTAAAATACTTGATAACTGAACTGTCATCTAGTTACAGTCCACATTCTTCTAAGAACATAGCTAAATCAACAACTCGGTTCGAATATCCCCATTCGTTATCATACCAACCTAAAACCTTAACGCTATTGCCTTGAACCATTACATCCGGACTTGAGTAAATACATGAAGACGGGTTTCCAATAATATCACTGGAAACTAATTCTTCTGTTGTGTATTCAAGCACACCTCTGTAACTTTTATCATTTGCAGCCTTTTCAAATAATTCATTTATCTCGTCTTTCGAAGCTGCTTTTTCAACTTGTACTGTTAGATCTGTAATTGAACCAACAGGTGTTGGAACACGCAACGCAAATCCATCAAGTTTGCCATCAAGTTGGGGCAATACGACACCGATTGCTTTTGCTGCACCAGTCGAAGAAGGGATGATCGATAACCCTGCTGCTCGCATTCTCCTTACATCTGCTTTGCCTTTTCTTGAAGCAGCAGCCATGTCTTGAAGCTGCTGATCAGAAGTATAAGCATGAACAGTTGTCATAAATCCAGAATTTATAGTCAATGCTGTGTCTAAAACTTTTGCTAAAGGAGCCAAACAGTTTGTTGTACAAGAAGCATTAGAAATTACATGATGATCTTTAGGAGAATAAACTTCATCATTTACACCCATGCATATAGTTGCATCCGCATCAGGGCTAGGGGCAGATATGATAACTTTCTTAGCTCCTCCTTGCATGTGTGCACCAGCCGCTTCGCGCGATGTAAACAAGCCAGTCGATTCTATTACGATATCTACGCCTGCAGATTTCCAATCAATTTGGGCTGGGTCCTTCTCTTCAAACTTCGTAATTGAGAATCCGTCAATATCTAAACCTGATTCGGTTGCTTTAATATGATGGTTTAATGTACCACCAGCACTGTCATGTTTTAAAAGGAAAGCCATTACCTCTGAATCACCAAAAGGATCATTGATTGCAGCAAGAGTAACGTCATCCATTAGCCCTCTAGCAAGTAATGCTCTCGTAAAGCTTCTACCAATTCGACCGAACCCATTAATACCAACACGAATACTCATCGAATCCCCTTTCATAACATCTTATTCTTGTCCAAGATACTAGCTCGAAAAAAGATGTAGACAAGAAAGGACAGGACTATTCGAGCTTAAGAATATCTACAAGCAATTTTCTTAGAGCATCGATGTCATGGACATCATTTTGGCTACCAATCGCAGCTTGTACAACCTCCATATTTTGAGGTCCATTTTCTACGCACAGATAGTCAATCGCACAAATTACTCGATCTACCCTAGCTCCATGTTCTAATACTCTTTCTAGATGCTGGTCACCGTTAAGCCCGTTTGTATCGGGGCCTTTAGTACCTAAATTCATTAGCATAGTAATATCAGCTTCTGTAATTTTTAATGCATGGGAAATCTCTGGAATAATAATCGAAGGAATAACTGAAGTAAAAAGGCTTCCTGGAGCATAAATTATATGATCCGCATCGAGAATGGCTTCCACAACTCCTGCTAAAGGTAATGCGTCATCAGGATCTAATATAATCTTCTCTATCCCTGGTGTCTGTTCTATTTGAACTTGTCCTCGCACTAAACCTTTTTCAGTTTGAGCGCAAAGTACGACGCTAGATTCTGTAGCCGGAAGAACTCGTCCACGAACATTAAGAAGTTCACTAGCTTGCCTTACCGCTGTTTCAAAAGATTTGGATTCTCTAGCCAAAGCAACAATTATCAGATTTCCAAGAGAATGGCCATCAAGTTCTCCTTGGTCGAATCTATATTCAAATATTTTTTTCAAACTAGCAAGCTGACTACTCTCATCTTCATCATCACTTTGAGAAAGGGCCAACATGCATGCACGGATATCGCCAGGAGAGAGAATATCCAGATCTTTACGCAATCGCCCAGAAGAACCACCATCATCAGCGACACTTACAATTGCGGTTTGTTCAACATTACAAGGAAGCAATGTGCGTAACACCATTGATAGCCCATGTCCCCCGCCGATAGATACAACTTTTTTCATTAGTGATGACCGTTTTCGAGTTCCCGGTTAATCAAGATCACTTTTCTACCAGAATCTATTAACCAGGTAGAAACATCTTGGGCGACCGTAACACTTCTATGAACTCCACCCGTACAACCGAAAGCTATCGTAACGAATCCTTTTCCTAAATTTGAAAATTCTTCGATAGAGATCTCTAGGACTTTCTTTAATGAGAACAGGTATTCTTGATAGCCTGTGAACCCACGAACATAGCCTTGGATCTCACTTTCCAGTCCAGTCATATCTTTTAGCTTTGAGTCCCAATATGGATTGGGAAGAAATCTTACATCAAAAATGAAGTCTGCATCTCGAGGTGCGCCGTACTTAAACCCAAAAGAATTCACTACTATAGTTGTGCCGGAATTATCTTCCTTAAATAAATGTGCTAATTGTTGGCCGAGCTGTGTAGGATTTGTTGAAGTTGTATCTATGTGTACATCTGCATCCGCCAATACATCACTTAGCAGCTCTCGTTCAATCGCAATAGCTTTAGTCAATGCGCCAGATGCAATGTATGGATGTGGGCGACGTGTTTGATCGAAACGTCGGACGATTGCATCTTCATCGGCATCAAGAAATACAACATGAACGCTATAGCCCTGCTCGCGAAAATCTGAACGTGTTTCAAAAAGCATGTCTATCGATTTTTTATCTCTTAGATCGACCGCAATCGCTAAGTTAATGTTATCTTCGCGAGAATCACAGATCCCATTAACAACATCTTTGATCATCACAGAAGGAAGATTCTCCATCACATAAAAACCCATATCTTCCATTGCATCTGATGCAGTAGTTCTACCTGCGCCAGCCAATCCGGTAATCAGAACTATTCGATGCAATTATTCCTCCTCGACGCTATGCAAGGATGTGTAAATAGCCAATGCCACATCAGTTGGTAAGTAATTGAGACTTTGTAACGTTTCCAATGATTGTTCACGCAATGCTTTTATGGAACCAAAAGATAACAAGAGCTTCTTCTTTCTAGCAGGACCCAATCGGGGTATGTCATCTAGAATACTAGCTGTCATAGTCTTAGATCGCTTATTACGATGATGAGTAATCGCAAATCTATGGGCTTCATCTCGTATAACTTGAAGAAGCATCAGCGATAATGAGCCATGATTAATAATATAGGGATCACTTCTGTCTGGCTTGAATATTTCTTCTTCTCTCTTTGCTATTGAAACAACGTCAAATTTAGATTCTAACCCCAGCGATTTAAGTGCGCGGAGTGAGGAATTTAGCTGTCCTTTCCCTCCATCGATTACTAAGAGATCGGGAAGTACGGAAAACTTTTCATGTTCGTGCAAATAACCTTTAAAGCGTCTTGTAATAGCTTCTTCCATAGATAAGAAATCATCATTACCCTGATCATGAGTAATTGTAAAATGCCTATATTCACTTTTTTTGGGAATACCGTCATCAAGTACCACCATAGAGGCAACAGTGTTTGTCCCTTGTATATGTGATATATCAAAACATTCGATCCTTAACGGGATCCTGCTCAATTCGAGTGTATCGTGTAATTCTTTTAAAGCCTTAGTACGCTGTTCTACGTCATTTATTCTAGTTTTTCTCCGTCGAGTTAGAGACCCATTCGCATTTTCGAGTGCTAATTCGAGAAGTTTTTTCTTTGATCCTTTTACAGGTGAATGTAACTTCACCTTTCCTTCTCTCTGCTGAGCTAAAAGCGTCTCATACGATTTCGAATTTGATGGCAATTGTGAAAGATAGATTGTAGGTGGAATAACTTCGGGAAGTTGATTTTCATACAATCTAAGTAGAATTTGGTCGTAAAGGTTTTCATTTTCGTTACTGTATTGGGGTTCTAAGAGTATCTTCCTGGATCCCATAAATCGGCCTTTACGGATTCTAAAGATTTCGACACATATTTCGATGTTGTCCGTAGCGTAAGCAACTACATCAAAATTTTCTGTATTAGATCCATATATTTCTTGCCGTTCAATTATTGCCTTAAGAGATGACAATCGATCTCGAAGCGTTGCTGCACGTTCAAAGTGTTGTCCCTGTGCAGCTTTTTCCATTTGTTTTGTAACCGTCTCAATTACGGTTTTTGTTTCACCATTTATAAAAGCAATGAAATCCTTTACATAATCTCTATATTGTTCTTCAGATACGTTATCTACACAAGGAGCAGAACATTTCCCCAAATCGTATAGTAAACAGCCCCTACCTAGCTTCTTATAGTCCGCGAATTTCCCTGGATTACATGTTCTAATTGGGAAAATGGTTGTTAGTACATCAAGCGTTTCTCGAATAGTGTATGCCGAGGTATAGGGCCCAAAATACTTTGTCCCTTTTTTTAGCTTTCCTCGGTAGACACGGGCAGAAGGCCATTTTTCTGAAACGCTCAGAGCCAACCACGGATATGATTTATCATCTTTTAACCTTACGTTATAGCGAGGCTTATGCTGCTGAATTAATGAGTACTCCAAAAGCAAAGACTCTGTTTCGTTGGATACGACTATCCATTCGACTCGATCAGCAATTTCGAGCATTTGTTCAATACGTATATTATGTTTAGGGCCATTTTGGAAATAGGTAGAAATCCGAGATCTTAAATTTTTTGCCTTTCCTACGTACAATATTTCATTAGATTTAGAGAAAAACTGGTAAGAACCAGGGTTTGTGGGGATTTCTGACGGTCTGGGGGCGAACATTGGATTAGTTATTACCTACACTATTCATATGACTAACGTATCTTCGACTCCATTGCGAATTCAAGTTCCTCTCTCTGACCACTATAGCCGTGCTAGCGATGAGGAATTAAAGCTTAGAATCCAAAAATCAATTGATAATCTTAGAGACGATCTGGTGATACTAGGACACCATTACCAAAGAGACGAGATAATAGAATTTGCTGATCTTAGGGGCGACTCTTATAAATTGGCTCAGTTTGCTGCCAATAATACCCAAGCTTCTCACGTCATATTTTGTGGAGTACACTTCATGGCAGAAAGTGCGGATGTTCTAACAAATGAAGAACAACATGTTTATCTTCCAGATTTAAATGCTGGATGCTCCATGGCTGACATGGCAACTATTTTGCAGGTTAATGATGCGTGGCAATCGTTCTGTGAATTTATTGATGAAGACCTTATTGTTCCGATCACTTACATGAATTCCTCAGCTGCAATTAAAGCCTTCGTCGGCGAACACGGAGGAGCCGTATGCACTTCATCAAATGCACAAGCAATTATTGAATGGGGATTAGCAAAAGGAAAATATATTCTATTCATTCCAGATCAACATCTAGGAAGAAATACTGCTTACCAGATGGGATTTACTAGTGAGGATTGTTACCTTTACGATCCTAGGGGTAGTATCGCTAACGATTCACAAGCGATCAGCTCAAAGACATTTTGGCTTTGGAAGGGACATTGCAGTGTCCATCAACGGTTTTCCCCACAACATGTTGCTGATTTCCGAGAAGAACACCCCAATGGAATAGTAGTTGTACATCCCGAAACGAGAAATGAAGTTGTCAGTATCGCAGATGTAGTTGGTTCCACTGAACGGATTATTGATTTTGTTGAATCATGTCCACCTGGTTCAGAAATCGGCATTGCAACAGAAGTCCATTTGGTGCAGCGACTAGCAAAAGAAAATTCTGACAAGACAATTATTTCCCTTGATCCACTATATTGCCCGTGTTCAACAATGTTTCGAATTGATCTGCCTCATCTATCTTGGTGCCTTGACAAAATTGAGGATGGCGAACCTGTAAATGAGATTAGCGTTGATTTTGAAACACGCCATTGGGCGAGAACCAGCTTACAAAGAATGCTAGATATTACAGACTTAAAAACTCGCGATTAAAACGGTAAACCAGCAGAACTATCTTGCTTTAAAATTAAATCTACAGCAAGGCTTCCTGCTAAGACCATTGAATGCATGGGCTCTTGGAGTTCTTGATAAATTTGCACTACATAGTTATCCGCTGTAGTAAACATAGCTTTAGCGAAACCTTCCCAAGTCTTCGTGATTGATGCAATTCTATTAGCTGAGTTATCCTGAACAGAAAAATTCCACGCTCGAAAGTTTTCAGCATAAATCATACCGATTTGATTATCGCCAACCATCATTTTAATCTGTGCTTTACCAATCCGTAGTTTTATTGATAACACACCCAGCTCGTTACCTTGTGCATCTTGAACAATAACTTTGGGTTTCATCATCGCGCGCGGTTTAGTGATTCGTAGCTGTAAGTTCCCTGACATATCTACAATATCTAAAGTGTGCGTCATCATAGAATCAAGATTTGTTAATGCTCTTGCTACTTTCTTCATTGCACTTTGGCCGACTTGCCTAACGGCTCCTATCTGATTTCCCTCTTGATCATAAATACCAAACTCTGTAGTTAGTTCTAGCAATTTAGCTTTTTGGTTCACAACAAGAATATTTTCTGTAAAAATCGTTTTACTATATGAAGGTGCCGGCACTTGTGTGGAACTAGGATTTGGGACTTCCATAGAGCTCAAAATTGAATCTTTGCTAGATGAAGTTTGTGCTTTAGCAACTTGTGCTTGAACTTGTTGAGGTGTCGTATATCCGAAAACTTCCCCATCTACAAAACCAGTGTTAACAGATTGTCCAGTGTTGGCTAATTCTTGCCCTTCCACATCAATTCCAGTTGTACCAGCATCAGAAATATGAGAAGTCCATTGGCTACCATCCCAATATCTCAATTGATGTCGATTTGTTGGATCTGGGTGCCAAGCTTGAGGATGTACTATTTGATTCACAACGCTACACTAGCGCATTTAGAAATCGCCCTGTGTGACTACTCTTCGATTTTGCGATTTGTTCCGGCGTACCTTGCGCAATTATTTCACCGCCACCATCTCCACCTTCAGGACCGAGGTCGATTACCCAATCTGCGCTTCGAATTACATCTATGTTGTGCTCAATAACTAGGACTGTATTTCCTCCTTCAACTAAACGCTGAAGCACTAAGAGCAAACGACGCACATCTTCAAAATGTAAACCAGTAGTTGGCTCATCGAGCACATAAAGTGTTCTGCCAGTATTTCGTTTTGCTAATTCGCTTGATAGCTTTACCCTTTGAGCCTCACCGCCAGATAAAGTTGGTGCAGATTGCCCTAAACGCACATAGCCCAAGCCAACATCTACAAGTGTTTTTAAATGTCTCTCAATAACTGGGATCTTGATAAAAAACTCATACGCTTCTTCAATTGACATGTTCAAGACATCTGCAATATTTTTACCTTTATACGTGATGTCCAGTGTATCTCGATTGTATCTATCACCTTTACAAATTTCACAAGGAACGTAAACATCAGGTAAAAAATGCATTTCAATTTTTATATTGCCATCACCTGAACAGGCCTCACATCGACCACCTTTAACATTAAATGAAAATCTACCAGCTTGATAACCACGAACTTTTGCTTCACTCGTCTGTGCAAATAACGCTCTAATTTTATCAAAAACACCAGTATAGGTAGCTGGGTTAGATCTCGGAGTTCTACCAATTGGAGATTGATCAATAGAAATTACTTTATCTATATTTTCAACACCTGAGATCTTGTTGTGTTTGCCAGGAACATCTTTAGATTTATAAATCTTCTTCATTAAGGTTTTTAAGACGATGTCATTTACCAAGGTAGATTTACCACTTCCACTTACACCGCTGACCGCAACAAATTGAGATAAAGGTATTGATATATCAATATTCTTAAGGTTGTGCTCTCTAGCACCTTTAACCTCTATTGTTAACCCAGTCTTAGGTCTTCTCTTTGTGTGTTCTACTACCACTTTTTTGCCAGATAAATATTCTCCAGTAACAGAATTTTTATTTTTCAATAATTTTGATACGGTACCTGAATGAACTATTTCTCCGCCATGTTCACCAGCACCCGGACCTACATCTACAACATGATCCGCAGCTAAAATGGTTTCTTCGTCATGTTCAACAACCAAAACTGTATTTCCTAAATCACGCAATCGAGTCAGAGTTCCAAGCAACTTTTCGTTATCACGCTGATGGAGTCCGATGGAAGGCTCATCCAGGACATAAAGAACACCAACAAGACCGCTTCCGATTTGAGAAGCTAATCGAATACGTTGAGCTTCACCTCCAGAAAGCGTCGAAGAATTCCTATTTATCGAAAGATAATCCAGGCCTACATCATTTAGGAACTTTAACCGTCCGCGTATTTCTTTGATTACTTCAGTGGCAATTGACATTTCGCGCTCACTTAGAGATAGCTGTTCAAAGAATAAGTTCGCATTTTTGATGGAAAGATCCCCAACATCATTAATTGATCTAGAATCGACAGTAACACCGAGTGAAACTGGATTTAGCCGAGCTCCTTCGCATTGACTACATGGCACTTCTCTCATGTACCCTTCGACCACTTCACGAGCACGATCACTTTCTGATTCCATATGCCTTCGCTTAAGCCATGGGACCACACCCTCAAATTTTGCATTAAATGATCTCGTTTTGCCGTATCTATTTTTAAATGTAACCTCAATTTTTTTGTTACCCAGCCCACCTAAAATTATATTTTGTTTTTTCTTAGTTATTTTTTTCCATGGTATGTCCATCTGAATATCATTTTGTTCACAAACTGATTTCATCACTTTCGAATAATATTCACCTTTAAAACCACCCCAGGGGGCAACTGCCCCTTCTCCTAGCGACAAATCGCTGTCAGGAATTACTAGTTCTGGATCAACTTCAAAGCTAGTACCTAAACCATCGCAACGAGTACAGGCCCCATAAGGTGAGTTAAATGAAAAGTTTCTAGGAGCAAGTTCTTCAAAGCTAGTTCCACAATGATTGCAAGCTAGATGTTCAGAAAAAGTTAGTATTGATGAATCACTGGATTCCGCATCCTCCAATTCACCTATTTCAGGTTTTACTCCAACTAACTCTATTTCTACAATTCCGTTTGCAAGTGAAAGTGCAGTTTCAAGAGAATCTGTAAGTCTTCTCTTTATTCCTGCTTTAATTACCAGCCGATCTATAACTACCTTTATAGTGTGTTGTTCGTAACGAGCTAAAGATAATGGGTCCACTTCACTTAGCTCAAGAATTTTGCCATCTATATAAGCACGTGAAAAACCCTGTGAAATTAGATCTTTAATTAGGTTGTCATATTGACCTTTGCGACCTCGTACTACTGGGGCTAAAACCTGAAATTTGATACCTGTATCCATTTTTAAAATTCGGTCTACAATTTGCTGTGGAGTTTGGCGAGCGATTGAACGACCGCAAGTAGGACAATGGGGGTGACCAACTCTTGCGTAAAGCAAACGGAGGTAATCGTATATTTCTGTAATTGTTCCAACAGTTGATCTTGGATTTTTTGATGCTGTTTTCTGGTCTATTGAAATTGCAGGAGATAGGCCCTCAATTAAATCAACGTCTGGTTTTTCCATTTGTCCCAGAAATTGTCTTGCATAAGCGCTTAGTGATTCAACATAACGTCGTTGACCTTCCGCATAGATCGTGTCAAAAGCAAGCGATGATTTTCCAGATCCTGATAGGCCTGTTAGTACAACTAGTGAGTCACGAGGAAGCTCAACATCAACATTTTTAAGGTTGTGCTCTCTTGCACCTTTTACCGTAATTTGTGATTTCATAGATTTTCCTGTTTGCATAAAACCTCATCATACACGAACATACGTTCCCATACTTTGCATTAGGTCGAAAAAGGTTACTTTATCGAAAGTTTACAACCAAACGCTTTTGGATTGCAGAGTGTATGGTTGTAAAGGTCTAATTTCCCAACCTTTTTCGGCCCAACGCAATAGAGAGATTAGAGAGGGATTAAGGTCAGAATAACCCCACCATTTCTTTTAGCTCTTTACGGATAGTCGAAACTTCATCTCTCAGCCTTGCAGCTTCCTCAAAATTAAGCTCTTTTGCGGCTTCATGCATTTCGTCTTCCAACGATGTGATCAACCTCTTAACACCATCTTGGCCTAACTCTGCCAGAGATGAAATATCTACCCTACTTACTTGTCGTTTTTCCCCACCTCGGAGCATATCTAATATGTCAGAAACAGCTTTCACGATTGGAGTTGGGTTAATACCATTTTTTTCGTTGTATTTGATTTGAAGCATACGACGTCGATTCGTTTCAGATATCGCATACTTCATGGAATCTGTAATTTTATCTGCATACATAATTACTCGCCCGTTGACATTTCTTGCAGCCCGACCAATCGTTTGAATAAGAGAAGTTTGAGATCGTAAAAAACCTTCCTTATCTGCATCTAAAATTGCTACAAGAGAAACTTCAGGTAGATCCAATCCTTCTCTCAACAAGTTAATTCCTACTACGACATCACACTCACCAAGACGTAAATCCCGTAAAATTTCTATTCTCTCGATCGTGTCAATATCAGAATGTAAATAACGAACCTTCATTGAAGCATCTTGCAAGTATTCAGTAAGATCTTCAGCCATTTTTTTCGTCAAAGTCGTTACTAAAACTCTCTCACCGTTATCTACACTATCTTTAATTTCATCCATCAAATTATCGATTTGTTCTTTTGTTGGGCGGACTTCAATGTTGGGATCCAACAAGCCGGTTGGTCTAATTATTTGCTCAACAACTTGCTTTGAAACTTCGCGTTCATATGGGCCAGGTGTTGCGGACATAAAAATTATACGAGGTAATCTCTCTTCAATTTCTTCAAATCGTAAAGGACGATTATCTTTTGCACTTGGTAATCTAAATCCATAATCAACTAAATTATTTTTTCTAGAAAGATCCCCGGCATGTTGTCCACGTAATTGAGGAACCGTAACATGACTCTCATCTAGGATCGTGATGAAGTCTTCTGGGAAATAATCAAGCAAAGTGTAGGGTGCTTCACCGGGTTTTCGACGATCTAAATACCGTGAATAGTTTTCTATACCAGAGCAAATCCCAACTTCTCTTAACATCTCTAAGTCATGTTCAGTTCGAGATCTCAGTCGCTGTTCTTCTACCAGCTTGTTCTCCTTTTTAAGTATTGCCAACCTATCATCGAGATCATTTTCAATTTCTGCGATTGCATTTGCCATAATCACTGGATCGACAACATAATGAGATGCAGGAAATATGGCTACTGCATCTGTCTCTTGGAAAAGTTCCCCCGTGAGTGGATCGATTAAAGATATCCTGTCTACTTCATCACCAAATAGTTCGACTCGAATAACCCGCTCTTCATATGCTGGAAAAATATCTATAGTATCTCCACGCACACGAAACTTATTTCTCTGAAATCCAATGTCATTACGTTCATATTGAAGTTCAACTAATCGAGTTAATAATGCCCGCTGATCAAAAATCTCACCCTTATCTATGAAAACCATATTGCGCTTATAAGATTCAGGAGATCCCAGTCCATATATCGCAGAAACGCTAGCTACAATAATTGTGTCTCGACGGCTTAAAAGAGCGGATGTTGCAGCGTGACGAAGCCTATCTATTTCATCGTTTATTGAGGAATCTTTTTCGATAAACGTATCAGTTTGAGCAATATATGCTTCAGGTTGGTAGTAGTCATAATACGAAACAAAATACTCGACACGATTCTTAGGAAAATATCCACGAAATTCGCTAGCTAATTGTGCTGCTAATGATTTATTAGGAGCCATTATTAATGCGGGTCGATTTAATTTAGCTATAACCGAAGCTATAGTAAAAGATTTTCCTGAACCAGTAATACCTAAAAGCGTTTGGTAATCTAAACCATTTTCCACACCTTCAACTAACGCATTAATTGCGTTTGGCTGATCTCCAGACGGTTCGTATTCGCTATTGAGCTCAAACAACTATGAGCCCCGAATTTCAGCTAGGTCGGCACAATACGCTTTTATAGTTTCTTGTAATTGTTCGTGAGTACCTTCGTTAATTATTATTCGACTTGCTAGATCTCTGAAGTCTATATTTTCACTTTGAAATAGATTCCTGTTTTCAAAGTCTGATTCTGTCATTCCTCGTGCTACACATCGCGCTTTTCGGAGTTGTACATTTGCTTGTACACACCACATCTCATCAAATCTAGTTTTTATTGTGTCATCGGGTGCACTTACTTCTACAAAACAGAATTCTTCGTTTTTCTTTTCACATTCCATAAAAAAGGAAGCAACAATTTGCCATACGTGTGGGTGGATTAAACTTTCAAGCAATCTTAAGTGCTCTTGATTTCTAAAAACATCCTGGGCCAAAGCTCGACGATCGATCTTTCCCATTGAATCAACTGTATTCGGAAAAGCTTTTGCTACGTCATCATGGGCAATACCTGGTAGCTGAAGAAGCATTTTGGCAATATGGTCAGCTGAAATAGTTGGAAAGTCCATCTCAGCGCATATGCGCACTATTTCTGACTTTCCGCTACCTATAGGTCCAATCACTGCTACTTTGTGCATACTCTAAGAGTTTAGGCGTTTTACCTTTACTTAGGGAATTTTCAAGTCGATATCATTTTTGTACTATGAATTCACCTCAGCCTAGAGAACACTCGCGGTCTACCACCATGCTTAAATCAAATGGTGTCGCGATAATGATCGCAGCTTTACGATGGGTGACTATCGCACTTAGTGTTGTAATCGCAATTTCAGAACGGACCAACGAAAGTCTCAATCCGCTTTACGGTGCGACTTTAGTGCTCTGTCTAAATGCAGCCATTAGAACTTTTTATCCTATACCGCTCAAAGGCTCAGTCCTTGACAGAACATTAAATATTGCTTTCGATGTTGTTTCACTGCTTTGTGCTATCGCTTTGACTAACCAGTGGACAAGCCCGTTCGTACTAGTTGCAATTCCAATACTTATTGTTATCGGTCTTTCGAGTGGAATAGTCGTTCCACTTATAACAGTTGCAATAATTACAGCAAGCATATCTGCTATTGAAATAGCCGTTGCATCTGAACGCACATCTAGTCAGAACATGATCCAAAACACATTGATCCTTGTAGTTAGTGGTGTAATCGGTGCGGTTATGCGAGTATTCGCGAAGGAAGCAGAAGCTTCTAGCCAATTCGTCGTAGACGAGATGAAAAGAATGGGTAAAGCCAATTCTCTACTGCTAGCACTTCACGATGTTGCTCAATCACTTCCTGCTTCACTTGATTTAGGCGAAGTTATAGCATCAACCAGAAATAGATTTCATGATCTTTATGATCTGCAATACTTAGCTATTGTGGTTGCAGATTCAACTCACAATACATGGCGAGTCGAACTTGCAGAAGGTATCCGCCTAACTACACCGATGAGCGTTCATGAGCTCCCGGCTCCTCTTGCTAGAACCCTTGGGACTCAGAATGCAATTTCACATTCTTTCCCTGATGAAGGGTATGTTGGTTGTTCTACACTTGCACATTCAGGAATGTATGTAGCGTTGCGTGCACGAGGTAATGTTGTTGGGATCGTTGCGATAGAGCATAGTGACGAAAATAAATATTCTGGGCGAGACAGAGCATTACTACAAGAAATCTCTGAACCACTTGCGATGGCTATCGATAACGCCCTTTGGTTCCAGCGTCTACGCAATATGGGTGCCGAAGAAGAACGAAACCGTATTGCCAGAGATCTTCACGACCGACTCGCACAATCGCTTGCTTACGTTGCTTTTGAATTGGAACGTTTGATTGCTGAACACGAACAAATTACCGAACTTAGTGATCTTCGCGATATAGTCCGTGAAGTTGTTGGCGAGCTACGCGAAACACTCTACGAACTTCGAGCTACGGTTGATAATGATCGTCCGTTCCATTCTCTAGCTCAAGAATACCTACCCCGTTTTGGTGATCGGACTGGCCTTGATGTTCAATTTGAAACCAATATGACTAAACGAGTGCTTCCCGTCCAAGTTGAAAGAGAAATGTGGAGGATTATGCAAGAAGGTCTGAATAATGTGTACAAACACGCAGAAGCATCCCATGCTTGGGTTAGTTGGCTAATAGAAGACAACGAAGTTCACCTTACAATCCGTGATGATGGCAAGGGTTTTGGCCACAATGGCGCAAAGAAAGAGAGTTTTGGGCTTATAGGTATGCGAGAACGGGCCGATACGATACATGCTCAGTTAAACGTAACATCACAGCCAGGGAAAGGCACTATTATCGAAGCAGAAGTTGAGGTACCCTCATGACAACCGTAGTTTTAATTGACGACCACAAGTTAGTTCGCCAAGCAGTTAAGCGGGCATTGACTGATAACGGTTTTGAAGTTGTCGGTGAAGCCGGGGACGGAGAAGAAGGCATTCGTCTTGTTAGCGATAAAACTCCAGAAATTGTTATGCTCGATATAACGATGCCTGTGATGGATGGACTCTCTGCATTAAAAATTATTAAAGCTAATAACCCTGAGTCTCGTGTAATCATGTTGACTATGCATGGTGAAGCAACAGTTGTAAATCAAGCCATTAGTTCAGGTGCAACAGCTTTTATGACCAAAGATGCACCAATGGCAGAAGTTGTTGAAGTTGTAAAAAAAGTTGCACAAGGCGAATTAATCTCTCCTTCAATCGCAAAACAACTCTTAGATACAGGCTCAGAGCTTACCCCCGACGAAAATGAAGAACTAGATACCGATGGTGGGATACTAACGAAACGTGAAACAGAAATTCTGCAGCTTATTGCAGATGGAAAGAGCACAAACGATGTTGCTAGCGATCTCTTCATTTCCGTTAAAACCGTAAAGAACCACTTAGCATCAATTTATGATAAATTTGATGCAAGAGACAGAACTCAAGCCGTTCTTAAAGGTCTCCGAACTGGAATAATCGAAATCAGATAGATCTTACAAGCTGGGGGTTGAACCCTACAAAAGGCACAAAACGCGACATGCGAAGCATGTACGTTTTTGTTCTTTTTGTAGGGTTCAACCCCCAAATACTTTAAGATTCTTCTGTCGAAACCTCAGATGAAATTTCTTCGACGGCACTAGCTTGTGCATTTTCATCTACAACAGCTGTTTCAATTAGATTTCCATCTTCATCGTAAGCATGCTCACCATACACATCAGCATATTCAGCAGCAACAACGCCACCTTCTGCAGCCTGCTTAATTGAAAGAGAAATTCGGCGTCGTTCCATATCGATTTCGATAATTTTCACCCATAGTTCTTCATCTGTTTGAACAACTTGTTCTGCATTATCAACGTGGTGTTCTGCCATTTCAGAAATATGAACAAGACCTTCGATGCCTTCACCGATTTGGATAAATGAACCAAAAGGAACAACTTTGCTAACTTTACCGTAAACTAGCTCTCCAATTTGGTGGCTTTCTGCAAATTCAGTCCACGGATCACGTTCTGTCGCTTTAAGGGAAAGTGAAATACGTTCACGATCTAAATCTACTTCTAGAACCTTAACTTTAACTTCATCTCCGACTTTAACTACTTGTCCTGGAGAATCAATATGCTTCCATGAAAGTTCGGATACGTGAACAAGTCCGTCCATTCCACCGAGATCAACGAATGCACCAAATGGAACCAATGAAGAAATGACACCCTCTTTGATTTCACCAACTTTAAGGTGCTCAAGGAAGTTGTCTCTATTGCCTTTTTGGTTTTCTTCTAGGAATGCTCTTCTAGAAAGAACGACATTATTTCTGTTACGGTCTAGTTCAAGAATTTTGCATTCAATTTCTTTTCCAACCAACGATGCCAAGTCACGAACTCTTCTAGTGTCGACCAAAGAAGCTGGCAAGAAACCACGTAGACCTATGTCTACGATAACTCCACCTTTAACAACTTCTATTGCAAGACCTTTGACAACACCATCAGCATTTTTAATCTCTTCAATGTTGGTCCATGCTTTTTCGTATTGAGCACGTTTCTTACTCAAGATGAGTCTGCCGTCTTTGTCCTCTTTTGTTAAAACTAATACTTCAAGTTCTTCACCAAGTTCGACTTCTTTAAATGGATCTACATCATTTCGGATTGAAAGTTCTTTGCTCGGTATTACACCTTCAGATTTAAAACCAATATCCAACAGTACTTCGTCTTTGTCAATTTTTACAACAGTACCTTTAACAAGATCTCCATCGTCAAATTCAACTATCGAAGATTGAATTGCATCTGCAAAACTCATTCCAAGATCATTTACTGCAATGGTTTCTTCTTCTACTGATTCTGTAATTGGATCAATTTCTTTTGTTTGGTCTACAGAATTTTCAGCTTGAATTTCTGGAACGGTTGGTGTTGAATTGTCGGACACGAGGTCTCCTGTTGAATAATTGTAAATAACGGCAGATAAATCTGGCTCGTGAGTTTCCACAAGCATCGAATATCCTAGCGCTTTTTGCGCCAAAATGAGAACTGGTACGCTATTTGGCCTCTGCCCAATTTGGGCCTAGACCTATATCTGCAACTAGAGGGACATCCAATTCAACAACATTTTCCATTACTTTAGCTATTCTCCCAGATAATTCGTTGGCTTGGTCCTCATTGATTTCAAACACCAACTCATCGTGGACAGTCAATACCGTGCTTACAGGCAGATCATTGTCTTTGATATATTTTGAAACCTGAACCATTGCCAGCTTAAAGATATCTGCAGCACTTCCCTGCACCGGAGCATTAGTCGCTGCCCTTGCACCAGCAATTCGAACTCGCGCGATGGATGAGTTCAATTCAGGAAAATATCTTCTTCGACCAAATATTGTTTCTGTATAACCAACTTTCTTGGCTTGTTCAACGACGTCGTCTAAATATTGTTTCATATCGGAAAAAGATGCCCAATATGAATCAAGAATTTCTTTTGCATGTCCTGGTTCAATTCCCATTCTTGTTGCCAACCCATAGCTTTCCATTCCGTAAGCAATTCCAAAATTTACAACTTTGGCAAAACTTCGCTGCTGGGCAGTAACATCTTTTTGATCGACTTCGAACACTTTGGCTGCAGTTGTTGAATGAACATCTTCTCCTCGATTGAAAGCATCAATCAAAGTTTTTTCTCCAGAAAGGTGAGCAAGAATTCTCAATTCAATTTGAGAGTAGTCAATAGAGCAAAGGAGTGAATCTTTTGGCGCTACAAACATAGTACGAAGATTTTTACCCTCCTGCGTTCGGATTGGAATGTTTTGCAGGTTTGGTGATTCTGAAGAAATACGCCCAGTTGAAGTTAATGTCTGATTGAATGTTGCATGGATCCTTCCATCTGGTGCGATTAGTGGATCAAGAGCATCTATATATGTGCTGCGGAGTTTTTCTACTTCTCTATAATTCAATATTGCAGGAATAATTGGATGATCATTTTTTAAAGCGTTCAGTGTTGCAGCATCAGTAGAAGGGCCTGTTTTGGTTTTCTTAATTGGTGTTAAACCCAACTGATCGAAAAGTATTACCCGTAATTGTTTAGTTGAATTTACATTTATCGGTTCACCCGCATAAGAGTGGATTTCATGTTCATATTTGTGACACCGCTCATGTATGTCTTTTGAAATTATTTTCAATCTTTTTCTATCCACTAATACGCCATGTGTTTCAATCTCTCCTATTACTGGAGTAAGCGGTCGCTCTATTTCTAAGTAGAGTTTTTCTAGCTCTTTATTTTGCAATCGACTTTGTAGCTCGACATAGAGCTCTCGAAGATAAAACACTTTGGCGATCCTGCTTAGATCGGTATTGTTATTTTGATTTTCACTAATTCCGTCAAGACCGAGTTGTCCTGGTGGATCCACGGGGGCTACCCCGAGATATGAAGAGCTCATTTGTTCGATGGTTTTTTTACCACGACTCGAATCATCTAGAGCCGCCATAACGTATAGATCATTTGCAGGTATTTGATCAAGTGAACACAATTCGAAATAACTACCCCAAGATTTAATATCGTAACCAACAACTACTTCGGCATTGTTCGATAATACTTGCAGTACTTTTCCCAATTCAGTTTTATTTTTAACGTTAAGTTGGGCGATAAGATTTGTGTATGAAATAAGCATTGGTAAAGGAAATGCGATACTTGGATCGACGTGAGCATTAGGACTTAGTGGATCAAGATATATCCCAATTGGTCCGTCCGGTTTTAATAGTAGTTCCTCAAGCTCTCCTAGTGTCAGATCAACCAGCTCGGCATCTTCTATCGGTATGGATTTTCCAATCGCTTGAACCTTTGTGTCTTTATCCTTTGTTTTGGATTTACCGGCAGACTTAGTTTTAACTCCATTTAATCCAGACACCTTCGCAGTACTAAGAATTTTTTCGCCTAGCGATCTGAATTGAAGCTTTTCACAGATTTCTTTAATTTCATCTGCA
>CAUJDU010000034.1 GCA_963169585.1 Actinomycetota bacterium | reverse complement strand
TGTAGAAATTAAAGTACTACAAGGTGAAAGCGAGATGAGCTACCGCAACCACAATCTTGGGACTTTCCAGTTGCAAGGTATCCCACCAGCCCCTCGCGGTGTTCCTCAGGTTGAAGTTACATTCGATATTGATGCAAACGGCATTGTGAGTGTTTCTGCTAAAGACTTAGGTACTGGTAAAGAACAGCAAATGACTATTACTGGTGGTACTGCTCTTGGTAAAGACGAGATTGACCGCATGATGAAAGAAGCTGAAACTCACGCAGAAGAAGATAAAGCACGACGTGAAGAAATCGAGACTCGTAACAATGCAGATCAACTAGTTTGGCAGACAGAGAAATTACTTAATGAACAAGGCGATAAGGTTAACGACGAAGAGAAAACGTCAATCAATGAAGCCTTAAAGACTTTAAAAGATGCTCTAGCAAATGAATCAACACCGATTGATGAGATTAAAACAAAGCATGATGCATTAATCAAAGCTAGCCAAGAATTTTCTCAAAGAATTTATGCTGCTGCTCAAGCGGAAGGCATGGGTGATAGTGCAAGTCAAGAATCAAGCGACTTCTCCGGACCAGAGATAAACGATGACGTTGAAGAAGCAGAAGTGATAGAAGATGACATTATCGATTCAGATAATGAAAAAACTTCTGATGCGGAAGATTCATAAAGATGGATCGAGACGATGAATTAGAAGATTCGACTGAATTATTGTCTGATGACAATTCAGTCGAATCAGCAGATGAAGACTACGACTTCGCTGGAGAACCAAATTCAGCTAATGTCCCATCTTGGCTGGAACAAGATCCAAATCCACAAGATTTTATTGTCGGTGAAAGTGAAGAATTTTTAGACCCTGACCAAGTAGATCAGAGCGATCAGCTTGAACAAGACTTAGAAACTCAGATCCCAGATACAATTGACCTTTTTGGTTCGACAAGCCCTGATTCGCTAAGCGAAATTGCAGAGATTGAAGAACAGCGAGATGCGTATTTACAGGCTTTGCGTCAACTTCAAGCAGATTTTGAAAACTACAAAAAGCGAGTAGTCAGAGACAGCGTCGAAGAAGCAGAAAATAGAGGTGCCAAAATCCTTGAAGATTTGCTTCCTGTTCTGGATAATTTCGAGCTTGCAATAAAAGCTATAGGTGATGCCAGTGAGGAAACAAAGAATTTATTAAAGGGGATAGAGCTTGTTTATTTAGAGCTTTCTAGCGCTTTGGAGAAACAGGGTTTAGAACTTATTGACGCACAAGGGGCAATTTTTAATCCCGAATTACATGATGCTGTTTCCCATGAAGACAATGATGAGCATGAAGTAGAAATTGTTGTTGAAGTGTTACGTCCTGGATATAAGGTGCGTGGTCGTGTTGTGCGTCCGGCAATGGTCAAGGTTGCAAAGTGAGTGTAGAAAACGAATGGTTTGAAAAGGATTTCTATGAAGTCCTTGGTGTCCCATTCGACGCTAGTGATAAAGATATTACGAAGGCGTATCGAGTCTTGGCAAAAAAGTATCATCCAGATGCTAATAAAGACGATAAGTCCGCTCATGAAAAATTTAAAGAAGCAACAAGTGCATATGAAGTTTTAGGAGACAAAGAAAAACGACAGGAATATGACCAAGTTCGCTTTATGATGGAACAAAATTTTCAAGGTGGCGCAGGTCCCGGTTTTGGTTTTAATCCAAATGTTCAATTTAGTCAGGCGAGTGAAGGTCAAATGTCAGACTTAAACGACATGCTTTCTGGATTATTTTCCCGGATGCGTAAACCTTCATCTGGCTCTGGTGATCCAAACATGGATCCATTCGCACAAGCTGGGCATGAACAATCAGCGCAGTCAGCTAAGCGGGCATCGTTTGATTTAGAAACGCAAGTAACTGTTAGTTTTTATCAGGCGCTTGAAGGAACTACTGTACCCATTGTTTTTTCTGATGGGGCTAGCCAACAAAAAGAAATCAAAATAAAAGTTCCAGCTGGTGTAAATGATGGTCAGCGTATCAAAGTTTCTGGTCGTGGAAAACCTACTGGTCAGGGAAAAAATGGCGATTTATATGTAACTGTTAAGGTCACTGAGCACCCATGGTTCGGCCGTAAAGGTCGGACACTCCTGGTAAAAGTACCTATATCTTTTGCTGAATCTGTTGTTGGCACCAATGTGAAAATACCGACCTTAGATTCTCCAGTGACTTTGAAAGTCCCGCCAAACACTACGGACGGCACTACCTTAAGGGTAAAAGGTAAAGGCTGTGTCGTTGGGGACCAAAAAGGCGATTTACTTGTTACATTCAACGTAGTAATGCCAGAGGAAGTTTCACCAGAAGAAGAAAAAATCTACCAAGAATTAATAAAAATCCAGAGCAAAAATCCAAGGGCAAAGTTTGGTTTGGAGAAATAAATGGAACATGCTGATTTCGATTCAGATAATGATGTAGCACCAAGTGCAACAGGTGAGTCTAATGAGCAAGGTGTCTATGTGATGTCTGTAGCAGCAGAACTAGTTGGGACGCACCCTCAAACTCTTCGAGATTATGAACGTAGAGGGTTGGTTTCACCTCAAAGATCGACAGGAGGAAACAGGCGATATACTCATGCTGATATCCAAAAAGTATTAAGGATTAAAAAGCTGAAAGATGAAGGTATGAGTTTGACTGCCATCTCCGCATTGATGGAATACGAAGAAGCTATTTTCGTATTGCAACAAGAGAATGAAGACCTTAAGGTTGAACTACATGAAGCTCAAAATCGTTTAGGAAATGTTGAGAACCGGCTTCATGAGGTAGAAGCATCTATCGAAAATACATCTAGGGCACTTGTGAAGTATGAATCTAGAGAAGTAGTTTTAATTAGTAAATTGAAGGAAAATCGAAATAATAAGTGAATTAGCGGCGTTGAAATAAACGGAGAGAGCAATGACATTAGATCCAGATAAATTCACTCAAAAAGCTGCAGAGGCAATGAATAATGCCAATACGGCGGCTACTTCGTCAGGTAATCCTGAGGTTTCACCAGAGCGTGTTTTGTTAACCATGCTGGATCAGTTCGAATCAGTAGTTCAGCCTACATTGAAAAAGATGGGGATTGATCCTAACGTTTTACGACACCAAGCACAATCTCGTGTTGATGCTGAGCCACGAGTAACAGGCGACATTAACCCACCAGTTATTTCTGCTGATCTCTTTAGAATTTTGGAAGCTTCAGACCATGAGCGAGCATCAATGTCTGACGAATTCTTATCAACCGAACATATTTTACTTGCAATGTCACGTTCGACTACTCCTGTTGGAGACATGCTTCGTGCAAGTGATGTTACTTATGCTGCGGTACTGGAAGCATTGAAAGAAATTCGTGGTTCGCATCGTATAACAAATGCTGAACCTGAAGGTACTTTTCGTGCGTTAGAAAAGTTTGGTCGTGATTTAACAGAAGAAGCCAGGATGGGAAAATTGGACCCAGTAATTGGTCGTGACGAAGAAATCCGAAGAACTATCCATGTGCTGTCACGTCGTACAAAAAATAATCCAGTATTGATCGGAGAACCTGGGGTGGGTAAAACTGCGATTGCTGAAGGGCTAGCAAGACGTATAGTCGAAGGTGATGTCCCAGAGTCATTAAAAAACAAAAGATTAATTGCACTAGATATCGGATCAATGATTGCAGGTGCAAAATACAGAGGTGAATTTGAAGAGCGTCTTAAGGCAACATTAAAAGAAATCACCGACTCCGCAGGTGAGGTCGTTACCTTCATTGATGAATTACATACAATAGTTGGTGCTGGTGGTGGCGGAGAGTCTGCGGTAGATGCAGGAAATATGATTAAGCCTATGTTGGCCCGCGGTGAACTACGACTACTAGGTGCTACAACACTTGATGAATTTAGACAGTATATTGAAAAAGACCCTGCATTAGAACGACGATTCCAGCAGGTGTTTATAGGCGAACCTTCTGTTGATGATTCCATTGCGATTTTGCGTGGATTAAAAGAACGATATGAAGTGCATCATGGTGTAAGGATTCAAGATGCTGCATTGATCGGTGCTGCAGTTTTATCAGATCGATATATTCCTGGTCGTCAACTCCCAGATAAAGCCATTGACCTCATGGACGAAGCTGCATCAAGTCTTAGAATACAAATTGATTCAATGCCTACTGAAATTGATGTTGTCGAACGCAGGATTCGTCAGCTAGAAATCGAAAGAACAGCCTTAGCAAAAGAGACCGACGAGGCTTCAGCACAACGTTTGTTAGCACTCGAATCTGAACTTTCACAGAATAATGAAAAACGCGCGGCCTTAGTTGCGCGATGGCAAGTGGAACGTGAAGCTATCTATTCGATTCGTGAAGCTAAAGAGTCTTTGGAAGAAGCTAGAACACAAGCTGAGAATGCTGAGCGTGATGGCAAACTCGAAAAAGCTGCTGAGTTGCGTTATTCGAGAATACCTGAACTCGAAAAAGAAATTCAGCTTCGAACACAAGCACTTGAACAAGTTGCTCCGGGAGAGCGAATGTTAAAAGAAGAAGTTGACGAAGACGATATAGCTGAAATTGTTTCTAAATGGACAGGTGTTCCAATCTCGAGATTACTTGAAGGAGAAATGCAAAAACTGGTCCATTTAGAAGACGACCTGCATAAGTCAGTTATAGGGCAAGAAAAGGCAGTCAGTGCTATTGCAGCTGCTATTCGTCGATCCAGATCGGGATTGTCTGACCCTGAAAAGCCTATCGGTTCTTTCCTATTTTTGGGGCCTACTGGTGTTGGTAAAACTGAGCTTGCTCGTGCGTTAGCAGCAAATCTATTTGATGATGAACGTGCAATGGTTCGTATTGACATGAGCGAGTATATGGATAAACATACCGTGTCACGTTTAATCGGTGCGCCACCGGGATATATAGGTTATGAAGAAGGTGGTCAACTAACAGAAGCGATAAGACGTCGGCCATACTCTGTAATTCTTTTAGATGAGACTGAAAAAGCACATACAGATGTTTTTAATATTTTGTTACAAGTATTAGATGATGGTCGATTAACGGATGGTCAAGGTCGAACTGTAGATTTTTCTAATAGCGTAATAATAATGACTTCTAACTTGGGAGCAGGTGGAGACGAATTACAGGTACTTGAATCTGTACGCGCTACTTTCAAACCAGAGTTTATAAACCGTATTGATGAGATAGTTGTGTTCTCTCCATTAACAATTGAAGATTTGGTGCAAATTGTTCGTCTTCAATTGAAAGATGTAACTGCAAGACTTAAAGAAAAGAAGCTTACTTTAATTGCAGAAGATAGTGCTGTACGGCTTTTAGCCGAGAGAGGTTACGACCCTGACTTTGGCGCAAGGCCACTAAAGCGAGTCATTCAAAGAGATGTTGTTGATGTTATAGCAACGAATCTCCTGGCCGGAGCTTTTAGAGAAGGTGATGTGATCCTTGTTCGTAAAGGCTCTGCAGATGAGCTTTTGGTTGAACGTGGTGATCCAGAACTCTTACCTTTAGACAGCTAAACCAATCAGCGTTGGGCAGATTATGCTTGAAAATCCGAGGGTTTTTGACCATACGCTTTTTATTGATCGTGATCTCCAAGGGCCAAATCTCAGCATTTAAGACGCTGAAACTTTTTCGTAGTTAGGTGGTCTAGTTTTTGCAATCTCACCAGCTAAAGCATGTAGGAAGCTTGCTATCACTAGGCCGGCGAGCGCACCACCAAGACCATAGAGTTCAAGCCCACCAAAGACGACAACAATAGTAACAATTGAATCGATCCGTAATGCTTTGTGCCCTAACAATTTGTACCTAACAATAGATTCTATCGTTTCATAAAGAATTGAAAATCCTAAAAGCAACAATGCCAAACGTAGACTTTGTGCTCCAGCTAAAACAACAACCGGTAATGAGCCAATCACAAAACCGAAAACCGGAACAACATTCCAAAGAGCAACCCAAACACCCAACAGGCCTGCTGCAGGGATTTCAAGCAACCTACATACTATGTAGGTTGCTAAGCCGGCAGCCACACTTAATCCAACCTGTGACCAACCAAAAAGTGTTGTTCTCGTATATGCACGTTTCAAAAGTTCTTTAGTTTCTTGTCTTTTTTGGTCATCTTGTATTACAGATAAAACTCCTAAAATAAGCTTATTTCCATATAGTAGGAAAAAGATCATCAATACTCCGCCAGCGATAAAAGCAATTGCACGGTCAGCATGCGCTTTAATCTGTTCTGTACTATCCCCGCCTTGGATTGCTTCAGGGACTCCTTTAATTGCATTTCTAACTTTTTCTTCAAGTCCAAATTCTCGAAAACTTTTAGCGAAACGGCCGTCGCGTTCAAATTCTCTTGCCCTGTCTGGAAGTGTCCTTTCGAGCTTATCTGCTTGTCTATTTACATTATCTACAACAGTGTAAGTAGGTAAAGTAATTAGTGCGATTACCAATAAAACTAAAGCTAAAACACCTATACCTCTTGGTAAGAATTTATCAAGTATGTTAAGTGCAGGGAAAAGCATTAAAGCAATACATGCAGAAAACACTATCCATCCGATTGATCGTGATGCGCTGTCGAAGAGGTTAATTAAGAAATATCCGAATGTTATTGAAAGTATAAGACCAATAGCCATCGGCAGTGATATTTGTACTTTGTTAAGGTTCACAGTTTTCGCACTCATTATTATGTAACCTAGACCAATGGCGAATGAAAATAGTGAACCCTCGGTTGCAGAAGATGACCTAGATCTTGAGAACTTAGGTATTGACGTTGCTAATCAAACTATAGATTTAGATCCACGAAGCTTGATTACAGTTGTCATCGGAATTTTTATTTGTGGGCTTGGTTTCATGCTTTTTGAACATGTAGCCCAGACGCTCACCGCTTTTGTAGTGGCTTTGCTATTTGCTTTAGCAGTTGATCCGGTTGTACGTAAAGTTCAATTTTTTTCCTTTGCTATGTGGCATGAAGATGATAATGAAAATGATGAGATACCAAAAGAGAAAATAAATCGATATAGTGCTGTCTCGATTGTGTTGGGCGTATTTATTATAGGATTATTTTTGGCGGGATATTTTCTTGCACCGAAAGTTGTTGAACAAGCACAAACTTTTGCGACTGATCTACCTCACATCGTTAGAGACTTAGAAAAGGTCCCATTTATTGGAGAACGACTCGGTACGCAAGAAAACCAGGAAAAGATCAAAGAGTTTTTAAGCGAAGTACCCTCTAAGCTAAGTTCAGCAGACTCACCACTTGGGGATCTGATTCGTTCTTTCGCTAATGGGCTATATTTAGGCTTTCTATTCATAATTATGTTTATAGCCCTATTGCTAGATGGGCCAAGATTAGTGCGTAATTTCCGTAGGTTATTAAAGCCGCAATACAGAGATACTGCAGATCGAATTGCTAGAGCTACTTATAGAGTTATAGGTAAATATATGGCAGGCTCAATTTTTGTTGCTTGTATGGCGGGTCTTTTTATTGGAACTGCTGGTCTAATTTTAGGAGTTCCATTGGCCCCACTTTTAGCTATGTGGATTACAGGTACAAACTTGATTCCTCAAATTGGAGGGTTCCTTGGAGGCTTCCCATTCGTGATATTTGGATTTACTGTTTCACCGCTCACTGGAATCATCTGTTTAGTAGTTTTCCTTGCTTATCAACAATTCGAAAACCATATTGTACAACCAATTGTTATTGGTAAGACGGTAAAGATATCTCCACCCGTAACAATGGTTGCTGCGTTGATTGGTGTTGCTGCTGGAGGAGTCTTAGGTGCAATGCTGGCTGTACCTTGCGTCGGTGGTGCTAAAGCGCTTGCTGCGGAGTTTGATTTTCCAAGAGGAGTACGGGATAAAATGCTGCGAGATCTTGAAGGCGCTAAAGGTAAGAAGAGGAAGATTTTTTCTTTTACAAAGAAGTAATTGTCTAAGCTCTAATAGCACTCTTAACGAAATAAGTGGTGGATGTTTTGTTAAATTGCAAGTTCAAGTACATAATTTTTTGTGGTTTTTTTATGTGATCGTCATTAGTCCAGGTCAATCGGAAACTAGTGGCTATGACTTGAAAACTAAGTAAATTAGCAATACGATCATTGGTTACATCGTTCGGCTAAACGAGTTTGTTTCGTCAAAAGATGTAAAGAAAGTCAGAATCATGGCTTGTGTCAAAACGAGGGTGACATAACCTGAATCAGACTGGGGCGGAACCCAAAATGCAGATATATTTTGTGTAACTTTTGCTACATAAAAATTTTTGTTGACTGGGAAATTGGCAGTTTAGATTATGAACGAATGTCGTTCAGATGGGGAGAAAGATTATGGCCCTGACCGAGGTCACACCAGAAGTTAGTCATGCAGATTCTAAAGGCAAGAACGTAAGTTCGACTCTAGTTGAAGAGCAAAAAAATGTTGCTCCGAAAGATCCAACTGCCACTGGAATGAAAATTAAAAAGCGTAATGGTACATATGAACCTTGCGATGTAAACAAAATTGTTCGAGCTGTTGCTCGTTGTGCTGTCGGGTTAGATCGTGTCGATTCGTTAAGGGTCGCAATGCGTACTATTGCTGGTTTGCATGATGGTGCGTCCACAGAAGAGCTCGATCGTCTTTCTATTAAAACTGCAGCAGCTCTTGTTGCTGACGAACCAGAATATTCAAAACTGGGCTCACGCCTTCTGGCTACTTTTATCGATAAAGAAGTACGTAACCAGGGGATCCAAAGTTTCTCTCAAGCTATTACACATGAACATCAATTAGGTCTTGTCAACGATGAGATTCATCAATTCGTGACAGCAAATTCTCGTAAACTTGATGATGCGATCGAACATTCTAGAAACTGGCTTTTCGAATATTTTGGTTTACGTACAGTTGCTGATCGTTATTTGATACGTCATCCTGAAACTCGAAAAGTAATGGAAACCCCACAATATTTCTTTTTGCGAGTTGCATGTGGTCTTAGCGATACTGTTCACGAAGCAATTAGTTTTTATAACCTAATTTCTTCCCTTGCTTACCTTCCAAGTTCGCCTACATTATTTAATGCTGGAACTCTACACACGCAAATGTCGTCTTGCTATCTTCTCGACTCTCCTCAAGACTCTCTAGATTCTATTTATGACAAATATAAAGATGTTGCACGATTAAGTAAACACGCTGGCGGTATCGGCCTTGGATATTCGAGAATTCGTTCTCGTGGCTCGTTGATTAAAGGTACTAATGGGCTATCTAATGGAATTATCCCTTGGCTTAAAACTCTAGATAGCTCAGTAGCTGCAGTAAACCAAGGCGGACGACGTAAAGGCGCTGCCTGCGTTTACCTAGAAACATGGCATGCAGATATTGAAGAATTTCTTGAATTGCGTGATAACACGGGTGATGAAGCTCGTAGGACACATAACTTAAATATTGCTAACTGGGTTTCTAATCTTTTCATGAAACGAGTTGAAGCAGATGCACAATGGTCGCTATTCGATCCAAAAGAAGTTCCAGAATTAGTTGATCTTTACGGTCGTGAATTTGAAGAGGCTTACGAGGAAGCAGAAAAACAAGAACGTTTTATAAAACAAGTTCCTGCTCGTGATCTCTATGGGCGCATGATGCGCACACTTGCTCAAACAGGTAACGGCTGGATGAATTTTAAGGATACATCGAACGAAAAGTCGAACCAAACTGGAATGGCTGATAAAGACGGAAATCCAAACGTAATTCATCTATCTAACTTGTGTACAGAGATTTTAGAAGTTACTTCAGAAGGTGAAACAGCAGTCTGTAATCTTGGTTCAATAAATCTATCTAAATTTGTTGATCAAACAGAAGCAGGACCAGTTGTCGCTTATGATCGTATTGGTGAAGTTGTTCGCACTGCCGTAACTTTCCTAGACCGGGTTATAGACCGTAACTGGTATCCGATAGAAACATCTAAAGCATCAAACTCTCGATGGCGCCCAGTAGGGCTTGGATTGATGGGTCTGCAAGACGTTTTCTTCCAGATGCATATTCCTTTTGATTCCGAAGAAGCACAAAAAATTTCTTCTCGTATTTCAGAAGAAATTTACTATCATGCGATACTTCGCTCTATAGAGTTAGCTGAAGAGTTTGGCCCGCATGAAGCATTTGCCGAAACTCGTGCTGCACAAGGGAAATTCCAATTTGATCTTTGGGATGTTACTCCTCAAGTTCCAGAACGTTTTGAAGCTATCCGTGAAAGAATGATGAAATCGGGCCTTCGTAACTCTCTACTGATTGCTATTGCGCCAACAGCGACGATCGCTTCAATTGCAGGATGTTATGAATGCATTGAACCTCAGTTAAGTAACTTGTTTAAACGAGAAACTCTTTCAGGTGAATTCTTGCAAATTAATAACTACCTTGTTAGAGACTTGCAAGCACGCGGATTATGGACAGACTCCATCCGCGATCAGATTAAAGCTGCTGAAGGTTCAATCCAGGGCATTGAAGACGTTCCACAAGAGCTGAGAGAGATCTATAGAACGGTATGGGAACTACCTATGCGATCATTGATTGATATGGCTGCAGCTAGAGGTGCTTTCATAGATCAAAGCCAATCTTTGAACTTGTTTATGGAAACTCCAACTATTGGGAAACTCTCTTCAATGTATATGCACGTATGGAAGTCTGGTGTGAAAACTACATATTACTTGAGATCACGTCCAGCCACTCGAATTCGTCAAACAAGTACAACTTCATCAAAAACAGAATCAAGTCCAAATGAAACAGTCGATCTTTCGTTAGCTGAGAAGATTGCATGTTCACTTGAAAATCCAGAAAGCTGCGAGGCATGCCAATGACCGATACATCAACAAATACATTTTCTGAAACCGCAATTGATCATAGCGAGGATGAATTAACTCTTCCAGGGATCTCTGGCGGCTCTCACTTATTAGATCCAGGGTTTAACTTGACCCTTAGGCCAATGAAATATCCTGATTTTTATGAACAGTATCGTGCTGCAATTCGTAATACATGGACGGTGGAAGAAGTTGATTTTTCTCAAGATATAACTGACTTAGCAACAAAAATCTCACCTGCTGAAACACACTTGGTTAAAAGGATCGTTGCATTCTTTGCTACTGGTGACACGATTGTTTCTAATAACTTGGTGTTAAATCTATATGAACATATTAATGCGCCTGAAGCCAGAATGTACTTGTCGCGACAACTATATGAAGAAGCATTACATATACAGTTTTACTTAACTTTATTAGATACCTATATCCCTGATCATGCTGAACGAAATGAAATGTTTCGTGCAGTTGAAACTATTCCTTCAATTAAGAGAAAAGCAGATTTCTGTTTTAAGTGGATAAATTCAATCAACGATACTGTAACGCTTGAAACAGCCGAAGACCGAAAACGATTTTTGCTCAACCTTATTTGTTTTGCCGCTTGTATTGAAGGTCTCTTTTTCTTCGGTGCTTTTGCCTATGTTTATTTCCTACGCTCTAAAGGATTACTTAATGGTTTAGCTTCAGGAACAAACTGGGTGTTCCGCGATGAAAGCTGTCATATGCAGTTTGCATTTTCCGTTATTGAAACTGTTCGCGAAGAAGAACCAACACTTTTTGACGATGATATGCGTGCACGTATCGTCGAAATGATCGAAGAAGCGGTTGAATGCGAATATCAATTCGCGCAAGATGTGTTAACAGATTCGATACCAGGGCTTCCATTGGTTGAGATGAGACAATATCTTGAATATACTGCTGATCGCCGTTTTGCGATATTGGGTATGCCATTAAGGTACAACGTTGATAATCCATTTGAGTTTATGAAACTTCAAGATGTCCAAGAACTTTCTAACTTTTTTGAACGCCGGGTAAGTGCTTATCAGACAGCAGTTGAAGGCGATGTAGATTTCGACGAAGAGTTCTAATCGTTTCTGGGGGTCTGATCCCCCAAAACGGACGAAGTGCGATACGTGTTACGTATGCTCTTTACCTGTTTTGTAGGGTCAGACCCCTAAAAATAAAAAAGCCACCCGTAGGTGGCTAAAATTCTGTTAAGAATAGTTAATTTCTGATGAAGAAATTATTTCTCTTCCTTAAACATAACGTGTTTACGAAGTTTTGGGTCGTACTTCATTAACTCAATACGTTCACGTGAGTTGTTCTTATTTTTCTTAGTGTAATAAGTAAAACCTGAACCTTCAGTAGATCGAAGTTTTACAAGGATTCTTTTTTCATTTTTTGCCATGATTAAAACTTCTCTCCGCGAGCACGCATTTCTGCCAAAACACTTTCAATTCCTCGTTTATTGATTATCTTGATACCTTTAGTACTAACACGAAGTTTTACGTATCGGTTCTCAGAAGGAACAAAAAATCTTTTAGATTGGATATTCGGCCTAAACCAACGATTAGTTCTTATATGTGAGTGGGAGACGTTTTTCCCTGTAGTAGGGCGCTTTCCCGTAACTTGGCATACACCACTCATGATTTTTCCTCCAAAAGGCTTTATAAAACAGTTTCCCATTCTAGCTCTAATGCCACTAGTACACGCCAGTCGAGGTTTTATGCGATGCAATATTTGGTTCCAATCCTCGCGTTGGGCCGATTATGCTTGGAAATTCAGGGGTTTACAACCATACGCTTTCGCCTGCTTGTCAGCAATATGTTAATTTACGTTAGTTGGATCCCAACAAGTACGAAAATCTTTTTCCAAAGAGGCTATTTTTGCTAAATCTTCTTCATTGAGCTCAAAATCATAAATATCTATATTCGATTCGATACGTTCTTTTGTAATTGATTTTGGCAGGACAACCATATTGTTCTGTGCACACCATTTGATCATTATTTGTGCAGAAGATTTTCCGTATTTCGATCCAATTTCAACCAATATGGGGTCGTCTAGGCCATTTCCGTGGGCAAGTGGCGAATATGCTTCGACAATTATCCCGTTATCATCGCAGTATTGGCGTAGTTCTGGTTGTTGCAAAAATACATGTAATTCAACCTGATTTACAGCTGGTTTAATATCGCATTCATTTAAAAGCTCCTCTAAATGTTTGATCGTATAGTTGCTGACCCCAATATCTTTTGTCCGACCGCTAGTAGCAATCTCTTGCATCTTGTGCCAAGCAGGACGGCGGAGTTCAGTGACAGGAAAGTGCACTAGAAATAAGTCAACATAATCCATTTGTAAATTATCTAGCGATTCTTCAAAAGAAGGGATAACGCCATCAAAATATTGGTTTTCGTTACGGAGTTTTGTTGTTATAAAAATATCTTCACGTTCAAGACCAGGATTTTGTAGGTACGCATCTTGTAAGGCGTCTCCTAAAAATCTTTCGTTTCCGTACGATTGAGCAGAGTCAAAATGCCTATAACCAGCAGTTATTGCTGCTTCAACGGCAGTGCGACATTCTTTTTCATTATCCATTTTCCAAAGACCTAAACCGATCTGAGGGATTGAGTTCGAGTTGTTCAATTTGATTGTTGGTAAAGCTGCATCAGTCATAAAAATAGATTACTTGCGTGTTCTTCTAAGTGTCTACCTATAAATATTGGGCAGTTGGCATTGAATTGGTGTCGTGTGAGAGAATATCCCTTCTGTTTGGTTGGTGAAATATGAATTTGCCATAGCAAACGAAATCTGGAGGAAAAAATGAAAAAAGATATACATCCTGAATACCGAGAAGTTGTTTTTACCGATGCTTCTGCGAATTTTCAATTCATAACACGTTCAACTGTACAAGCCAAAGACACAATCGAGGTTAACGGCAAAACATACCCGCATGTACCAGTTGATATTTCCTCTGAATCTCACCCTTTCTTTACTGGCAAGATGAAGTTTGTTGACACTGCTGGTCGAGTTGAGAAATTCCAATCTAAGTTCGACAAGACAATGAAGCGTCAAAAGAAAGAAAAAGAACTTGCTGCACAAGAAGCAGTACTTGAAAAAGAACGCTTAGCAAAAGAACGTGAAGAAGAAAAGGCTCGTAAGGCCGAAGAACGTGCTAAAAAAGAAGAGAAGAAAGCTAAAGAAAAGGCTGCGATAGAACGTAAGAAGAAAAAAGAAGAAGACAAACTTGCTGCAGCTAAAGCAAAGAAAGATGCAGAAAACGCTGAA
>CAUJDU010000033.1 GCA_963169585.1 Actinomycetota bacterium | reverse complement strand
TGAGCCACAATACGGACTGCATCGATATCGAGGCCTGAATCGGTCTCATCTAAAATTGCAAAACTTGGTTCGATCATCGACATCTGTAATATCTCGTTACGCTTTTTTTCTCCACCAGAGAACCCTGCATTTACAGATCTTTTCAAAAATGCTGGGTCCATTTCGAGTTTGCTCATATGTTCATTTGCAAATTTCAAAAAGTCAACGGCACTAATCTCTTCTTGACCTCGAGCTTTTCGTATCGCATTTACCGCAGTTCGTAAGAAATACATATTACCAACACCAGGAATCTCTACAGGATGTTGGAATGCTAAAAATAATCCCTGGGCTGCTCGTTCTTCCGGTGTTAATGGCAATAGGTCAATATCGTTAAGTGTTACATTTCCTTTAACTTCATAACCATCGCGTCCAGTGAGAACATTTGAAAGAGTAGTTTTACCTGACCCATTTGGTCCCATAACAATATGAACTTCACCTGTAGGGATTTCTAAATCAAGACCATTAAGTATGGTTTTAGTTCCTACGCTTGCATATAGATCTGTGATCTTTAACATTAACCGACTGCTCCTTCTAAGCTAACTTGCATAAGTGCTTGTGCTTCAACTGCATATTCCATTGGAAGCTCATCAAAAACTTCTCTACAAAAACCGTTTACTATCATGCTTGATGCATCCTCTTCGTTAAGACCACGCTGGCGGCAGTAGAAAAGTTGGTCGTCACTAATTTTTGATGTCGTTGCTTCGTGTTCTACTTGCGCAGAATCATTTTTTACTTCTACATATGGGAATGTGTGTGCTCCGCAATCAGAACCTATTAACAAAGAATCACATTGTGTATGATTCCTTGCTCCTGTTGCCGAACGTAAAATTTTCACCATTCCCCGATAGGTATTATGGGCATGACCAGCAGAAATTCCTTTAGAAAGAATCGTGCTTTTTGTGTTGCGTCCAATATGGATCATCTTCGTACCTGTATCAGCTTGCTGATGATTTGTGGTTACGGCAACAGAATAAAATTCTCCTACCGAATCATCACCTTTCAATAGTACGCTCGGATATTTCCATGTGATGGCTGAACCCGTTTCGACTTGAGTCCAAGAGATTTTTGAGCGAGCACCAGTACAACTTCCACGTTTAGTTACGAAGTTATAGATACCACCTTTGCCGTCTTTATCTCCCGGATACCAGTTTTGAACAGTTGAATATTTTATGTTTGCATCATCAAGAGCGATAAGTTCTACAACTGCTGCATGGAGTTGATTTTCATCACGCATTGGTGCCGTACAGCCTTCGAGATAGCTAACACTCGCTCCTTCTTCTGCGATAATAAGTGTTCTTTCGAACTGGCCAGTTTCAGCTGCATTAATTCGAAAATACGTAGATAATTCCATAGGGCATTTAACCCCTTTAGGGATATATACAAACGAACCATCTGAAAATACTGCTGAATTAAGCGTTGCAAAAAAATTATCTCGAACACTAACCACACTGCCAAGATATTGTTTCACTAGATCTGGATGTTCACGGACAGCTTCTGAAAAAGAACAAAAAATAACACCTGCTTGGGCCAGGGTTTTTTGAAATGTTGTTGCAACAGACACCGAATCCAAGATCGTATCAACAGCAACATTAGAAAGTTTCTTTTGTTCAGAAATAGAAATACCTAACTTGTCAAATGTAGCTCGGATCTCTGGATCAACCTCATCGAGACTGTTGAGCTTAGGTTTCTTTTTTGGTGCCGCCCAATAGTGCATATCTTGATAGTCGATAGGTGGGTGGTGGACATTTTGCCATTGTGGCTCTTCGAGCGTTAAAAAATGTTCAAGCGCACCAAGACGCCATTGCAATAGCCACTCTGGCTCATTTTTCTTTGCCGAAATTAGCTTTACAACGTCTTCATTGAGTCCTTTGGGGGCTAAATCTGTATCAAGATCGCTTACAAACCCATATGCATATTCACGATTTACGAGGTCATTTACAACGTCGGACACTAAATCTCCTTTAGAAAATTAACTTAATAATTATAGCAAATACTAGAAATAATACTAGAGCCCTAGAAAATCGTAGAGCAGTTGAACTACTATCGATGGGAAAGTTCGATATTTGAAAGGTGGCTATGATGCAAACACAATTACAGCTAGATGGTGCAAATTGTCCGACATGTTTTAATGAAACGATAGATGCTCTGGCAGAAATTAAAGGTGTCCAAAATGTGCATGGATCGTTTTCTGGGCCTTGTATTGAACTAGAGCACGATGAAGTTGTGTTAGACGAGATTAATGATGTCATAAAAAATCATCTTCATGGGATTGAAATGTATGCCAATGAAGTTTCCATGGTCGAAGTCAATGCCTCGGATTTGAAGTCGTGTTGCCATGGCCATAATCATGAAACTGTTCGTAGTGAGTAGTTAGTGTAGAAATAAAGGGTATTTTAAGAACTAGCTATGTACTATTTAATGATATGTCTTCATATTTTAGGAGCAACGATATGGGTTGGTGGTCATCTTGTTGTCATGTTTTCTATTTTGCCTGAGACCTTAAAAAACGAAGATGCAAGCATACTTCTGGGGTTTGAAAAACGGTATGAAAAATTAGGTATGCCATCACTTTTTCTTCAGATAATTACAGGGCTATGGTTGGCATACCATTTGCTTGGCATGCCTGCTAATTGGTTTGGGACAACTCCTATTGCTCATGTTATCCAAATAAAATTAACACTATTATTCTTAACTGCTTGCTTGGCTATTCATGCAAAAACACGTGTTATACCGAAGCTAACCAATGATTCGCTTTCGCAATTGGCATGGCATATTCGTGCAGTTAGTATTTGTGCAATTCTTTTCGTTTTAGCAGGGGCGAGTATTCGTTTTGGTGGATACCCCATATTCAAAGGATAAATAATGAGCAATAATGGTTGGTTAAAAATGATCGAAAATAATCCTGATCATTCACAATGGTACATAGACCGCTTTGAACAGATGGCCCAAGAGGGAAATGATCTTAACGGTGAGGCAAGGATGATTGACGCTATGCTTGGCCGCGGTTCAAATGTTTTAGATGCTGGTTGTGGGCCAGGTAGAGTTGGTTCATATTTGGCAGCACTTGGCCATCATGTCGTCGGTGTAGATATCGACCCGCAACTAATTGCTCGTGCGCAAGAACTCTATCCCGACAGCGTGTGGTTGACACAAGACTTAACAGATTTAGATTTAAGTTCTTTAGACATAACAGAAAAGTTTGATGTTATCGTTTGTGCAGGTAATGTGATGACATTTCTAGATCCGCAAACAAGGGTAGATATATTGCTTCAGTTCAAAAATCATCTTGCTGATTCGGGTCGTGCTGCGATTGGTTTTGGAGCTGATCGTGGCTATGACTTTGAAGAATTTTTTCATGATGTATCTGAAGCTGGATTAGTTGTACAACAGAAATTTTCTACTTGGGATCTGCTCCCATTTGGCGATGATTCAACTTTCTTAGTTGCACTATTAGCTCGTGGTTAAATCGCGCGTTGTAGCTAAGGTGATATCGAACTGATGTAGGTGCTTTAGCTACACAAAATGGGATAAAGATTACATATCTCATATCAAAGCAAAATATATTTAGTTGGAGCAAACACCCTGTTTGTTGCAAAGCTTC
>CAUJDU010000032.1 GCA_963169585.1 Actinomycetota bacterium | reverse complement strand
GTTCCCTGGTACTCGAATACTGGGAGATATGCCATTCCTAACTCCAGAAGCTATTTCTACTACCTGGCCTAAATCTAGATTGTGTTCATTGGTCACTCCTCAACAGGCACAAAATATTTTAGATATGGCAACCACACCTGGTGGGCGATATGCATTCACAGCAGAATCTGGTGCAAAGTGTACCTTTAGATCAAGTTCAGGTGAAGAGATTTCTATTCAGATCTCAACAACAACTTTCGCAAGCGCGAGGGTCGTTGATAATGCAATCAGTGAGCCAGGAAAACCAGTAACGATTGAAGGATTCGGTGCCGTCGTAAAAAACAGCCCAACATTTGGTATAACCTATGAAATAAATATAGGAGGAGAGCAATCTAACCAATGGGTAGCTAATGCTCCAACACGAAAATCCGCGGAAAGCCTAGCTAGAACCCTTATCTTGGCACTGAAATGATTACTGTACATACGCTTTAAATAATATAGTTATCCCTTAAGAATGTATTGAAAATATGCGATATATGTCATATCGTCGTAATCATAATGATGTCATAAATGTATGGGGTATATTGTGCTTGAACCGGTTGTCCAATTTGAAGAGGGGTGCGAGAAGATCGCTGCTTCTTGGCAGAAATTTTCGTTCACAAATCCATATTTTAAAGAAACTCCTAGTCAGCATTTTGGTCGGATTGGATCCGTTGAAAGTGTAAAACAAGCCTATAAGGAATCACAACAAATGAACCAGCCCTGGATGCATATTGCAACTGGTGTGGCAGGGACTGCTTTGGGTGTGTTTGCAGTGGCTTCAGGTTTAGGAGTGATTGGGTTAGGGATGGCGGCTGCTTTCGCAGGCGGATCGACATACACCTTCTTAAGGTCTAAAAAACAAGATGAAATATTAAAGAGTGATTTAGCGCTAGCAGAAAAAATATTTCCTAAGATGCAAAATGATTTAGATAAAATATTAGGTCGGGGTATAGAACTCGCCCTTAGCGCAAATCAAGCATTCCAAAATAATGAACTATCTGATCAGCAACGTAGAACTTCAATACGAGAGATCCATAAAATTATCAGGGAATTTAGTGCCGATGAATTAGGTATAGATGAAGACGTTTTAGAAAATGGTAAATTTAAAATTAAGCACCCTCATAATTCGAAAGATATTAGAGATCAGGTTATAGGAGCGCTTGCCAAACTAGAAAATCTACATGACGATCCAGGAACAAGACTGATCAAACCTTATGGTAAAGGGCTACAAAGAGGAGTTGAACGAGACGATTTAAACAATCCCACTAAGGGGATAGATCATGAAGATATAGATCCGCTTGGCAGGTAAATTAATGGCTGATGATAAAATCAATATGGTTCATCTAGAGAAATACAATGCCGAGATGGCAAAGTTTAATGCAAGAAAATTGCGACCAATCCCGCCGCCAATAGATCCTCGATTGTGGTCGGGTTCAACGTACGGTTTGGTAACTCACCTTGGTGAAGTACAAGCTTTTGCTAGACATGCAAAATATGTCTTAGAAAATCATCGTATAAATACCGCACAAGAATTTAAACAATTTGAAGAGTTGTGCATGAAAGCAAGTTCAAGCTCAGCCATCATTCAAAATTATTGGTTAGATAGAAGAACAAAACTGGGTTATGCATTAAATGCAAGTATCTATTGGTCTCATTGGAATGAGAATGTAAGAGAATTTTTTCTGACTGGTTTAGTAAAATCAAAAAGAGAAGGTTTTGTGAGTGTTGTTTATGGGGATGCTCGAAAAAATATTAATGGGCATAGTTATCTAAACGGTTTATTTGCTGGGGCTACAAATGATCTGTTATATGACAGTGACGGGAAAGATGATGTAACTAGTGCAGGCGAAGCTGCTAATGACCTAGTTAGAAATGCACTTGATAAATCAAGAAAGAAAGTCAGAGATATAGAGGATGTGTGTCGAAAAAATATTAAAAATTGTGAGGAAACGTATGCGCATATTGTGACTCTATTAGACCAGCATAAATTAGCCGAACAGGAATTAGGCAGACTACTAACTTCGATTGGATCAATTAGAGGCCGTAAGGAAGTTATTTATGAACATGCAATAGGCGATCAAAAAGGTGGTCCAGGTAGCTAATGAGTGATTATAACGTAAATGATGCTTTAAGGTACTTGCATGTCGATAAAGATCGGGCACTAAGAAAAGCTGGGCGTTTAATTAATTGTGGTTCATTAGTTTCAGATCTCTTTGAAGCCCAGGTAGCTATCGGAAAATTTGAAACTCCTATAGGACTAAGCGCGGCATTAAAAAATGACTTAGGGACAATATCAATTCCAACATTCAACCCGATAGAAATTCCTAGTTCTGTTGAAGTAACTCAGGGTGCGGATACTTGTCTTAACGTAGGGTATGCTTTCTTAAGCTTTATCGGCCAACTATGGGGGCTTAGTCCTGAATTATCTTTAATGGTATTAGCCGATGTTTATGACCCTGTGCCTGGGTGGTCGCGATCTGAAGTACTGCTATCAATACGAGGTATCTTCGCTGTTACATCGTTGGTTCTGGTAGCAGCAGCGACTGGAGGAGCCAGTATACCTTTTTATGCTTACGCGGGAGTTGGCCTTTTAGGCCTTGGAACAAGTTTATTAGCGCTCAAAGATCAATACGATAATGGTTTGGTTAGTCTAGAGGATGCTTACAAACAGACTTTCTTTATAATTCTACTAGGGGCAATTGATGTAGCAGGAATAAAAGTTTCATCGCTATTAACAGGGAAGATTTTTGCAAAAGTAGTTGCAAACTCTGAATTTATCAAAAGATTAGATGAGCTCTCATTTCTGGTACTGGATACAGCAACGAGCAAACTAGACGACTATGAAGGAACTATAGAATTGTTAACTACCGTCTTGGTGGAATCTGGAATGACAGCTACTCAGGCATCACAAGTCGCACGAAGTACCATAGATCAGATCCAAAAAGAGGCTCAACAATATAAACTTAAATTACCAAAGAATGCAACTACCTATAAGCCAGGTAGTTATGAAGGTACTCCTGGTCCTATACAGCTACCGATAGAAGTTATAAATGGTATAGAAGCTAGTGGGCCAGATAACCCAGTTACGGCAACCCCTCCAGGGCAATATTCTAAAGATGAAATTTCTGAAGTATTGAAGCTATATCCAGATTTTGATGCATGGTGGCAACAACGTGAGAAAGACTTAGGCTATACAGGGACAGAATTTGAAGCAGCAATATTGCGTTCTAAGAATGGTATCCATGACGTTGTAGGCAACTTTGCGATACCTAATCATTATTATGATTTGATATGGCTGAAATTGCTGTATGTAATGAATTAATTGTAAATACACTTATCTAATAACTGTAGACTGTATGTGTGATTTACGACACAATAGTTCTCGGTGGATCGGCACAAGGTCTGACTACCGCCATCCTTGCCCAAAAATCAGGCTGTAAATCTGTTCAAATTTTAGAAACTACAGATACAGTTGCTTATCCGAACATGGTAGGTAAACATAAATTAGATGTTGCTTATGTCGATGGGATTTCTAGCATTGAATTAGTTGATGGCGGGTTGATGATAAAAACTAGCCATGATAGCTATGAAGCAAAAACATGTATAATCGCATTGAACTCCCCAGATGCTGTTGTCTCCATTCCAGAAGGTATAGAAGTTGGACCTCGAGTTCATGCAGGGCCAGATACGCTTACTTCTTCGGTAGGTGGTCTAGATATTTTAGTTGTTGGAGATAACGACCGTGCAGTCGTGCTCTCGTCGAAATATATAGAAGCCGGTGCGAGAAGTGTAGTGCTTGCAGCTCGCGGTATGAATCCAGATATGCTCTCGGAAGCTTCGCGCGAAGAAATCTCTAAACTCGAAATGAATAGACAACTAACTGTGTTGTATAGAGCAACTCCTAAAGAGATTATTCCAGATACGCAAGATATGCCAATGGTAAATTTTGGTGATAAAAGAACCCCAGATTTAGTTTTTGATCATGTTGTTTTTACTGCTACTCAATCTCTGATGTCACCTGAACAAATAGGGATCGCGCCTGGAGTATTAGAATCTGGGAGAGTTCTCTATGTTCGTGATCCACGTTTAGATCAACAATTGCCAAGTGCAACATGTCCACAAGCCCTAATCGAGTTAGCTCCTTTTGTTGATCAATTATCGGTTGACCAAATTACCCTTAATTCTCGAACTTCTCGTGATTATAAGTCAGCTCCAAACGAGTTACGAGAAGAGTTTTATAATGCAACAATAACTTATTTTGAGCCTACACATTCTGATTTATGGGTGTTGCGTGTAAAACCAGACGTAGGCGATATTTCTCATAAGCCAGGCCAATATACAACACTTGGTCTTGGATTTTGGGAAGAGAGAATTGACGATGTAATCGAGGCTGATATTGATAGCCGTTGGGATAAACGTGCTTTGCGTTCATATTCGATTTCGAACAGGATTTTTAACGATCAAGGATATCTGGCTAGTGAAACTGAGAATGGTGAATTAGAGTTCTATATAGTGTTGGTTCCGCCGAGTCAAGACAACGTTCCAAATTTAACACCTCGTCTCGCTTTGAAACGTCCGGGAGATCGAATTTTCATGGGATCAAAAACCACTGGAAGATACACTCTTTCTGCAATAGACGATCCCAATTCGAATGTGGTTTTTCTTTCAACTGGCACGGGAGAAGCTCCACATAATTCTATGATC
>CAUJDU010000031.1 GCA_963169585.1 Actinomycetota bacterium | reverse complement strand
CGTTTCGCTATCCGTGAAGGTGGACGAACTGTTGGTGCTGGAGTGGTTTCTAAGATCACTAAATAAGCACTCGAAAAATATCTTGCCTGCGAATGCTCCGAGCTTCGCTCGTCGATCCAGTCGCAGACGGCAAGTATTTTTCTCGCTTGTGTGAGAATGCAAGATACTCGCTTAAGTTAAGCAAGTATTTTTCTAACTTAAATAAGTATTAAAAAAGAGGCCGTTAGGCCTCTTTTTCTTGTTGCATAAATAAAACACCTGGTAATGCATAAGAACTTTCACTCTTTTCGGTTAAGACTGCATATAAAAACTACCTTTTTGCGAATAATACGAATAATATCACAAATTTAGGTTGCAAATTGCGTTTTGCGAATTTATTATACGTATTAGACATTCGTATTAAAACGGACATATGGAAACCGTTTTAGGATAGAAAGTAGCAAAATATGGCCTCACCTTCAGCCGA
The DNA here is from genome assembly GCA_963169585.1 of Actinomycetota bacterium. Classification (GTDB taxonomy): domain Bacteria; phylum Actinomycetota; class Acidimicrobiia; order IMCC26256; family JAGPDB01; genus JAGPDB01. Next base: position 7,485 of record CAUJDU010000031.1, on the reverse strand, counting down.
AAAGATTCAACTTGAGACAATCAAAGTAAATCGTGATGCCAATATAAAAGATGCTCGTAATGCACTTGAAGGTGAATACGAGTACATACTTGCCTCGGTAGAAAGAAGCAGGAATCTCTACGACTCAACGCTTTTTGGTGCGAATCAAGAAGCAAGTGTGTTGGACAAGGCTAATGAAGTAAAAACTGAGATTAACCAAACCATATCTAGTGAACTATTAGATCCAAGCAAAGCCAGCGTAGCTAGTTCACAATCATTTTATAGTCAATGGAGTGCAAGCGCATGAGTAAGTCAACATTAAACATAAATCCAGAACTTCTTGTTGCTGAAGTTAATGAATATCGAAATGACGCACTTACTTTCGATGCCGAACGAGTCCAAGCGGTAAATCGTGCTGAAATAATTGACAACGTAACGCTAACTTTACTCCAAAAACATGGGGTAACAATAGAAGAGCTTAAGGCGCTTATTGCAAAGTGTGATACAAAAATTTCAGACTTAGAAACAAAACTAGCAGATGCAAAACGAGTACAGCGCAGCGCAAAGATAATGGAAGACGCAAAGAAGAAAATGTACAATATTGCAAAAGATCATTTCGAAGATACGAAAATTCTTTTAGGAGTTGCTAACAGTGACGGAAGCGCCGGTGGTAAGAAAGATAGGGCGGAAGCGGACTGGGACGAGGCTAAAGGGGATTTAAGCAAAGCAAATGTAACAGTCGAAATACACGGTTATAACCTTATGATGGCTGAGCGTGTAAAAACAGAAGCGCAAGCTGAGTTGACTAAAACAGAAAATCAAGTACGTTTAATTTTTCAAGCATTAGGCCATATAAGAGCATATAAAGATCAAGGCACTCGACACACAGGCCTATTTTTCCGATCTCTTGCACTTTCAGATAAGATGGATCAGTTCCGTATTGATGTATCAGAGGGTGACCGCAATGCGGTATCAAAGTTAAATTCCAATCTTCCGGATAAGAACTACTGGGAAACAAAAGAAGGAAAAGACCTGGTTGCATTTATGCATGATCCAGCGACTGCAGAACTTCGTGCAGCAGGTCAACAACGTACCTTCGAAGCACAGGCTGCATTAGCTGGACATCTAATCGTTGCTACTCAAGAAGACATTGAGAGAATTGGCAGTCTGCAAGGTGTAGATCGAACAGTAGTTGTGAAGGGTGACCGATGGATGGCTCCTGAACTGATTAAACTTAATCATGATTCAGCGATGGCAAATATAGAAGCTGAAAAATGGGAAGGCTATTTAAAGATAGCTAAATGGACAGGAGCAGCAGCTGTAGCAGCACCAATAGCCGCAGCAGCAATTGTTACTGTGCTTCCTGTTGCTAGTGGTTTCGCTGGTGTTACAGGGGGATCTTTTACAATGACTGGCCTTGGATTGACTGCACCAGCTGCAGCTACTAGTACAGGCATTGTTGGAGTTACACAACTCCCATCAGGATTGCTAGTAGCTGAAAGTGGTGTTGTCGGCGGAGGAACTGCTGTAACTTCTGGTACTGCGACTAGCGCTTCAGGTTTGATTATTCCAAGTGCTAGTACTGTAGGTGCTGGAACTAGTACTGCGTTAACAACCTCAGGTACCGCAACTACTGCAGCAGAGTTAATTCTCCCTGCTGGAACTTCGACTGCCACAGCTGGGTCATCTACCTTAGGTAGGTTTGGTGCAAATCTACTTGGTCACGGGAGATCGCTTCTTAATGGTATTAAACCGGCTGGAAATATGGGTCAAGGTGGACTAACAATTAATAGTATTAGTTCGGCGGGTAATATGGGCCAAAGTGGATTAGTTTTCGGAGGCGCTAGTACTAGTGCTGCTGGTGCAAGTACTGCTGTAACTTCTAGTGCTGCGACTAGCGCTTCTGGTTTGATTATTCCTAGCGCAAGTAGCGTTGGTGCTGGAACTAGTGCTGCACTTACAACTTCAGGTAGTGCGACTTCTGCTGCTGGTTTGATTATCCCTGGGGCATCTACAAGTGCTGGAGCTGCAGGTGGAGGTTTAGTCTTGCCAGGAGTCTCACCAATTTCAACTGCCGTACCTAAGCTAGTACTAATTGGGGGGTAGCTATAGTTCTCGGTTTAAAGAACTGGAACTAAATGTCACGGTTTCGAATATTGGTAGCTCGTGAATTCCAGTTGAGATATTGACGCCAGATAATTGATGATTAATGCCGCATACCTGGTATTCCAACTCCATTTTTAACAGGTCAAGCTTGTCAAATGCTTCGTTGGTGTAAGGTATGTTCCGTTCCCTCACATTTATTTCAAGCTTTGTAGATTCTGGGTCACTCACATCACAAGATACGCCCATAGAAATATCAAATACTTTTTTTATTGGGGAAAGTAGATGAAAAATTATATCGGAGTCAATAATATTTATCCCAGCATTGTTAGCAAATTCATATACTTCTTCTGGAATATCATTAAGACTAGATTCACGTTCTTCGATAGTACGAGTTAGGCCATCAAGTGCTTTTAATGGAATTAGAATTTTTTTGGATCCTAATTCTAATGAGACATTAGCACCTAAACTTTTTATGACATCGCAAGCAGTCTGAAGATCTATAGCTTGATATCTCATTTCCATAGGAAAGCCTTGAGCGGCGTAATCTTCCATCAATTTTTGACGAGCCTCTTCTGCTTGCGCATAGTCTCCATGTAGTCCAACAGTAGGTTCGTCTGGAGCAATCGATTTCTCAGCATATTTACTAGAAAAAAAGCTAGCTTTATTTCCAATTGGTGAATATACGCTATCAAATACGTAACCGTGATCAGGTGAAACGACCATGAACACAATTTGGTCACCATTAGGGATATAAGGATTTCCTGAGCTTGTTGATATAGTACCGCTACAAAATGAATCAACTATTCTCTTAAAGTAGGAAAAGATTGCTTGATGGGCATCCACGACCCCTGGTTCGACGCTAGTGTTAGTTAGGTTGCTTAGGTGGGGTGTTGGTCCATCTTGAACAGTCTTCTCGTTTGTTCTTCTTCTGAAAAAAGGCATAAACAACCATACACGATTAAGACAATTGGTGCAATAGGTGTATTGCGTTGTTTATTCCTCTACTGTATTAGGGCCTTTAAGAGAAGGATTCTTCGATCTTGTCTTATAGACAAGCAAAACACCTACACAAATAAGTAAGAATGCAAGAAAAGCTATGTTTGTATTCGTGCCTGTATTGGCTAAAGTACCTTGAGCAGAGTTTGTTGAGTCGCTATTGCTACTTCCATTGCCAGAAGGCGTACTTGCATTTACAAAACGTATTGTGTTTTCTCCTAGAACCTGAACATTATTTAGAACTGCAGAGTAGTCTTGAACGCTATCAGTTCCTAATAATAATGTCAGAGTTGTTCCTGGTGATACATCAGCTACGCGGACTTCCCAGGTGTAATCATCTAGCTGATTAAATGATGTGACAGAACCAGTTCCTCCATTGAGCACAATGTCATCAATGCTAAAGCTTGGGGCATAGATCATTTTGTTGAAACTTACTTGGAAGCATCCAGTGCCAGTCGTTGACGTCGCTGCCTGTCCCGGGCATCTATTAATTGTAACTTGTAGGTCGCTTGGATCGTATTGGAGATATGCAATGTTATTGATATTTTGCGTAAGAACATTTACGCCAGATAATGCAGATCTTACAATGTCTGCGGTTCCTCGATCGTTTGATTCAAGAAGTCCAACGACATCAGAGTCTCCAGATGCGAGGCTTGCACCAGCCGTTAGATTTACTTTAAAAGGATAAATAGTTTCCCCTGCTGGAAGCGTCCCATCTGGAGTGGTCGGGAAACAAAAAATCAATGTTCGACTGTTGTAATCCTCCATACCTGGTATTTGTAGCATGCTCACTGTTCCAGCTTGCATGCAAGATGAACCATCAATCTCAAAATGATCACTAGGATCCAAATCTTCTACACTTGAAAATGTTGTTCCTTCAGGGACTACAAAGCCGTACAATAAGAAATTATTCGTTCCGTAAAGTGTTCCTGGGCCTTGGTTTGTTATATCAATTTGGTATGAAACAGTGTCACCCGAGACGATAGATCCTGTTGTAAGTAGGCGTGCTTGTGAAGTGATGTCAGATGGCAAGATAGTTCCAAGCGGTGGTGTAGTTGTACTGACGCCTGTGTAAGTTTCAATCGTGTTGTCTACTTCAGTTGTTGAGAGCAAATTCATTGTTACTGTCATTTGGTCTCCAATGTTTCCAGTTGGATGACCAAATCCCATGAGCTCTATACACTTTGATGGTTCAACAAGTCCTGTCCATATACCCGTTGAGTTATTAAATGTTCCAGGGTTACTTCCAAGTTGTGGATTGACTTGCAAAATGAAAGCATGGACAACTTCAATCTCATAGTTGGTGGCACTAAAAGAGACTTGCGCTTGTTTGATCGATGTTGATCCTTGATTGCATATGCTGAAAGAAACTGAACCATCACCATATAGCCAGCCACTGGAAGGGCTCATATTGTTGTTACCAGCGGCACTGGCCATAGAGGAAAAGCCGATTTGAACGGCCAAAAGCGAAATTAATATTATCGCTCCAATATATTTTGTTCTCAAAACTTTACCTCCGACATGCATATATGTATATATATCGGCATCTAAATATGTTGAATTATAGGCCATTTGGCCTTTTTTAAACGTATAAATATGAATGGAAAGTATGGATTATTCAGTCGATAGCCTGATTTCGAGGGAAAATCAATAAAATTCAGCTATAAAAGCATTGATATCTGCCGATATTCATTCAATGGAAACCCTGGAACGGTTTTATTGGAAATGTAACACCGTTACACTTAGACAATTCCTTAATCTAGCTATCCCTATCAGCATTGCAGCTTTTGTTTTTTATATTATTACTTTCTTCTTTCAAACAACGGTTACACTCTGGACAAATGCGGTATTTGAAATTATTAGAAGTTTTGCATTTTTGTTTTTAGGTGTACGCACATTTGGACTCTGGCGCAAACATAAAGTGATTGCCTATAAGATTTTTTCGATTGCAATTTTGATTTGGGCACCTGGACAATTGATCGATTCTGTTGTGCCATTAATTACTGATGTCTATTCTCGATTTTATGGATTTACTGTGATCGTAATGATTATTGCTTTAGCTGTTGGCGTCTTAGGAATCATCTTATTGGGGTTATATGGACTAGAACCTAGAGAGAAAATTCAAATTCTTGTGCACGCACTCACGATAGGCGCTAGTGTCTCTTTCTTCGCAGTAATTTATGTAACACAGATTTGGTTCGATAATAAACATGAACTTATTCGGTCGCATCTAGCAAATTATTTATCAGGCAGCGTTGACTTATTAATTATTACTATCTGTTTAGCGATCATGCTTTATCGTAAAAGAGATTTGGTAGTTGTTGGGTTATGTATGGGCCTTGTTTTCCAGGCTTTTGCTGATTTATTGTTTTTGATATCAAACTTTCAAGGATGGCAATCAACAAAACCAATTGTTCAGATGTTCGCTTGGATGGCTGTAATTTGTTGGGTATCATTCTCTCTTAGTAAATATCCAGTACCTAGGTTCAAAGGGAGCGTAAGAAGCGAAGTTTCTTTAGCAATTAGTTCATATGTCATTGTTGCTTGTGTTATTGCATTTAGCGTTTTGTATGCGGGGTCTATTCAAGATGTATCAACAATAGTTGTGTATAGTTTTTTACTAACTTTCGTTACGATATTAATTGCACAGATAACAAGCTTCTTTGATTCGAAAAGATTGGTTGTTGCACAACAACTTGCTATTAATGAGATAAGTAAAAGTGAAGAAAAATATCAAGAACTTGCAACTCATGACCCCCTAACAAAATTAGCTAATAGAGATTTTTTTATTAAGAAAATTCGAGCTGAGCTTAATGGTGAAAATATTGCAGATCGGCAGTTTGCGATTATGTTTGTTGATTTAGATCGCTTCAAAGAAGTGAACGATACGTATGGCCACCAAATGGGGGACAACGTAATCAGAGAGGTCGCTAGCAGAATTAAGGTAGTTGTTGGTGCTAGAGGGTTGGTATGTCGCTTAGGTGGAGATGAGTTTGCAATCTTTTTGCAAATCAATCACAACATTAGACGTGCCCGAGATGTTGCAAAGCATGTGTTAGAAGCGTGTACAGATCCTATTGTTGTTGGAGATACAGAAAATTATATTTCTTGCAGTATTGGAATTGCTTATAACACTACAAAAGATTTAGACGTTCAAACTTTGTTGAGGAATGCTGATGCGGCAATGTATAGGGCTAAAGAATTAGGTAGAAATCGTATCGAAGAGAATGTTATTGAATCAGAACTTAAACCGGCTGAATATACTTGGACGTTAAATGATCTACATAGGGCTATTGTCGATAATCAGATAGAGGTCTACTATCAACCTATTATTGATATGTCTTCTCGCTTGCATGTGGGTTTCGAGGCATTGGCTAGATGGAATCATCCTAAACTTGGTTATGTCCCTCCAGAGATTTTTATTTCTGTTGCTGAAGATAATGGGTTGATAATCGAGTTGGGTAATAATGTGATCGAACTCGCTATTAGACAATTGAGCAGATGGCAAGCAGAGAATTACCCTTGTCAGAGTTCATTGACAATGAATATAAACTTATCTTTTAGACAATTAAGTGATGAGGATTTGTTAACGAATATCAAATTTTTATGTGAGAAGTATGATGTGAGCCCAACCACAATCATCTTTGAAATGACCGAATCTTCTTTGTTGGTTGATGTGAAGACAGCTATTTCAACATTAAAAGAAATTGAATTAAGTGGGTTCCAAATTCATATCGATGATTTTGGAACTGGCTATTCATCACTCTCATATTTGAAGAAGTTCCCGATCACTGGCTTTAAAATTGATATGTCATATATAAAAGGATATGGAAAAAACGAGGATGACACAGCAATCGTTAGTTCTTTGGTTAGCTTGGCTAAAGCAATGGATTTAACTGTGACAGCAGAAGGCGTTGACTCGCAAGCTACCCATGATGCGCTAGTACAGATGGGTTGTAACTATGCACAAGGCTTTTTGTATTCAAAGCCTGTTAAGGCACAAGATGTAAAAATTCTTTCTAGTAAATCAAAGAACGATCGCAAGAGTGCATAGTCCAGCTTGTACAGGGCTTAAATTTATCGCTATAATCTTTAGCTTACATATGGCGTCTGCTTAAATGCTCGCTAAACCGCTGCTTGACAAGGGAATATTAAATGAACGACCAAAAAATTCGCATTCGATTGAAGGCCTACGATCACGAGTTAATCGATCAATCTTCAAAGAAAATCGTTGAGACTGTTATTAGAACAAAAGCGAAAGTCGTCGGACCTATCCCTTTGCCAACTGAAAAGCACCGTTACACTGTTACAACTTCTCCGCACGTAGACAAAGATGCACGTGAACACTTTGAAATGCGCATCCATAAGCGTCTGATAGATATTTTACAACCATCAGGAAATACT
>CAUJDU010000030.1 GCA_963169585.1 Actinomycetota bacterium | reverse complement strand
AATGACAAGTATCAAGTGGCTTGGAGGGGTACTGCTGGGAATGGTCTGTTCAATCCAGGTGCAAGCACATGGTGGGTTATCACTGGCGGAAGATATGTGTAAGCTGACCATTGGTCCTTATACCATGCACTTTACGGGTTATCAGCCTGAAAGCACACAGGAAAAAGAATTCTGTGAAGACATACCGAATATTGGCCGGACAATTGTAGCGCTGGACTACATAGATGAAGCGTTACGTACGATGACGACAGAAGTGCGGATTATTCGTGATACAGGAGCTGAACCGGGTTCAGAAGGAAATCTTGATGAGCTTACTGTTTTTCATTCACCACCAAAGGTATATATGAATGGATCGGTAACTTTTGAACACGATTTTCCTGCGGAAGGGAAGTTCGTGGGACTGGTGACGATCAGAGACAATGGTACCGAGCATATTTCCCGTTTTCCATTTGCTGTAGGCACTGGAGGTAAGCCTGATATGCTGTATATCCTCGGAGCATTAGCCCTTGCAGCAGGTGCCGGCATCTTCTTCTTCAAAAAGAAACAAAATCCTTGAGGATAAAGCATCTCACACAATATGCATAACACTATTTAAGTAAGTATCAATGTTCTTGTATATTTATTTTTAAATATTAGAAGGGTAATAAGATGAAAAGAGAAAGTTTTGTTGAGTTGTTCATAGAAAAAATTGTAACAAAGGTGAAGATAAGCAGTTTTGTAATGGGATTAATTTCTTTAGTTTTATTGTCAAGTTCAAATGTAGTGTTTGCACATGCTGCTCTAACAAAAGCTGAGCCAGCACGTCGAGCAGTTCTTACTGCTTCCCCAAAACAAGTTAGGTTATGGTTTAACGAAGAAATTGAAGCCGACTATGCATCTTTGTCACTGCATGATGCAAATGGTAAGGCACTCACTGAAAAAAAACCTTTAGTTCATCCTGATGATGCTAAATCGATTTACCTTGAATTGCCCGAGCTGATTGGTGGTCAATATACGGTCAAGTTTCGTGTTTTGTCTGTAGACGGTCATGTAGTAGATTCAGAATATAAATTTACAGTTAAAAATAAGTAACAAAATAAAAAATAAGTAATGGAAATCGTTGCGATATTAGCTAGATGGTCACAGCTTGTTGCCAATCTAGTATTACTTGGAAGTTGTCTTTATCTAGCCATAGCAGGTACCAGGCGAGAGTTATTCGATAATGCGTGGGTCATACGTTTGGAGAAATTATTCCCTGTATTGACTGCTATAGTTTTAGTTGGGCTTATTGGAGTTCTGGCTACGACTACAGGTAAAGCAACCGGAATTGAGTCCAATACTTGGAAGCTTGATGCATGGATTGAGATTGTCAGGCATACCAATATGGGACATATGTGGGCATTACGTGCTATTTCTGCCCTATTTTTGATGGCTGTTTCAGTATTCATATACGTGAAACGTGAACGGGCCAGATGGCATTACGTTATGGGAGCTTGTATAGCATCCTTGCCCTTGGTAGCTTCGGCGATGGTGAGCCATGCGGGTGCAGATGAAAATTTCATGGTGTATGTGCCTATTTATGCAATTCATATCCTGATGGCCGGAGCATGGTTTGGTGCACTTCCGGCATTTTTATTAATCGTTTTCGATCGACACAATTGTGATGCTAAAGGCATACAGCTCGTATTGAACGTAGACAGCCTGAAAAGATTTTCGGTCATTGCGTTGCCCATCATGGTTGCAATAGTACTAACTGGCCTGATTCTAACGGATCGGATGGTGGAAGAAGATTATCATGCATTGGTAGCTAGTACTTATGGTTGGGCTCTGGTTACGAAAATCGCTTTGTTGATAGCAATATTGTTTATAGCGTACCAGGCGCGTTCAAAGTGGTTGCCGTCATTTGAGCGTGTATGTGATTCTATAGACCGTTCCAGTCTGGATAAAGAAGAGAAAATTAATCAATCTTTCTTCTCTAAGTGGGTGCATAAAACTACCCAGGTTGAGAACTACGGTTGTGCGGAGGAAGGTGCCCCAGATTCTGGAGTAGCTAGATTGCGTAAATGGGTTCGAGTTGAATTTGTATTGGCGTTGCTTCTTGTACTATTTGCAACAATACTTTCCAACTCAGTGCCCGCCAAGCATGCAATGGTGGAAAATTGGCCATATCCATTCCGTTTTACTATTGATGGATCAATAGGTGCGGGAGCATGGAATGATCCAACAGTTCAATTCTTCTTAGGGTTAGGAGTAGTTTTACTTGTTGCCGCATTTGGTCTATTTTGGTTGGGTAAAAAGAAGGATTGGAATTTTAGAAAACGTGCTTTGGTTACAAGCGTATTAGTAGTTAGTGGTATCGCTGCGATTTTGCCACAATTTGCAGTTGTTGCTTATCCTGAGACGTATCGTAATACACCTGTTCCATTTGATGCTATTTCAATTTCGAATGGTTCGGTGCATTTTTCAGAATTTTGCACCAGTTGTCATGGTCCTCAAGGGAAAGGTAACGGTATATTAGCTAAAACTTTGTCAATGCCACCTGCAGATTTGCTGACAGAACCGCATACCGCGAGGCATACGGCCGGTGATTTTTTCCACTGGCTAGGGTATGGTATTGAAAATACAGGGATGCCTGGCTTTATAAATAGTTTGTCTGAAGAGGATCGATGGGATACGGTCAACTACATTCATGCAATGTCACGTGGCTACCAGGCGAGACTACTGGGCCCTGCAGTTATACCGGATAAACCTTCTATGGGTCCACCGGTTTTTCAGTTCACTGCTTATGATGGTACTACTGGCACACTCAAAGATTTTCGACAAACAGCAAATGTATTATTGGTATTTTTTAGCTGGCCAAATTCATTGGATAGATTAAAGGAGTTAAGCGAAAGCTATGAGAAGCTGAGAAGCCTAAAGACAGTTGTACTCGCCGTTCCTTTGGATGGGTATAGCGAGGCAGCGGTAGCTGGCTTTGCTGCTGATACCCCACTTGAAGTAGTAAGAGATGGATGGTTTGAAGTAAAAAACAGCTATATCCTTTACAGGCGTACTCTCAAATATCCCGATATCTTGGGTTCAGGTAATATTCCCGATCATATGGAGTTTTTAGTCGATCGTTTTGGATATTTGCGTGCCCGCTGGATACCATCCTTGGATCAGTCTGGCTGGAGTGATTTAAACTTGCTTACCAGTCAACTTTTGCAACTTAATCAGGAAAAGGAGATATTGCCACCACCGCGAGATCATGTACATTAATTCTGTCCAAAGAAACTGAGAAGACAGCCTAAAGTAATCGTTAAGAGTAAGAAGTTTTATAATAAATTTATGAAGCTTGTTAAGTAGTTTTTAACCAGTGATAGGGAGAACAGTAATGAAAAAATATCTGACGGGTGTGGTTCTTTTTGGATTGCTAACTTTATTTACAGGGTCGACTTGGGCACATTCAGATGAACAATTGGATGGGGTAGCTGCTCCACATGGCGGACAATTAAGAATGGCAGGTCCGTATCATTTGGAACTGGTTGCCAAGGATGGTGAATTACGTTTATATGTAACGGATCACATGGATCATGAGGTTCTTACTAAAGGTGGATCAGGTAAGGCAAATGTTTTTGATAAAGATGGGAAAAAGGTATCGGTAACATTGATACCGGTTTTTGCAAATTTCATGAAAGGGACGGGAGAGTTTACAATTACACCGGAAACCGTAGTTTCCGTATTTGTAGTATTGGATGGGGCAGAGACACAAGCTGCTCGTTTTACTCCGTTGAAGAAAGCTTCTGCTAAGGCTGAAGATGAAGAAGAGCACCACCATGGAGATGCTGATCAAGGTGAGCACCATCATCACGGAGATGTTGAACACGAACAACAACCTACTGATCAAAGTGATGCCGCAGAAAGTGAAGAAAATGAAGAGCATCATCACTAGTACTGATTCCTTGTAAGCCAATTTTACGTAAATCGTATATATGGCTGAAAATAGGTGTAGAAAGGATAGTTTAGATGTTTTAGACTATCCTTTTTTATATGAGGGGATGAGTAGTCAGGTATCGGCTTGATTGAATTTTTGGCTCATAATCATCCATCTTGAACAATTTTGAGATTATTCCTGAGGTAAGACGGTTCTGTAAGCCGGATTTGCGGAGTGAGTCGTTTGCTAGTAACGTCCTTGGTGATTATAGAGTTTTCACAGCAACAGTCAGCAGTAACCGATGGTAGCCGATGGTTCAATGGATGGCGCATTATTTCTGGCATATGTGCGTGACTTT